>JAQUUX010000038.1 GCA_028693705.1 Lachnospiraceae bacterium | reverse complement strand
AGTAGGTAATCCATATCGCATTCCTAATCTACGTTTTTTGTTATGAAAGCCGTAGGTCTATTAAAGTTACCCTTCTGTATGAAAAATAAATCAAAATACTTCTTGACTATTTACCAAATTGCTTTTAGTTTTATCTGACTATGCTGCACTTAGCATTCTTAAATCGAAATCAATTTTGCATTTATACTTTTCCAGATATACCACCTGGATTCTAAGCATATAATGCGGACTGTTAAACCGAAGTTCATGTCTCAATCCCCATGGATCCGGGACAAAATGAACTTCCATAGTCTCATTCCATATGTCAGGCGGAAGTTCTCTTTTCAGATGATTTTCTGTAAAAAAGATGCAGCGTTCTTCTAATTGAAGCTGACTTTCCAGCCTCTGTTCCAGATACTGCAGCCTCATTTTCTGCTCCAGTAAACGCTTTCTGCAAATTGTTTTTTGGAAATAACTTCCAATGATCATATACGCTACATATTCAAATGCTATTTGGTTGTTTGTAAAAATTATTTTTTCCATTTCGTCACCCTCCTGCAAAACGGTTTTTGTCGTCTGTTACAGAATAGTACGAAAAGAATATTTTTACAGTGAACCAATGGTTTAGTTTATGATCATAAAAGCAAGTATATCACATGCTACATGAGTAACTGCATGAGTCACTGTTTGCATCACAATACTGGCTTTTATAACTTCCAATGTCATATTCCTGCTCTTTCATAGTAAGCTCTCCATTTTCTTTACAACAGCCTTATACCGTGGCATTTCTTTTAATGCTTCAAATGCAGGATTGTCCTTTACCAGAGAAATCATGGATTTCCTAATATACTTTGCATCCTGCGGTGCCCCCTTTCCAATATCAAAATCCGCAAACCAATCATCGATGAGATCAAAATAAGAATCTCCATGTAACTCAAATGGAAAGAATCCCTCTACGCAGACAGTCGCGAACCTCTCCAACATTGTGATTGCATCATCCAGCCTGCCATGATTGCAATAAATCGTTGCCGCGGAAAGATATACCGGCACAATAGCATTTGGCTGAAGCTTTTCCATCTGATACCTGATCGCATACCATATACAGCTAATCCTTACATTACAACAAAGGCCGTGCCTCTCAGAGTGATATAGTCATCCCATTCTATGTACTTTATTCCAATTTAATCTGCAATTGGCCCGGCCTGTAGCCAAGACTAGACTGCCACAATTTTTCAACTGCTGTAACTGGAGTCTTTGCACCATTGGCACCATAAACTGCAGATTGACAATTAAAAGAAACATAATATATGTAGTGACCAGGTAGTGGTGTGGATACTTACCCTTCCGTTGTCTGTGAACACGTATTAGAGACTCTTAAACGTGCGAGCCGACAATGGAAGGGTAAGTACCCACACCACTGCCGGCTCACTACTTAATTACATTCTTTAATTGGTTAAACTACAGTTTCAATCCTTCTGCAAAATACTCATAGGTCTTCAGTGAAGTCAAATCCACATCCTCCAGTGTAACCGGATTCCCTTCTTTCACATCTCTTAAGAGTGTCATACCATTTAACAGATAAAATGGTGCCAGATTTCCAACTGCTTTTCTTTCCAGCAGTTCAGGGATCAAACCATCAATTGCATGATGATGTCCTTCTACCTTTAATGCTGATCCCTTTGGAATGTCTTTATTTGCTACACCTGCCAGAACGGATACCTGGCGGCATTCGGCATGGGTTCCGATCTGCATGAAATCACCCAGTAAAATAGATACCGGCGTTTCCATTCCCATGTAGTGGTATGGATAGTAGATGCAGCAATATTTATCATTGCGGCTCATAACATGTCCTTTTCCTTTCAGGATCTCCCACATCTTTTCATTTTCACATCTGACTACTACGAATTCTCCACCGCAGAAGCTGGCTTCATCTTTTCCTCTTAAGTTATAGAATACATCTACAACGCCCGTTTTATCTAAGATACCGCCATCTTCCTTTGGAATGAAAATATTAGCAAGCTCGCTGATCTTTGCAATCGGATAATTCAGGAATGGTTTGGATGGTACCAATCCGGTAACGTTGGATACCAGATTCATTTCACATAAATCAGCTGAAATAACCTCCTCATATTTTTCCAGTAATTTATGACGTTTTTCTAATGTTTCTGTTCCTTCATAGTACCAGCAATCTAACATCTCAGGCATATTCTCTACTCTGCCGCTGCCGTCAGTGTATGTAATATCTCCGTTTTCACGATCCCATACGAAATCATATTCACTGGCTTTACCTGCACAAACCACATCCAGTCCCAGTAACATAGCCCAGGAATACAGATCCAGAAGGTTACGTGGCTGATCTCCGTTTACCAGAGAATAAACAACTCCATTGTCTGCTGCTACTTTATTCAATAATGGTCCGCATACACTGTCTGTTTCCTTGGAAACCATGTATACGTTGATCTTCTTGTTCAGTGCAAGAAGTGCTGCATCAGAGCTGACTGCTGTATTTCCGGTACACTCTACCATTGCCGTGATACCACATTCCATAACCAGCTTATAATCACTAACTACTAAAATTGCATCATTGGCTGCTTTATCAATTTCTGCCTTGTCTGCACAAACAACAATTTTCTTTGTATCATAACCGATTTCAGTCAGTACATCCACACATTCATCTGTATGACGGGAGCAGATAACTCTGAGTTCCATATGTTTTACATGGGGAATCTGTGCTAATAATGTATATCCATAACCCTTGGTTGCTCCGATAATACCAACTTTAGATTTTTTTCCGCTTTTATCATTAATTAAATTTGTATAATCCATTTTTGATTTCCTCACTCCTCATTTCTTTTGAAACAAAACATTTTGTTATCTGCCTGCCGTCCTGGGATCGGCAGGCACTTTTCATTACTCTTATGGACGGAATACAATCTTAATTGCTGCATCGTCTTTGTCCGCTAAATCAAATCCAGCTTTAATATCTGCCAATTTGAACTCATCAGTGATCAAAGGTTTGATCTTAACAGAACCCTGGATGATCGGACGAAGTGTTTCCGGTACCCAGACATAACGCTGCTGCCATGTGTGATGTACCAGACAGGTATTCACAAATTCCAAGCCATCGTCATGCCAACGACTGATATTCAAAGTAACAGGTGTAGTCACCCAGCTGTAAAAAACGAATTTTCCATTATGTTTGATCATGGCACTTGCTGCATTAAAAGATTCTGCAGTGCCTGCTGCTTCTACTACAACATCTGCACCAACACCTCCGGTTAATGCTTTTACCTTAGCAACCGGATCCTCTTCTTTAGAATTGATAACGATGTCTGCACCTAATGTTTTAGCCAGATTTAATTTTCCTTCCAAAACATCTACTACGATAACCTGATGTGCACCTTTTAATTTGGAGCACTGTGCAATGATCTGTCCGGCATAGCCGCCACCCATAACTACTACGGTATCACCCAGCTGTACACCGGTATTTAACCCGGAATACATAGCGCAGGAAGTTGGCTCACCTAAACTTGCAATGTCCATATCCAGTCCTTCCGGAACCGGCTGTAACTGGAAATTCTTTGCTCTGAAATAATCTGCAAAATTGTTATTCCAGCCAAATGCAATTACTTTATCTCCAACTTTATAGTCGCTGATACGGCTGCCTACTGCAACTACAGTACCACCACTTTCATGGCCAAGCAGGAATGGAAATTCCGGTGGCTGGCGAAATTCTGCGGTCTGTGGTGGCATGTTGCCACGATAAAAGCTCTTGTCTGAGCCGCAGATACCCATCATATGATTCTTTACGATGATGTCATCTTCCCCGCATTCTAATTCTCTTTCAATTAACTCAATATCATAGGCTTTGTTTAATCGTGCTGCCCTGGTAACAAATTTCTTCATCCTTAAAATTCCTTTCTTATTTGTTTATCTATGTGCTTGTCCATTTTCAGATGATTTTTTTACTATTTTTTATTTATTTTATATTTTGTATTTTTATAAGAATTCTTTTGTATTTAACAATTATTCTTTTGTGCTTCTGATCGCTATTCTTTTGTGTTTCGTATCTTTGGTAAAATTTATCTTCAGTGCTTACATTAGATTACATGTAAGAACACTAAGATACAGGTTAATACTGCGCCAACAAATCCGGCTACAGTTGATGCACCGCCAACGGCTCTGATACCTTGATTAACATCCATATTAGACATGGATACGGTTACCCAGAATCCTGAAGAGTTTGCATGTTTGAACATTAAAGCGCCGGTACCACATGCCAGGAATGCTGCTACAGGAGAAATACCAAGTGTAGTAAGCATTGGCTCAACCAGTGCTGCTGCTGTCATAACTGCTAAGGAGTTAGATCCGGTTACAACATGGATCAGTGCTGCGATAACAATTGGAATCAAAATTGCAGGGAATGGAGAATTTGCAATAATTTCTGCAATCTTATCTGCTACACCTGCATTCTTTACGAATACTGCAAGTGCACCACCCATACCGGTTACGATAATAGGCATTGCTGCTGCATTGATACCATCATTTACCCAGTCATTCAATACCATCTTGGACTTCCAGTTCTTACCGGTTAAGAATAAGGACATGATACAGCCGGAGAATAATGCTGCTAACGGGCTACCAATGAAAGAACAGAAATTTGCAATTGGTGTTTCCGGTAAAATAACGGATACTACGGTATTCAGGAAAATCAAACCTAAAGGTAATAAAATTGGTGCTAAAGACTTTCCAAGAGATGGAAGTTCTACATTTTCACTTTCTTTTGCTGCTGATAAGAATTCTTCCTTAGGAGCAACCGGAGTTTTCAATGTCATACAATATAAAGTTGCACCAATTACACTTGGTATAGCAACGATGATACCCCAGAGAATAGCCTGTCCCAGAGGAACATTTAATAGTGCTGCTGCAGATACAGGACCAGGTGTTGGTGGAACCAGTGATGCTGTTACCAATGCACCTAAGTACAATGCTGTACCATAACTCATCATGGATTTCTTAGTCTGTACTGCCAATAAAGAAACGATTGGGATTAACAGAATAACAACGGTATCTGCAAAGATCGGAATACCAAGGATAGCTGAGCTAAGTGCAATTGCCCAGATCATATTCTTTTCACCGACTAAGCTGATAGCCCATTTTGTGATACGGACTGCTGCGCCTGTCTTTTCCAAAACAGTACCCATGGTACATCCCAGGAAAATAACAATTGCTACGCTCTTAATCGTACCGGAGAAACCACCATTGATGGTAGATTCTATATCTACCCATGGAGTTTTCAGGCCGATCGCCAGAATCAAAGCTGAAATCAAAATACCTATTGCTGCATTTACCTTACATTTGGAAATAAGAATGATCATCAATAAAATGACCACCGCAAAAACGATTAATACATAAGCTGTTGACATACACGTAACCTCCCAAGTTTTTTCTCTTCCGTTCCGGGTTTAAAAGAGATGGACAACTCTTTTCTCGCCTGTCGGATTATGCAACTTTATGTAACACATATCTATTATGCAAAAAGCGTGCCAATTATTTTTTTCCCAGTTTTTCGTTATATTTCTCGTATATGAAATAAAATTGGTGCAAAAGTGTTGCGTCCGTTGCAACATTTTTGCACCATTTACATCATTCTATTTCATATTTTTGCAATTTACGCCACAAAGTAGATCTATCCATATCTAATAATTTGGCAGCCTTTGTTTTGCTGCCATCACACAAGCGCAATGCTTTCCGAATCCTTTCCTCTTCACTTTGAGGCAGTTCTTCCGCAATGTTTACGATCTCACTCTTACTTATATCAGTAGAAAAATCCGGTGGATATAAAGCTTCCGTCAGATTCTGAACCGTGATAATCCCATCCTTACAAAATACAGTAGCCCTCTCTACTATATTTTTAAGTTCTCTGATATTGCCGGTAAACGGATACTCATGGAGCAGCCGATAACCTGCCGGTTCCATTTGTACCATAGGGCTTTCCTGTTCTTTGCACTGCGGCTTCAGCAAATGCTGAAACAATAGTTCCACATCATTTTTTCGTTCTCTTAAAGGTACAATGAACAATCTGAGAACATCCAGTCGATACATCAGATCTCTTCGGAAAGTTCCTTTCTCACAGAGCTGTGGCAAACTGCGATTGGTAGCTGCAATGATCCGGACATCAATATCGATCACTTTATTATCGCCAATTCTCCGTACCTGTTTTTCCTGCAGAACTCTCAATAATTTACTTTGAATCGGCAGGGAAATCTCACCTATTTCATCTAAAAAGAGAGTCCCGCCATGAGCCTGCTCAAATAAACCCATCTTACCACCCTTAACAGTACCGGTAAAAGCACCTTCTACATATCCAAACAGTTCACTTTCCAGTAAATTTTCCGGCAGTGCTGCACAGTTAATCGCTACAAAAGGACCGTTTTTACGCTTACTGCTGTTGTGAATACTCTGGGCGAATAATTCTTTTCCGGTTCCGGTTTCTCCCACAACAATCACATTTGACTCGGAAACAGCATACTTCTTAGCTGTCTGAATGGTTTGCTCAATGACATCGCTTTCATGAATAATGTCTTCAAAATGATACCTTGCCTTTAATCCCCGTTCACCCAGTTTCTGTCTGATCTGACCCTCTAAATGCTGGATCATGGAAACATCGCTGAGTGAGATCACGGCCCCTGATATTTCTTTATTTGCAATAACAGGCGTACAACGAACTGATACCGTCAATTTCGTCTTTGGTATCGTGAGGATCCTGCCATCCTCCTGTTGTCCGGAAGCCACTACACTTCTGTAAATCGGAACCAAATAGGGAAAAGTATCTGAAATCTTTTTATCCTTAATACTGACGTCCCCGTTCATTTTACGGATTTCCTGATTTCTGACTCTGATAAAACCATCCCGATCCACATACATAACGCCATCTCTTGATTCATATATGACGGTTTTATACATCTGGGAAATCACCTTCTCAGCACGTAATCTGTCAACGGTACGAATTGCTTCATTTACAGTATGTAAGATTGTATTCTCACCGGTTTTAATAATAACAGACGGAACATGCTTTTTCTTTGCCAATATATTGATGGAATATCCGCCAACGATTACTTCACAGCCCGAAGATTGGATTTTTTCCATTGTTTCCGGCAACTCCTTGTAATCAGCCGGTGCATAAACCTCCGCCTGAATTCCAAAATGTTCGCACATACTGCGCACTTCATAGATTCTTCCACTGAAACTGCAGATTGCAATTTTTTTTGGATGATAGGTTTCACTGCATTCATAGATTGCCTGAAAAATATCATAACCGGAAATAGCCAAATCAACGGTTGGTACATTTTTATACATTTCCGTTGTTTTATTGGCAGTATAGCCTCTGGCAATAATGGCATCATATTCATCTGCCGGAACGTCCGGTGTCTCTTCTACCGTCATCACCCGAATCTGTACATCCAGTCTTTTCTTCTCAGGATGGCTTTTCATTACAGTTTCCACCTTTTCCTTTAGTTCCGGATAGGGTACTATGAAAAGTAAGCGAATCATATTTGTCTCCTTATTAAAACGTTGCATTATCGTTGTTTTGTTTCATTTTACAACGTGCTATTGTTGCAGTCAATTGATGAAACGATGGTTTTCTACTTCCGCCAGCGTATTTTGTCGCGTTTTTTAACTGGCACGAATTTTGCTATATAATGTAGTAAGAAAATATTTCAGGAGGTTTACAATGGCTGTTTTAGGATGTATTGCTGATGATTTCACAGGCGCAAGTGATGCCGCTTCTTTTCTGGTAAAGGGTGGCATGAGCGTTCGATTATATAATGGGGTACCGGAAACTACCGATGTAGAGACCGATCCGTCTAACGGACAGGAAGAACAGGCAATCGTGATTGCACTCAAATCACGTACGCAGGAAAAAGAGGCTGCTATAGCTGATACCCTTGCCGCGGCTGCTTTTTTAAAAAGCAGAAATGTAAAACAGATTTATTTCAAATATTGCTCTACCTTTGACTCTACCCTTAAGGGCAATATCGGACCGGTTGCTGACGCACTGATGAATTTTACAAAATCACCGTATTCCATACTTTGTCCCGCTTTACCGGTAAACGGCAGAATCGTAAAAAATGGCTGCCTATACGTGAACGGTATTCCCCTTCATGAAAGCCATATGAAGGATCACCCCCTTACTCCTATGTGGGATGCAAGAATAGCCGAGTTGATGAAGCCTCAGAGTATCTATCCCTGTCACGAACTGACCTCTGAAGAACTGGATGTCTTTCCTGCAAACGCGATACCGTCTGCCCCATGCTATGAGATTCCGGATTATACTACAATAGAAGACGGTGCAAAGATTGCGGCAGCTTTCTGGCATCTGCCACTTCTCACCGGCGGCAGCGGACTTTTAGAGCCACTGGCAAGGATCTGGATCGGTCAGGGAAGCGGTAAAGGTCTTATTCCTGAAAGTGCCACAAAGGGAAAAGCTCTTTTACTTGCAGGCAGCTGTTCCAAGGCTACTCTGGGACAGATCGCATGTTATCAAAGCCAGGGAAAGCCTTCCTATAAATTAGACCCCAAGGCAATGCTGGAAGGTTCGCAGACCGTAGAGGATGCATGGAATTATATTAAAGAAAATACGACTGAAAGTGAAACCGTTCTGGTGTACAGTTCAGATTCACCGGATAAAGTAAAAGAATTCCAGTCGCTGGGCATGGAAAAAGTTGCCTCCCTGCTGGAAAATGCTCTTGCAGAGCTGGCCGCCCGTGCAGTACAAAGCGGTTATACCAGGATCATCTCCGCCGGTGGTGAAACCTCAGGTGCTGTTACCAAAAAGTTATGCTATTCTTCTTATTGGATTGGAAAAAGCGTTGCACCGGGCGTGCCCATTATGGTGCCAACCGAAAACAGAAATATCCGGCTTATTTTAAAGAGTGGAAATTTTGGACAGGAAGACTTCTTTGCTAGAGCATTAGCAGATACAGAACAGGAGAGTTAACATAAAATGGATGAACTATTAAAACAAAAATTACATGATGCCATCTGGGTGGCTCATTCCTTATTTGACCGAGGCAAAACTACCGGTTCTTCAGCCAATCTTAGTTTTCGCCATAATGACCATATTTATATTTCTGCCAGCGGAACCTGTTTTGGTACACTGACAGAAAATGACTTTGCTGAACTCACATTAGACGGTACCTGCCTGACAGACCGTAACCCCAGCAAAGAATGGCCGCTTCATTTAGACCTATACCATGCAAAGCCTGATATAGGTGCAGTGCTCCATACCCACAGTACTTATTCTGTTCTCTGGAGCATTGTCCCCAACCCCTTGGAATCAGACTGCGTTCCTCTCCATACT
The DNA here is from genome assembly GCA_028693705.1 of Lachnospiraceae bacterium. Taxonomy (GTDB): domain Bacteria; phylum Bacillota; class Clostridia; order Lachnospirales; family Lachnospiraceae; genus JAQUUX01. Next base: position 22,573 of record JAQUUX010000038.1, on the reverse strand, counting down.
CCTTATTTAAAAATGAAGCTTGGAACGATTGGTCTGATTCCCTATGAAAAACCCGGTTCTGAAGAACTCTTTACTGCTTTTCGGGAACGGATCGGGAAAAGTGATGGTTATCTCTTAAAAAATCATGGTCCTGTTGTTCCGGGCAAAGACATGCTGGATGCTTTTTACTGCATGGAAGAATTAGAAGAAAGTGCTCGAATTGCCTGGGAGCTGTATCGTGCAGGACTTGAACAATAATTTTCTTGCAAAAATGCACAAGAATCGGTATGAATTCTTGTGCATTCTATATTTACTCCTTCTCCAATGTAGTTCCATATGGAAATCTTTCTTTTAAAACAGGTTTGTCTTTTACCGAAACTCCGGATGCATCTGTCCAGCAATTCCAGCCGCTTCGCCTGCCAAGCATCAGGATATTGGCAACCGTACTCATCGCTGTTGCTTTTGCATATTTTGAATAAAAAACATAGGGTTTTACAAACTGAAGTTTTCCGTCTACCTCTGCAATAATTTCATCATCCAGCAGATCCTGTCTTATTTCCTCAATTTCCGGATATTTATCTATATTCTCCGGTTTAGCAAGCTGAGAGCCTATATCTACCTCTACACTGCCATCATCCAGTGATAAAAATCCCTTTGCAGCCACACCATTAATATCAATGAAAATCTCTTCTCTTGGAATGATTTCCTTACTGATTTTCGGATATGGATATAACTGTATAATTCGATCTATTAATTCATATGTACGTTTATCTATCTCATCAATGTTCCAATGCTCTATCCTTAATAATTTTTCATTTAGTTTAAGGTGAGAAGTCCCTTTTAAAACTTCATTTTTATAGCTCCATGGTTTATTCCCCATTATGCTATTATCCTTCTTGGACGCCAATGTTAAATTTCCCAGTCTATGGAGATTTTTCTGATATGTTTCCTCATCAACATCCAGTGCCTCAAACCATTCTTTGGTAGGTGTCTGTGGCATCAGATGCTCAACGCTTAGCATGCTCAAGTCAACAGGCTCTGAGTTGTTTTCCAATTCCATTCGATCAAACACGATTCGCAATGTGGAACGAAGATTATACATATTAGCATTTTGGATAAGCTCTTTCATCTGACCATCATCCGGCATATTCATACTATTGCCGGCATTTTTTACGATGAGGTCCTTCTTTACAACTTCAACGATATTGCTGTAATCTCCATCACAGTCTGTCAAAACATCTTTTAAAAATGTTGGAAATAGTCTGGTAATACTACTTGTATCGTAATTGCACAAGCTTCTTCTGATCACATAAGAACTGATCACCTCTATAATACCTGCAAATGCTTTGGCAGTTATTCCGCCTCTTCTATATATCAAAAAGAATTCCATTAAAGCCGGAGCAGGCATATCTGTCAGGATACGTCTGAATTCCTTTAAAAAAGGTCTTATAGTGCCGTCAATTTCATTCGGATTTTTCTTATAAATAAAATGATAAGCTTCTGCATAAGAAACAATTTCTTCAAGGATATCTTTGGTCTCCTTAGCCGACTCTTTAAACCACTTTACAAATAGTCTGTATACTACATTTTTGTTTGGCAGAGACATATTCTTCACAGCCAGAAACATTCTGAAGAATAACTCCAGTTTCCTGGCATCACTGGAAATATAATCCTCTATTTTTTTCCAATACTTTGCATAATATTCTTCCTGAATATCGCTTTGGAGATCCATCAAAATGAAATTTCGTATCAAATCCGATGCTGTCAATTTTACCCCGGTGGCATTTATACTTTCAAAAATCTTCTGTGCATTGTCATTTTCTGAAATAGGAACACATACCACATATAATTTATTCATTGCAAAGAGAATATCATTTAAGGTATGTCCCGTCTCCACCAGTTCTTTTATGTAATCCAATATAAAAAAATAGTTCTTATATACATTTGACTCCTGATCTGCGATGTCATCCATACGTTCTTCTACAATACATTTGTATACTTCATCATCAGACACTAACGGCTTTAATTTATATTTCATTTTAGCCGTTGAAAAAGGATTCGTTAAATATTGTCCTTCCAAGTTATTGATCTGCTCAGCCTGTCCCTGTAGTCTAAACAATTCCTTGATTGCATATAAAGTTAAAAACGTAGTAGTTAAACGCTGCTGCCCATCAATCACAGAAAGTTCTCTGGCAGAAAAATCAATAGGCTTATCCATATAAATCATAATGCCTAAAAAATGATTGTCATATTCTCCCTGCAAAACACTTTTCATATCATCTAAATATTGTCTTACTTCTTTTCCTGCTGTCCAGGTATAATTTCTCTGATACACAGGAATAACAAATTGACATCCTGAACTGTTTCTAAAGAAATCCAATAAACCGGTTCTGATGGGTGGTTGATATCTACTTTCCATTTTTATCTCCATTCTGTGTTTTAAGTCAGATTATCTTCTGTCTATCCAGTCAAATTATTCCAATGTCAAAAAACGGTCCCACTCCTCGATATCCTCGGTTCCGGCAATTATCATATGATAATTATGTTCCTCTGTATCTATATCGATTATGTACTCGTTTTCTTTTTTCTCCAGAGAATAAATGGATCCTTCTGCAACTGATTTTAGTACTTCGTTATATTCTTCCTGTGGTACTGTTTTATCAGCTTCCTGACGTACCAATTTTTCATTGGCATCGTAAACTTTATAACCTTCTTCAATTAGTGCGGTAATCTGCCCATTGGTTATGGTGAAATTAAGGTTGTTTGTTCTCATCTCTCGAATATCACGGTTACAGGAATTCTCCGGTTTGATCCTCACATCATCTAAGAGCATATAAAAATAACCAATCATCTGCTTGGCTTCTGCAATGACAGAACCTCCAAAATCAAATCCTGTGGTCTCATTTTTCGTTGTGTATTTCATGTTCTTGCCTCCAACATTATTTTCTATACTGCCTGATCAATCTGTCGATTTCTTCATTTACCTGTGCCAAAACATCCTCAGGGCCTGTAATCACAACTTCCTCGCCAAGGGACATCACCCATGACAGAAACTGCCTGCTCACCGCAACCCTTATGCTGGTCTGAAAATGATCATCATCCAATTTTATCATGGGCACATCCTGCCCGAAACGATCAATGATAACTCCTGCCATTCTGTTTTCACAAAGCAGCTTCACATTCTCTTCTTCTCCATCAAACATGCCGAACATCTTCCTGGCATATTCAGCCATGTTAAAAGATTGAAATTTCTGCTTGCCTTCACGTCTCTGGTTGGTAAGCTGCACATCAATCATTTTGTCCACACGAAAATGCTTGATCATATTCTCAGTACCGTCAAACGTTACCAGATAATAATTCTCATCATCCCAGGAAAGTGCCCAGGGACTGACTTCATATCGGGCACCATTTTTTCGAAGTTCCATCTTTTTCTCCACATTCCAGTTAAAATATTGAAATGTGATCTTCACGTTTCGATTAATGGCTTCATGAATTGCATCCACATTCTAGTAGATTCTCTCATTCATAGTCTTAACACGACCGCTTACAAAAACCTGGCGTTGCAGCTGCTTTCCTTCATACTCGCTGGCGCAGCTTTCTATTTTATGAATTAGTTCTCGGGATTTTTTCTCGGTGATAAATTTTGCAGACTGGACAGAGTCCACTAGAAGTTTTAATTCTATATCACTGTAAAGACTTTTACGTTCGGCCGTTACATCATATCGTTTCAGTTCTTCCACAATCTCTCCCAGCGTGATACTGTGAGTCTCGTCAGTTTTTTCCATTAGAATTTTCATGAGATACATGATTTTCAATTTCTGATTACTGCGGGCTTTGCCTTCTTTTTGGGATGAACCTGAGCGTATTTCAGAACCATTTTCTTTCCGGATATCTGCCATTATGTATTCCTCCGATGAACTTCATCTGTGTTTCCATAGGTCTCCAGATTTGTGAAAAACATTCAAACCTTACTGCTATTAGTTTATCCTTTTTTGGTGCATAAGCCAATATATCTTTTTATTTATTCATTTATGTATTAGTTTATATATTCATTTATAGTTGTTCCGAATTATGTAAACTAGTTTGTTGATTGTTCATTATATGCATTTTCCTGTGGCGGCTCATTGATAGCGCAGAGAACGCCCTTGGGCAGTACATATAATACTGTTCCCAATACATTATCCGGCTCTTTTACCAGTTTGACAGTCATCTTCGGCTCAAAAAATTCCTGGCCGTAATGTTGATTGGTACCTGCTATTGTAAAATATAATTTTTCCATGTGTATTTCTCCTTTCTGTAAGCGCGTCAGTGTTTAAACAACAGTATTGCAATAAAAATAATGATTGCTAATGGTGGACATACACTTACAGCAAGCAATATTAGAAAATACATCCATGTATCTGAAGTTCTGCCTGAAGAACTTGAATTCGCTGCACTGTAATCCATGTAACTGTCAAATGAATCGTGGCTTCCGTTTTGATTCCAATCACTCATGTTTTTTCCTCCATTGATTTCCTTGTATGTGATTTTGGGTTCGTTGTTTCTTTGTGATATATGTATTATTGCATAGTGGTGGGGAGAAAGTCGGGACTTGGAATCGAACATATGAATGTGACAACAAAAAACAGCCACATTTCTGTGACTGTTTACATATCTATATCATTTCTATCCTTTTACTAGTTCATAATAAAATATATATTGCTGTAAAACTCCCTCAAAGCCTCTATATCGCCTTTTGGGGAATCCTTTTTTATAATGTTTCTCCAAGGCCTGCTTGATATGGGTATCTATAGGAAAGGCCTGAAGATGGTGCAGGGCAAACAGGCAGATACAATCTGCCACCTTCTCACCGACTCCAAATAGCTTCAACAATTCTTCCCTTGCCTCCGGATAGTTCATCTGACTGATCTGTTGCAAGCTGGTCTGTCCGTTTGCAAAACATCCCGCAGTTCTTACAACATATTTACTGCGGTAACCCAGGTTGCACTCTTTCAGTGCATCTTCATCCAGACCTGCAAGTGCTTCCGGCTTTGGAAAGGCGTAATAGATTTCTCCTTTGAAATTCACCTTTCTCTCGCCATACTTTTCACAGATATTCTGGATACATCTGCGAATCCGCACGATATTATTCTGTTGAGAAATCAGAAATGAAACGATCATCTCCCATAAATCCTGCTGTAGGATACGAATGCCGGCACCCAGTTCTGCTGCCGATATGAGATAAGTATCCTTGGGGTTAATTTGATTTATGTAAACCATATAATCGGTGTCCAGATCAAAATATTGTTTCCAAAAGTTTTCAAGCTCTTCTTCATTGCATGAAAAAGTACAAACATTCTCTACCTGTGTCAACTCCAGATACTTGTCATTTGCAATGATGCTATATGTATTCTCACTGATCTGTGTCATGCGAAAACATTGCCCGGAATTACAGATCTGCGCAATGTTAAAGTTCTTTAGATTCTTTTCTATCATCTGTGAGCTCTTTCCTGTTCCAATTTTACGATTTATTCTTTCATACCTTCACGTTAATATATGATTACTTATTCCTGCTATCCCTTACTGCTAAAGATTTATGTTGAACAATATCTCCATAATGCTCTTTTAACTGTTTAGCCATGCTGTCTACTTCCCCGGTGAAATTCATTTGCCTTGGATCTGTATGCGCACTACCGTAGATACCCATGATAGGTAAATTCCCCAGTTTATCGTATTCTCTAATAAAATTCTCTGCCATGGCATTTTCCCGGTAAACATCGTCTTCACTGTCATAATAGTATCATCTGATGCCTGCATCCAGAGATTGAGATATTCCGTTGTATAATAAGGCATTTCGATAAATAAATCTCTCATGCCCTGCTCCGCGTAATATTTCTCCCACAGTGCAAGTTCCTCCTGATAAATTGCAGCACTGCCATGCTGCTCACCGTAGAGTAGGATTTGGGCGGGTTCAGAGGGTATGTAGGAAGCGTATTGATTCATGGTAATGCCAATTATCGTTGGATACACAAGTAGCAGAATCATCATCAGAACAGATATATATTTTATTCTATTTTTCATTAAAAAATCCTTTCCTTTTTTTAGATGCTCTCATATTTTTTGAGTTCCTACAATCAACTTAAATTTTATCCAAAGAACTCAAAAAGGAACTCAAATTCAAAGTCTAAAATTTGAGTTCCTTTATATTTTTTAAAGTACATTTTGATTTTCTTATATCAAAAGTACATTCACATCTGCTTTTTAAAGAAATCACATTCTGCATCATTACATTCTCTCGCTGCCGGTTCCTGCATTGTCACATGAAACACATGATACAGAGGCTTCTGTTCTTCTCCATAGACCTTGCTTTCAAACGCTACACCGGCTTTTTTATAAGCTTTTTCCAGTAGTGGCGCCTGCTCCTTTAAGAAATCTCCCCAGGCAGTCATGATATATGCCGGCGGAAATTTTGCGTTCACATGGTCTATTACATTGATCAAGGCCCTCTCTTTTGCAGAACCGTTCTCCGGCAGGAAGTCGCCCATCAGTTCACCGTCTACTGCACCGCCGGCGAGGGAACCATCCGGCTCATAGAGTTTATACGCTCCACAGTTCATACCGATTGCCTTCGGACAGAAGTGATTGGGTACTTTGAAATCATAATGGGCAGCATAATCCGGATCGGTACAAATAGCGCAATAGAGTCCCAGTAAATGTGCCCCCGCAGAATCCCCTACCATAAATACATGTTCCATATCAAAACCGTATTTCTCACTGTTGGCATACATCCATTCTACTACTGCATTTGTGTCTTCCAATGGAGCCGGGTATTTCACTTCGGGAGCCAGTCTGTAGGTATAGCTGACTACTGTAAACCCTCTCTGTGCCAATCCCATACCGTAAAACTGATATATTTCCTTGGTTCCGTATACCCAGCCACCACCATGTACGATGACGATAACAGGCATTTTGCCTTTGGCTTCTTTTTGTTTATATACATCCAGAATATTCCACTTTGGATCTGTGCTATATTGAATGTTATCAAATCTTACAATATCATCCGGTGTCTGCAATCCTGCATCTCTTGCAGCATCGTTAGCACTCCATTCTCTTCTCATTTTGTCACTTGCATTAGACATTTTTGTTCCCCTTTCTATATTCTCCAATTGTAACGCCGGTTGCTTTTTTAAATACCCTGTAAAAATATGTAATGTTACTGTATCCACATTGCGCAGCGATTTCCTTGATGGAAAGCGTTTTATCACTGCATAAATGCTTGGCTTTATCAATTCTCACCACAGACAAATACTCCACAAAAGTCTGACCTGTTGTATCCCTGAAAATATGACTCAGATAAAAAGGACTGATTCCTACCTCGTTTGCACAATCATCTAAAGAAATATCTTCCTTGTAGTTTTGGCAGATATGATTTTTCGCCATCCCGATATATTTATCAATTTTCTCTGTGGATTCATTTAGGAAATCATTTTTGTTTTCCTGGCTTACCAGTTCTCTCAGACTTTCTGAATAGGATAGCTTCATATCCGTAAATTCATGATAAATATTTCCCAGTCCGTACTGTAAGTTAGTGTTGGCCTCTTTTCCCATCTCATCTGCGATGAGCTGTGCGATTTCTCCGCACCAGGTCTTCACCCTGTTACTTTCGATTTCTTCCGGAATAATCAGCATAATGATCAAATACTGATCATTACAGGTGGACAGGAATTCGCACACACCTTCCAGCAGATTTGACAGCGTCTGGTTTAATTTCCGGATATCCATCTTTTCATATTTCGAAGTGGTGAGCATGGTTACAATACAGCCCTGTTCAAATTTTACCTTATTGATTTCACAGTATTTGTTAAACTCCTCTTTGTTTGGGTGTTCTGTAAAAATAGATAATAATAACTCACTCTCAAAGGTTGGAATGGTAATCTGCAGGGCAGTCTTTAGTTCCTCATCCTTTTCCTGATCCAGCTTTTCCTTTTTTACAGCTTTGAACATATTAGAAATAACTTCTATGCTTTCTTCCCGCCTTCCCGGCTTTACCAGATATCCGTCTGCTTTCATATTCAGTGCGGATTTTACATATTCAAAATCACTATATGCTGTATTTACCAGGAAATGAGTGTTACAGCCCTTACTCTTTAGTAGCTCGATTACTTCCAGCCCGGTGAGTCCCGGCATCCTGATATCTACGATTGCCATGTCCGGCTTCAAAGATTCGATCAGGCTCTTCAACTCAATTCCGTCTTCTGCCATTCCTACAATCTCAATATCCGGAAATTCTTTCTTTATTAACATTTCCTCACTTTTCAAGGAAAGCTGTTCATCATCTGCAATTACCATTGTAAGCTTCATACTTTTTCTCCCTGTTCCCTACAGCTGACTATTCCGTATATAGGGAAGTGAAATCGTAATAACAAGTCCCGGATCTGCATTTTTCATAGTTAACATAATATCGTCTTTGTAATATAATCTAAGCCGTTGATAAATATTTCGTATGCCGATATGTGTACTGCTGGAGGTGTTTTCCTTTAGATTCCTGACAATCTCATCGATTCTTTCCTGCGAAGCTCCAATACCATTATCCATGATCTCCAGAATCACGCGTTCATCCTCTCTATAAGCACTTACCCTGATCACGCCACCCTTTACCATCATACCGATACCATGCTGAATAGAATTTTCCACCAGCGGCTGCAGTACCATGCATGGTATGGATTGGTCCAGACAGTTGCAATTTACCAGTAACTCATAGGAGAAGCGCTCTCCATATCGATATTCCTGGATTGCAATATAATCTTTCAGGTTCTGTACTTCCTTTTCCAGCGTCACTGTTTTCTTAATATTGTCCAGATTGTAGCGAAGATACGATGCTGTCAGTTCAATCAATTCTGCCGACTTCTCCGCATGTTCCAGTCTGGTCTGTGCCGAGATCATGTTCAGCGTATTAAACAGGAAATGGGGATTGATCCGGGATTGCAGGAAATCCAGATTATTCTTTTGCAAGTCACTGTATATCTGCAGATTTTTCTTTTCAGCCTCTGACAACCGCTCTTTCATATCCGCATCCTGGGCTATCTTCTGCATCTGTGTCTGAATGATACCCAGCATGGAATTATAGGCATCTGCCAGGTTTTCAAATTCATCACTGCTTTTCAAGGTGATCGGCTTGGCTTCGGCAATGTTTTCCTCCATGGAATTCACGCCGGATTGCAGAGTCTTAATCGAATAAATAACATCTTTTATCATGGCAACCAGATAGAGTGCACAAACTACTACAATTACCAATATAAAAACAATCAAGAATAAATTAATGGTTTGCTGCACGTGCTTTAATGCATTTTCTGTTGAACTCAGCTGTCCGTATTTTGCAGAATAAACATTTTGAAAACAATCTCCCACATAGGAATACGCTTCCTGAACATAGTCATATTCGCCACTCAGCTTATCATGGCTGATGTTTTTACTGTTCTGGATGTAGCTTTCAATATCCGCTATCAGTAAATCAGAACGGCAGATATAGGTTTCAATAATGCTATTCAGATCTGCCAACTCTCTAATGTATTTTTCATTTAACTGAAGCCTTGTATTTTCCAGGTGATGCTCCACATCACTTTTCATCTGCGGATACTGATCGATACCGTCCATGGAGAGAAACGAATACGCCATATTGATATCTTCCGACAAATCATTGACTGCATTGTGCAGGTCATTGATCTGAATCATCCTCTCTGTTGCATTACGGTACTGTCTGGCTATGTATGTACTGGCCAGCATCGAGGTTCCAAGAAAAAAAATAAGTGACAAACCCATTAGTATGTAGCCAAATGCATATTTTTTAAAAACCGTATTGAGTATTTTCTTTTTATTCATCTGCATCTGTCACCCGATCATAATTATCCCTTGTAATCCATGTAGTATCTGTAAAAATATGATCTGTAGAATAACTGCCGGTTGTCCTATAATGAACCAGTTCCTCCACCACGCATTTTCCCATTTCTTCATTATTCTGCGTTAATATACCCTCTACAACACCCAGTGGAATCCCTGTCGTGACATCAAAGCCAAAGATATGCTGAAAATGATCATCCTTTTCCGTGAAAATTCTGGTCAGGGTCTGTGCACCGGTTCCTTCAATGCATACCAGCGTATCATTATTTTCGGACTCGTTATAGCGTTTCATGAAAGTCATTCCATCATAATTATCATATAAAACTTCTTTGATCTTCACCTGCGGTGTAGCTGTAAAAGCTTCTTCCATTCCTGCGATACGTTCTTCCAGATTCGGATAGCCCTTTTCACCGGACATAACGGTGATATCTGCTTTGTCTCCTACCATCTTTACAATGTTCTGTCCGAGCGTTAATCCTGCCTGGAAATTATCAGTGCCTATATATAAATGGTCTGCAAAATCGGGCAGATCCGTGTCTACACAGATGATTTGAATTCCCTGGTCATATGCTTCATATAAAGCTTTCAGGAAATCCGGAGCTTCATTCCCCTGCACTACAATAACATCTACTTTTTCTGCGATCTGCTGCTTTAGAATATCTGTCATCTGCTCCACATTATAGTTTAGCTGAGGCACATACATTTTGATATTGATATGATTCTCCTCAGCCAGACTAATGTTATCCATTATACCCCGTTCGATTCTGGACCAGTAATCGTCATCACTATGAGGCAGAATTACAGATACACGCATCATCTCCTCCGTGGAAGCCTGTTTTCCCACTGTACAGCCTGTTAAAAGAGCTCCTGTTGTTATAAGGATAAGGAAAATTATCCATTTTATATTATGCAATTGCTTTTTCAAATGCTGTTCTACCTTTCTCGACATAAATAAAACAGTATCTTTTCTTATTTATAGTCAATTATACTTCAGGAAGAGACCTCCTGAAGTATAATTTGAACGCGTACTGTTATTTACTGTCTTGCAGCGTATTTTCTCATGTCCAGTGCTACTGCTATAACAATGATAAGACCCTTTACAATATACTGCCAATAGGAACTAAGTCCTATGAAAGTCAGACCATAATTGATAACGCTGAAAATAATAACACCGAGGAAGGTTCCGGGTACATTACCGATACCACCCGCAAAGGAAGCTCCACCAATGATACAGCTTGCGATAGCATCCATTTCATAGCCCTCTGCATATGCTGCTGTTGCAGATCCTGTACGAGCTGACATCATAAGACCTGCCATAGCTGCCAAAACACCAGAGAATATATACACGAACATATCAACTCTGAATGTATTGATACCTGCTACTTTGGCTGCCTCTCTGTTACCGCCAACGGCATAGATATTTTTACCAAGTGTGGTTCTGTTTAGCAGAATGAACACTATAACCATAATCGCAATCGCCAGGATAACCAAGTAGTTGATTCCAAAAATAGATCCTGTACCAAAGTTTGTGAATGATACTTTGTATCCTGCCAGAGGCTGTGAGTTATTCGGTGCTTTCTTTAAGAATAAAAGGTTTCCGCCATATATTACCAGCTGTAATCCAAGTCCTGCCAGAAATGCAGGTACTTTAAATTTAGAAATAATCAAGCCTGTGATCACACCGGAACCGGCACCAACCAAAACAGTTACCAGGAATGGAACGATCAACGGCATCTCTGCCAGATTAGGCCAAAACTTCAGATAATAATCGGATGTCTGTGCAAAAGTTCCTGCCACTACAGCTCCCAAACCAGCCAAACGGCCAACAGTCATATCCATACCACCCGATATAATGACTACCAGCATACCCATTGCCAGGAGTACCTTAGGCGCACTCTGGATCAACACATCGCTGAGAACTCTGGTGGATACAAAGGATGGTGAAATGATTGCTATGATTACAATCATGATAAACAAACAGATATATAAGATATTATCAATTAAAAAAGATGACATTTTTTTGTTGTTCATTATTCGTTCTCTCCTGACTTATATGTACTTGCAAACATCATGATCTTCTCGTCGGTTACATCTTCTCCGGAAACTTCACCGGAATTATGACCTTCACACATTACCATGATACGATCTGACATACCCATCAATTCCGGCATCTCAGAGCTGATCATAATGACACATTTACCTTCACTTGCCATTTTCTCCATCAATTCATAGATTTCATACTTGGCTCCCACATCAATACCTCTGGTCGGTTCATCCAGAATCAGAATATTAGGTTCTGTAAGAAGCCATCTGCCTAGGATAACCTTCTGCTGATTACCGCCGGAAAGTGACTGAATCTGTGTTTTCAGGGTAGGAGTCTTTACTTCCAGTGCATCTACATATTTCTGCGCAGCTTCATTTCGTTTCTTATAGTCCACAAAAGCTCCTGTTGTAAACAGTTCCGGATGAAGATTCTGTTCTACCACTAACGTATTATCCGTAATGGACAAAGCACCGATGATGCCGGTATTACGTCTGTCCTCTGTCAAAAGAGCCATGCCTTTTTTGATAGCATCCATAGGACGTTTGATCGTTACTTTTTCATTATTAATATAAACCGTACCCTGTGAAATATTTCTAAGTCCAAATAAGGATTCCACCAATTCACTTCTCTGGGCACCTACCAAACCACCGATACCAAAGATCTCTCCACGCTTTACTTCAAAAGAAATATCTTTAAAGGAATGAGGATTTGAACTGGTGAAATTCTCAACCTTCAGATAGGTTTCTCCCGGTGTGTGGTTCTTCGGCGGAAATCGGTTTGTCATCTCACGTCCAACCATCTTGCTGACGATCATGTCTGTACTTAATTCACTTGCCGGCCAATTTCCTACCAGTGTACCATCTCTCATAACCGTAACTTCATCAGATATCTGCAAAATCTCATCAATTTTATGAGAAATATATATAATAGCTACGTTTTCTGATTTCAGCTGTTTTATGATACGGAATAAAATCTCTGTTTCACTTTCGGTCAGGGAAGAAGTAGGCTCATCCATGATGATAATCTTGGCACCAAAAGATACTGCCCTGGCAATTTCCAGCAACTGGCAATATGCGGTGGACAATTCCTGCACCTTCATCTTGGGATTAATATCAATCTCCAGCTTATTAAAAAGCTCTTTTGCCTCGTTATTCAGACGCTTATAATCAACCCATTTCACGCCCAACGCCTTTTTATAAGGAATCCTGCCCAGGAAAATATTTTCACTGATTGTCTGTGGACGAATTGGATGAAGTTCCTGATGGATCATAGAAATACCTTTGTCCATGGCCTCCCTGGGGTTGGAAATCTCCGCTTTTTCTCCGTTGATGAATACCTCGCCCCCATCCGGCTTGTAAATACCATAAATGCATTTCATCAAAGTGGATTTACCTGCACCGTTTTCTCCCATCAGAGCGTGAACGGTTCCGGGTTTTACCTTAAGCGTAACCTTGTCAAGTGCTTTAACACCAGGAAAGGTCTTTACTAATTCTCTTGCTTCCAGTATATATTGACTGTCACTCATATTGTTCTCCTGTTGTTAGATAAAGGACCGAGTTCCTTTGAAAGAGCCCGGTCCTCATTCATTTTAGAAAAGTTCCTTTAGAAAGTTGTATCGTTAATGTCGTATGCTGCTTCATCCAGGTTATCTACGGTAATCGGGATGTAGTTGATAATGATCTTGTGATCAGTAACAGTTACACCGTCCATACCAATTGTCTCAGTTGTAACTTCTTCGCCGTTAGTTAACAGATACATTAACTTGTAAATACATTTACCAAGTTTAACAGGGTTGTTCAAAGAAGTACCCAGCATAGTTCCATTTTTAATGGCTTCACAGCCTGCTGCTGTCGCATCAACACCTACTACAGGAATGTAGTTTGTATCGTCTGTTAAGTAGCTGTGTGCCTGCAGTGCTGCAATTGCACCAAGTGCTTCATCATCATTATCTGCCAGGATACAATCAATATCATCGCCGTAGCTTGCCAGTAATGCTTCTACATTTTCCTGTGCTTTTGCTCTCTGGAAATCACAGATAACGCCATTGATGATATCTCCACCCTTAACGCCGGTAACATCTTCGCCACCGATACAGGTTCCTAATGTGAAGCCAGCTTCTTCGATCTTAGCCAAGCTGTAGGAAGATCGATTGATGGTATCACTAAAAGTTGGAATACCCTGCAATACGATGAAATCTACTTTTCCGTTACCGTTTCTGTCCCAGTTCTCATTGGATTTGAAATAATCAACGATTTCATTACCCATGTTCTCACCAGACTGCTCTGATGCGGAAGATACATACCATAAATTTTCATAGTTTGCGAAATCTTCATCAGAAGGGCTTGTGGTATTTGCAAAAATAGTGGTGATACCTTCTGTCTTACAGTTTTCAACGATCTGGCTGGTAGCTGCATTGTTGATATTGTTCAATACAAAGAACTGTGGTTTCTGTGTAAAGATATTGTTCATGTTGTTATCCTGAATGGTTGTATCATTCTGGCTGTCTGCATCTGTGATCTTAATGGTTCCATCTGCAGCTGCAACATTGTTCAATGTCTGTCTTGCGTTGGAAATAAAAGTATCTGCAAAGTTATACCAAACAACACCTGCGGTTGCGGTAGCGCCTGCTGCAGTTGTCTCTGCTGCATCACTGGCTGCTGCGGTTGTTTCTGCTGCCGGTGTCTCTGCTGTTGTGGTAGTGCTTGAACTTCCGCATGCGGTAAGTGTTGCTACCATAGCTGTTGCTAAAATAATGCTAACAAGTTTCTTTTTCATTTTAAACCTCCCATAGTTTGAAAAAAGTTTTTTGCTACAAGTAAATGATAGCATTCAGGGTATGGGAATAAAATTCAAGAAAATTGCCCTCGGATTGCAAATACTTGCGAATCCGGGGGCAATTAAGGATTATTATTATACTTTTTTGTTATTTCTATTTTTGTAAAATATTTTATTGACGAATTTCGTCGTTTCTTGGCAATACAATGCAATCGTATCGAATGGCTTTTCCTTTGAGCGAATAATCAGGTTTCCTTCCCGCCAGGAACGCTCCCTTCAAAGGTCTTTTGATTACTATCCTACGTGGATGATTTGAAATAGCTGCATTTAACAGTTCTTCCTCATTAGAGCAGGGACGTTCCAATTGTTGCAACAACTGAAATTTCTTCTTAATCAAAGCGCTTTTCTGTCTGGCCGGGAACATGGGATCCAATAGGATCACATCTGCAGATTCTTCCAGCTGCGGTAATGCGACTATACTGTCAGTTTCGAAAAACTCCATCCTGTTTGCAATTGCTGATAGTTCAGGATCGTCCTGGGCTCTGTGAAGGGCATCCCGCAGAAGTGCTGCAATGATGGGGTCATTCTCATATAACTTCACAGAAAATCCTGCTGCTGCAAGTAAAAAAGCATCTTCTCCCATACCGGCTGTGGCATCAATGGCTGTAAGGGGACCTTCTATACCTTTGAGTTTTGATGCTTTAACTAACAGCTCATGGCTTAGGTTACTATGGGTTATTCTGGGAAGTATGCGGGTGAAGTCACCGCAAATAGTCCGTCCATCGCCTACCAAGGATAGGCCTTCTTCAGTCATTTGCAATTGCAGGTTTGAATTTTCAGGAAGAGAAATTAAATTGATATTAGTATCATCTATTTGATTTGTCATCTTACTCTCCTTATGACCAGCCTGTCAAAGTATGAAGCCACGTCTCAAGACCCGGACTCAAATTAATGATCGCTGCCGATACTATAACTATTACAATAATACCTATTAATATTTGCACACTTTTTTTCATTATTTAAAACCTTTTTATTTCATATTCTGTTTCTGTACCATAATGAATCTATTTCTTTTTTCCACTTGTGGCCAATATTCCAATTAATACAACCTGTATACCCGGACCTGCCACGTAATTGCATATGAGACTAATTATGGTAGGTAACTTCATAAAAACATAACCTATTCCCCAACCAATTAGAGCAAAAAGAAGCAGCCCAAATATCTTATACCAACGTTTTTCAAACTTTATAAAAATACAGAGAAAAGCAACACCCCAGGCAACAGCAGCACCCGAAACAAACTTATTCCTATCAACTTCTTTAGAATTTGTAGTTATAAAAACACTTCCTAAGCTACCATCCTTTTGCTTGCTTATTTCATTTAAAATACTTGCATATTCTGCCTTTAAAATTTCATCCTCTGTAATCTTCTCTTTATCTAAACTAATCACTTTCTCAAGTATTTCTGTTCTTTTTTCAACTCTATTATAATAAAAATAGTTCGCATCTATGCATGGAAAAAGCAACAATAACACGATTATGCCCATAAGCGCAACTATATATAATCTGGGATTTTTATATTTCGTTTTACAAGCTCAAGTATTTTTTCTAACACAGCACACGCTCCTTAATTGATGTCTTTCATATATAAAACAAATTTATGTTACGTCATATCCGCTATTTTTTAATATATCTTTGATTCTTACTATTTGGCTTATCCGGAATCGTACGAACTACCAAGCCTAACTCCAATGCCGGATCAAGATAGTTTTTGCGAAAAGTCTCTCTTGATTTAATTCCTAACATTTTCATAATCGTTACAGTACTATATGGAAGTTCAAAATCCATCACATCAAGTAACTTTTTAACATACTCGGATAATGTATCATCCGTTCTACTAACCTGACCAATCACCTCATCAAGAATTATGTCAATCTGTTCTAACATAAACTCAATGAACATATTAGAGTTTCCGTTTACATGGCAATCTGCAATTGCTTTATAATATCCGTTTTGAAACTTCTCCACCTGACTCTCAATAGGTATATACTCAAACGCTGAATTCCACTGAGACAAAATCACTGTATGCCATAATCTGGCGATTCTCCCATTTCCATCAGAGAAAGGATGAATAAATACAAATTCATAGTGAAATACAGCACTCATAATAAGTGGATGTACTTTTGTTTTGTTCTTTTTCATCCACAAAAATAGATCAGACATTAATTCTGGGACAAGGTGAGGCGCCGGCGCCATAAAAATGCACTTTTCTCCATTGAAAACGCCTTCATCTCCATTTCGAAAATTACCAGCTTCCAGTTCTAGTTCCCTGGTCATAACACCATGGATTTTCTTTAAATCTTTTAGGCTGAATGGATCAACATCACTTATCATCTTATACGCTTCATAAGCATTTATTACTTCCTTTATCTCTCGTTCAGGACCAAAAACAATCCTTCCATCAATGACATCCTTCACTTCTCCCATAGATAGTGAATTAGCTTCTATTTTCAAAGATGAATGTATCGATTTGATTCTATTATTTCTTCTTAAATGTGGTTTGGCAACTAAATTGTGATATACATTAATTTTCCCCAGCTTTTCAGATATAGATGCCACAAGATTAAGCATATCTTCTGTAATTGAATATGGTGGTTTATAGTTTTCCATTTTATCACCTCATCTTACTTATTATCTTGCTTATTATCTTACCACATTTTCAAAAAAATTTCACCTTTCTTTCCATATCATTATTTTCTACCAAAAGGTTATGTATCTCATGTTTTGTAATTTTCTCTGATTTCATAATCAAACTGCCTCCGTATTTTTTATCTTTTCCAGTTGGGTAACTATCATAAGTTGGGTGTTTCCCAGGGTAGTACACTCCGCTTTCTCTATACCCTCCGATTCTGATATATTCCCATCATTTTGTTGTTCCGGTATTGATAACGTTTCTGCACAATCATTAATCTGAAAAAGAGAACATTTAAACGGACTAAATCCATATAAATGCTCTCTTTCTTCGTTATGTTATATTCCTTCTACATTACATCAATAAACTTCTTCAAGTATTTTCTTAAAGCATCATCACAAGTATAAAGATATGTCCCCTTTATACCTCTTGTCATGAGTACATAATAAACATTCTTTATATAATCTAATAATTCCTCTTCTGTTGCTGTCTTCTTACCATTTTTATCAAAATAATGATTCCCATTAACTGCTATAACCTGCTTTTCTGGATCATAGTAAATATCGTCACCCAGAATAACAAAAGCATAGTTCAAATCGTATCCTTGTATGGAATGAATACATCCAACCTCATCAATGGCTGTAGGACAATGAACCCAGCCTTCGGTTCGGTTGTTCCACATCTTGCTGATTCCTTCAATTTCTATGTCCTTTAATGATTTATCATTTTTGCTGATCCAATCCCAAGCGTATCCGGCAACCATTCTGGACAATTGGTCTGCCTCTTCTTTTTGATACATCAGCTCGTTGAAATCTTTAAAACGCTCTACCAATTTAAATTCATATCCAGAAAATACTTTTTTTGCTTCTGCTTCACCATCTAAAAGCTTTTTCACATAATCTATGTAATCATTACCGCCTCTGACACGCATCTGGGTATCAAGTGTATAATAGGCAATCATTCTGTTTCCAAATTTTGTATTCACCTTATCTTTCACCATATTTACAGTGATTCCAGACGGTCCGATAACCTGATCTTTATCATAGAATAAAATTGGACATTTACACTGTGCCAGAATCCAATCCAATTCATCACTGTTCTTAGGCAATCCTAATCTTTTTGTGCCTTGATCAAACGCTCCCATATAAGAAATATTTTTTCTCTGATGTAAGCGGTGAGCCTCGTCCACCAATAAAATATCATATTTCTGTTTTGTAACTTCTGATGGTCCAATAACATCTGAGGACTTTAATCCATAAATGCCTTTAAACAATTGTTTTAAGGTCTTTCGAAGTGAAGTCTGCGGAATTACAATTCCTATTTTCTTTGTTTTAAAATACTCATCATCTTTCAGAAATTTTAGTAAAAATACCGCAACAATCGTTTTTCCGCTTCCCGGCATACCATTTACTATAATTGACTGGTTTTCGTTTTGTCTAAGCAGATCAGTAATTTGGTCTACCGCTTCTCTCTGGTTATCATTTAATTCCTTAAATGGAGAATACTTAAACAAATCCGAGTTAATAATTTCATCTATAGTCTTTTTAGCAAGCTTACTTTTCCGCAAGCGATCCCAAAGTTCAGTAAAATGTTCATCATAATATTCTTTGTTAAAATACTCTTTATCAGCAATACCTTCATTTCTATTCGTAATCACATACTTTTCATCTGCAGCAAATAATTGAATTAACTTTGCTTCATAATCAAGGGTCACAGATTGATTAAATTCTTTTGAATAAATAAAATGAACAGCATCAAATAAGTCCTTCTCCGGATTACCTTTATGCTGCTTCATTCTGGTAAGTACATGGTTCGACTGTCCAACGTATGCTGTTTTTCCATTTTCTAAAATATAAAGCATTGGCCAGTTTTGTAAATACTTTTCTGATCCATACTGTTCTTTATGAAAATCTCCATCTGTTATGCGATACATATAATTACCCCATACTTAGTATTCTGTATACTTTAGATTTTTCCCTTTAACCTGTTCTGCCGGATATTTCTGATTGTTCTTTTCCAATTTATCTGTTAAACACTGCTCCAGATCAAAACCATTCATCTGCGCAAATCGTAGTAAAAAGAAAAATATGTCTCCAAGTTCCTCGGATATATGTTCTCTCTTGTGTTCATCCTTCATCATGAGTTTCATTTGGTCTTCCGACCTAAATCGAAAGATATCCAAAAGTTCATTGGATTCTGTTGATAAACCAATAGCCAAATCTTTCGGATTATGAAACTGGTCCCAATCCCGGTCCAGACAAAAATTTTTAATTGCATCTTGTAGTTGCTCTATGTCTTTTGTCATAATTACCCCTCTTATATTTGTCTATCCTTCAATTTCTCCACAATTCCCATATCCGCCGGCAGCCAATCCACGCTATCCAGTTCGTCCTCTCCCAGCCACTTAGCAGCTTCATGTTCCTTCAGATACAGATTACCTGCCTTCACTGTACAAAGAAAACAATCCATAGATAAATGAAACTTTGGATAATCATACTCCGCGGAGTCAAAATATTGTTGAACTTCAACAACTGTATCTAATTCTTCCTTAATCTCTCTAACAATAGCTTGTTCCGGTGTTTCTCCCTGTTCTACTTTACCGCCTGGGAACTCCCATCCATCTTTGAACTCTCCGTAGCCTCTCTGTGTTGCAAATATTTTCTTTTGCTTCGGATCTATGATGATAGCTGCTACTACTTTTATTGTTTTGTAATGAATTTGAAAAGTGTATCCATCTTCAGCAAACAGAATTTTGATTTCTTTAGATTCAAAAAAGTCCGTTACCGCCTTTTGAAAATCTTGCTCTCTGTCACTACAAGCACATTGCCCCAAAGGTTCTATCGCGGACACATTAGAACTTTTAAAATGAACTCGATATGGAATTTCCTGCTCTATCAAGCTACTATTTAAGTGGGTAATCATATCATAGGTAAATTCTGGTCTCATGCTATCCTCTTATCTCATCCATTTATTATGTATTCGTATAAATCTTCTTTGATTGGTGTTTTCAATAACCATTCGATTTCCACTGCGCTTTTTTCTGTGTTGGCCATGGTAAATTCTTGAACATTTCCAGTGGCTTCCATTCTGCCCAAATAATAAAACTCTTTCGATATTTTATCGTCTTTATTCTTTCTTACAAAAAGATGAACAGCAATACCTCTCTCTTTTGCCTTCAAGAAATTTTGAACATCCTCTGATTCTATGCTTCTTCCACTTTTGGATATAGCAATTAAACTGTGATCACTAGTGAAATGATCTTCATACTTAGTGGTATCCGATATATCATCAGACTTATCGTAATTGATAAATACAGGGAATGTTTTAGTCTTTTTATCGTATTTGTAACCACCAATATTCAATGGCACCTCATTATGTTCCCAATTCAAAATCCTACACGCGTCCTCATAAGTATATTTCTTATACAATACCAAATCGGTATCCTGGTAACGGTCTTTATAATCCTGATTATATCTAAAAATACCAAACTCTATAAGTTCACTAATAATATGATGAAATTCAGGGTTCTTTAACAGCTTCTTAAAGTAATCAGATACCTTATATTCTGTATTGTTCTTCACAAACTTATGCGCATACGCTTGTATACGTGAATCAATTGTTGAAGCATCGTTTTTATCTTTTTGTATAAAAACACAGTCTTCATATGTTTTCTTTCCCGATCCTGCCGGAAATTCATTTGTCAGAATGTTGACGATGTTCTCTTTCTGTGCTTCGTTCATCGAAATGTTATATTCCGTCTCTAATACATGGTCTAACTTATCAAATAAGCTATCCCCAGAATTAATGATCAACTGAAGTATTTCTAATTCTTGTATTCGTTTTCCATTAGCAAACTTTTTTGATACAAATTCTACGATTTTCTCTTCTTCTACGGATAGTCTTATTGTATATTCCTTCTCATATTTCACAAGGAATTTATAATAAGATCCCAGACTAGCATTATCAAAGATGCGGAGTACATCCATTTCTCCATATTTATCAAAATCTAATAAAGCTGGAATATGTCCCAACTTATATTTTAGATTTGTATAATTTTCTCTAATCAGCTTAATATCACTAAAATTTGCATTGTCTATTGCCTGGAAAATCCGTTTGCGGCTAATCTCATCAAAATGTATCGTACTAGAACCTGGAATAACACGTTCTCCCTCTACAACATATTTTCGAATATTGTCTTTGTTGTATGTGCGATCTCCGGAAAGAGCAATAGGGATCATAAAGTTATTCTTATAATTTCCAATAAAATCAAGTATTACCACAAATTCCTTATCATCTGCTTTTCGCAATCCACGACCCAACTGCTGTATAAACACAACCGGAGACTCTGTTGGACGAAGCATTATGACTTGATTAACCTCTGGAATATCAATACCTTCATTAAAAATATCCACCGTAAATATATAATCTAATCGATTATCAATTGTTGCATCATCAACTAATCGTTCAATAATTTTTTCTCTTTGTTCTGGGCTATCTTCTCCTGTCAAAACAGCCGTGCGAAAACCTTTTTGATTAAATTTTGCAGATAACTCTATTGCTTCTCTTTTACGACTACAAAAAATCAAACCTTTAACACGGTCTCCACTATAACCATAATAATTAGCTTGCTCAATAACATAATCTACCCTGGCATCTGATACTAGATAATTAAAGTTTCTAACACCTGTTGCGTCATCAAATACTTCCCCATTGATTTCAAGATCAGTGATGCCAAAGTAATGGAATGGGCATAATAAATTTTCTTCCAATGCCTGCTGCAAACGAATCTCATAAGCAATAGTATGATCAAAAATGAAATAAATATCATAATGATTTGTATCTGGACTCGCAGTCATTCCAAGCCAAAAAGAAGGTTCAAAATACTCCATAATCCGCTGATAGCTTTCTGCTCCAGCATGATGAACTTCATCTATCACAATAGTATCAAAAGAATTCTTAGAAAATCTTGTCATTACTTCTGTTTTTGCCATCATTTGCATTGTTGAAAAAACAAAATCTGCATTCAACAATTTTCCATAATCCTGAGAATTACCAGACAATAACTCCATGCTTTTCGTATCTCCAAACACATTTCGATAACTTTTTATTGCTTGTTTGGCGATCTGTTCTCTATGTACTAAAAACAATGCTTTTCTAGGATGCTGACTCCGAAGTGCAAATGCTGACGCGTAAGTCTTACCAGTACC
>JAQUUX010000111.1 GCA_028693705.1 Lachnospiraceae bacterium | reverse complement strand
AACATTCTGTAATCATTTACGAATTAATAATAGTGAAAAAGAGGATCTGTTAGAATGCTACACTATGGAAAAAATCGGAAAGGCGACTTACCAGAATAGAAAATATGTTCAATCCTTATTGAAACATCTTTCACCAATGACTGCAACAGCCGTTTCTCCTGATTTAGAAATAAACACATTTTTGCAGTCAAACAGTTTATTATATAATGCCTTAAAAAAAGCCTTTCAAACACAGGATACTTCTCTTTCCATAAGAACCAACCTTCCTGCCTCCTATGAATACTTTTTTTATGTGTTAAACCAATTACGCATGGAATGTAAAAAAAGTATTCCTGTAAAACATATTTTCAATATACATCCGAATCCATTAAGCATTCCGGAATCCACCGTTAATCTGGAAAAGCTGTATTATATTGTGCCTTTTTTATTCTCTGACTACAAGGATTATTATCCTGCTTATTATTACAGCCGGAATCTTGATATTGATTATTCTGTTCAGCTCTATCCATTTTATGTAATAATAGATAAAGAACTGGTTCTGCTTTCTGCGGATTTAAAAAAAGGCATAATCCATACGGATACCCTTACGATTAACCACTATATCACTGCTTTTGATCGGGCAACAAAAGAAACAACTCCTTTAGTAACAGGTATCTCAGATCCCAGAACTGCACTGATTCACTATAATAATATTAATAAGAATTACGGTTCTCCTTCTTATTCTCTGGAAACACAGCCCTGCATCTATGCGTATTTTTCAGACCCGGATCACTTTGAATGTCTATGCTCGGATGAAATACCTGAGAAGGAGTCTCTCGTTGCATCATGCAGAAAAAATTTTAATACCTATTACGATCACCTGGAGAATTTTCAGTGTATCTGTACCATAGATGGGATCCGTCGCTTCTCCCAAAATGGAAAATTATCCGGAGCTTTGGCCACTTACGCTCCACCTTTTTCTGTCAGCAAGCGAAAACAAATGCTTTCCTGTTTTTTGACGCAGTTAAAAACAACCAATTCCTTCTTGGTGACCAATGACACCTTCCGTATGCCCGAACATATTCAGATTGAACTATATGGCAAAAAATTAGTATGTATTATCTATACAGAACACAATAACTTCAACTTTATTATCTGTACTGAAAGCAGCATCTGTGAGGCCTTTTATGATTTTGCAGGTTCCATAGCAGAATCTGAACATCTTGCTTCTAATGATGAGGTTGAAAAAGAAATTATAACCCAGCTAAATCAGTCCACCATGGTCGCCACCAACTAACAAACACCCATGAAAAAGGACTGTCGAACTAAACTGCTGCCAGACACATTTATAGGAGTCCTAAGCATACTAAAAAGAATAGAATTTGCGTTGTAAGTATGCAGCACACTGTTTGAGTGAAACGAGTTTGTGCTGCATACTTACGTTTTTAGCAAAATCTATTCTTTTTTGTATGCTCTTGGACTCCGAAACAGTGTCTGGCAGCAGTCTCCCGTCTTGGAGCGGCATAGTGAGACAGCCCCTTCTTTCCTCAAAAAGACAGGTCAGACAGATTGATCTGCGATCCGTCAATAACCCATGCTCCATTTTCCAAAATCATCGGAATAGCTTCCCTGTCGCTCTCTGTTTTACCCTGATAGGATATACTGCATAAGATATTCACGACACACTTGCTTCTGCCTGCATATGTAATATCCTGAACGGTAAGTCGAAATTGTGGTGTTAATCCACTTTCCTGGAACAGTCCGCCCAGACCTGATAGCAGTCCGAAATATTGTCCATAGGAGAAGCTTCCAACCGTTTCATCTGTGGCATCCGCAAATTCTTTCCGTGTATCTTTATCAAAACATGCGACTACGCCTTCCATATCCATTTTATTCAATGCAGTTTCTATTTTATGGATCGTCCTTTTTGGTGTCGCAGAACGAAGAAAAATCGCACTACCTATAAGAGCACCTGCCAGAATGATAAGTATGATTAGTAAAACTACAATTTTTTTATTACCTGTTGGATGGGGATTTTTCGGTCTGCCCTGTACCCCATAAGTGCCCTCCGGTGCTGCCTGTCCAGGAAGTTGAACCTTCCTTCCACAATACTGGCAGTAAATCGAGGTGTCTTCTATCTTTTTTCCACAATTGCTGCAAAACATATCAAGGTACCTCCTATCGTGCCATTCCGATGATTTTGTTTTCACTTGTCTGATACACATTCAACAGTTGTCCCATAGCTGCTTTCATCTTCACTGTCCTCTGGATTGTATCCCCTATCTTTCCTTCCAGATACAAAAGTGTGAGCTGAAAAGGAAGCGATCCTACTTTCAAGTAGGAGGAATCTTTTCGCATCTCCTCTATTTTCTGTGTGTCCGCCTGCATCGTCTTTATCATCGTTCCATATTCTGCTATAGAAGATGCAGCCTTTTGGACAGAAAGTGAGAAGCATGCTCTTGTATTTTGCTGGCGAAAATAATTCTCAATATCAGAAATCGTTTTATGAAACCAGTTGCCCATATCTTTGATTAAAATACTGGCTTCATTCGCTGCCTTTAGGTAAAAAATTACATTACTGAGAATATTTCCACGTCCAATACCTGATTCAATTATTTCCGCAAGCTTCCCTGACATCTGCGCAACTGAATCAATTTCACCCGGAATCGCATTTCCCTGTTCATCCAACTCCACAAATCCCAAATCGTGACGAAAAAATGAAAACTTCATATCGGATTCAGTAGTTGTATCTACCCTGGCTGTGATATTCACAGTACCATCTGGCTGTTTTAACAGATTTCCAACGGTACTCCACTGAAGATGGGTCATCTCACCATGAAATCGATGAATCTCATCTTTATGATGGGAAAGATATTCCGCTGAAAACCCTGGGCCATCCATACTGACGGCCTGATCGATTTTCTTTTGGAGTTCCTCCGGTGCCGTAATTGCCGCATGCACTGCAAGATTACCGCCCAAAGAATGTCCTGTTGTCGCATAATCATCATATTGTGTTGTTTTGGAGATTTCCTCCATAAACAATTTCGCCTCATGTTGCTCCGCTGTTTCCACAGAATCTATCAATCCTGCATCTGCCATGCCCCAATCGGTAAGATAGTCCTGCTCATTATTCGATTCGCTGCCTCTAAAACCAATAATCGCCCTGGAATCAGAAGCTTCGATCAGGCACCCATAGAACCCGTTTTCCGAATTTGTATCATGGATTTTTCGTATCTTCCAATTCCCATATTGGGATCCCTCCTGCATAATCAAATTATAATCCTCCAGCGCAGCCTGTGCCCGTGCCTGATCTGTAGCATCCGAAGCATGGCTCAGATCATATTGCAGTTCTTCCAGAATCTGCGGATTTAAATCGAAGATCTCCCTCATAGTAAGTTGATAATTATGAGCTGCCAGTATATCTTGATCAATATTGTAATATGCAATTCTTGATGCTATCTTCATATCACGCACTGTGTATGCCACACGCATTACCCCCTATATGCTGAGAAAAACTCTTCTTGTCCTATGTCTAATTTTCCCTTTGAAAATGGAAATGTTTTTGTATCGTAATCTTTTTTTAACTGCAAATACGTGTTATTCACATTGGCATGCTCCCGTAAATAAACAAGAATTCCCGAAAAAACAGGCACGGAAACTACCGAAACCATGATCTGTCCGGCAAAAAAGGGAATGGTTTCCAATGCTGCTGCAAGAGCGGTATATATGGTCTGTGGTGAATAGATATTTTCTTCTTCCTGTAAAATATCAAGATAAAGCATTCCGAAAATTGTTATGCCCGTGGAACATAGCTGTTCCGGTTTTTCTTCTTTAAAAACATGCCACTTATCCGCCAATCCAACTTTTACCGAGAAAACTGGAATCGTCTTCACAAATGCATCTGTAAATAAATCTTCGATTCTCTGTGCCATCCGTCGACTGCTATATTGATCCTTTACTACTTGACCATTATGCAAAACCTGCGCAAGATATCTGACATCCTCATTCTTCTTTGGGGAAGCCTCCACCCAATAATCATTTTCAAGAATACCCTCCTGCCACATGCGGAAAATCACCATTTCCATGCCATAACGCTCTTCCAATATCTCTTTTGCATATTCCAGATCTCGTATTCTCTGTTCTCTTTTCTTTTCCACATATTCTTCCATATGAATTATCTGCACTGCTCTAACCTGCCTTTTTTTATAAGTGTAACCCGATATTTTTCTCTGCCGATTTCTATAATTGCACCATTTATCACAGGAACACAGGAACTGACTTCCCTTCCGTCTAGATAGGTGTGGTTTTTAGAAGCAAGATCCTCCAGATAACAGCCACTGTTATTACATATGATTTTGCAATGACGCCTTGAAATCTGTGAGTCGTTTATCTGCAGGAAAAATCCCTGTTCCTTCTCACTTTTCTTTCGCCCAATAATAATTTCATTTGTAAAATAAGCCCTAATTCGAACATTATCTCTCATGTTCTCCATTCGCAGCATCCACTCCTGCTGCTCTGCGTTTTCCACTTTTCCTTTTCCCAAAACCAGTGTTTGGAAATCATCCTTTCCAACCGGATTGATTCTGTCCGCATAATTTTTCTTTAGATTTTTATCCCGCACACGAATACCATGCCGCATATATGTATGATCTTTTTTTATGTTTTTTCTCTGGCTTGTCACCGCTGCCAACAGAAGAATTCCTGCCAAAGCAGCGATGGACCAGATAATTACCACTGCAATTATCATCTTCCACCGCCACCGCCGTTTGAACCTGCTATTTCTTTTGCTATCTCTTCTGCACGCTGTAATGCTGAAGATACAATGCCCAAAACAATTGATGTATTTTGTACTTTATCCGCATTCCTGCTTATCTGTGTCTGCAGCTTCTCTGCTTTGGCAAGATAAGCCTGTGCATTGTCGCCTGACCATGCTGAAGCAATACCCCCTATGGTATCTTCCATAGACTGCTCTGCAATACTTTTCAATTCCTGTGCAATGCTTTCCAGCTCCTGTTGCTGCTGTCTGGCTTTTGCAAAGTCAAATTCTATTGTACTCATCTGAGACTCACTCCGTTTCTTTCCCGATTTTCGTCGCAAATAATCTCTTTATCACTGGATGATATCTGTAGGCAAATCATCAGATATCTGCACTGCATGGCTCTCCGTATCACGATAAATACCTGCTATACTCCTTAAATCTTGTATCTCTTCCTGAAATCTGCCAAGCACCTCATAGAGCATTTCTTTTTTATCCTGAAAATCCTCCTGAAATCCATCTGCTGCTTCTCCCTGCCAATAATTTCTCATATCAGACATCTTTTGTTCCAGCTCGCCAATTCTATCGCAAAAAGCTTTTATTTTTGTCTCTGCCATGCTGGCTTTCTCGTCTAATACAGCAACATCCACCAATAATTCTTTACCTAATGACTGCATACCTGATAACCTCCGCTTTATATATTGATTGCACGAACGATATCAGATACGTCCTGTTCGCATTTACAGTACTCATTCTTTGCCTCAGTCAGACGATTCATATAATCCTTAAATAACTGATCTACCTCATTCATTCGTTCACAATCATTAGAAAACTGATTCATATAAGCATCATGTCCTGCTCCTGTCCACATAGCACTTAATGCTTCCATCTCTGATGCCATTCCTGAGATCTCTGAAACAGCTCCTTGCAGAATCTCTTTCATTGCCTGTATGTCATTTCCCATGGTCTGAGCTTCAACTTCAATATACTCCATACTGTACCCTCATTCCCGAAAACGTACTGTTAAATCTACCATAGAGTCATCCAGCCGTACCACCTCCTGGCTTCCTATCTCCATCGTTATCTTTGCCATGCCAGATCCCTCACTGTAACCAATTGCTTTTTCCTCTGTTGTACGAAAGCATACCATAATATGTTCCAGACCACAGATGCAGCGTGACAAACCGATATTTTGCTCTTCCAGCAGTTCTCTCGCTTCCTGCAGACTTTTTTGAACCTCATCTGTTGGAATCAGCACCTGCACACTTCTTTCTGTTTCTTGCAGGCGCTGACTGACTGCCATAAGACGGCTGCGACATTCCTTCATTTTTTCAAGGTTCTCACTTATCCTATCCAGCCGAATCTCAAACAACGGATCTCCTCCTACTGAATTACATCTGACAGAAGGCTTCCGATCTCATCCATATTTGAAGTCTCTGCATTCTGGAATTGCCTTGCCATCTCATCCAGATCCGAAGCATGTTCCTGTACCATACGAATCATTTTCTGAATATCATCATCTAATCCGTGAAATTTAGTGCTGTATGCCGCCTGTGCTTCCCCCTCCCAGATAGAAGTTAAACCATCCACGATCTCAACCATATTTGTTGTGTAATTGCTGATATTTCCTGCCTCCGTGGAAAAATCTCCTGCTGCTGTTATTAATTCTTCCGGTGTAACCTTAATAATACCTTCCATGATTTCTATCTCCTTTCGTTAAATCCTTGTCTATTTGTAAGTTCTTGTATTGGCCAGTTCAACACTCGCCGCTTCTGCCTGCTCATAGCGGGAAGCAATATTTTCAAGGCTGATAATAAAGTTCTCGATGGCAGTATACATGTTATCAAGTTGTCCCTTATCCGAGATAAACTGTATATGAAAAGCCTCTTTCGATTCACCTTCCCACATGGAAGCCAACTGTCCTTCTCTTGATTCCAGATTCCCGGTTGACATTTTCAATCTTCCATTCAAGTCCCTCAATTCTGCCGCTTTCGTTCTCA
>JAQUUX010000037.1 GCA_028693705.1 Lachnospiraceae bacterium | reverse complement strand
ATTTGTATTTGGTAAGGATATTAATAATAAGCTAGTATATGTTAAATTAAAAATAAAGGGTAATCAGCAGAAGCACATTTTATGCGTGTCGTTCCATTATGCGAAGGAGGATATGGAATTTCCATATGCATAGATGGAACCAGAAAAAGGAGGTAAGACAAATGGAGGCCAATACTTTAATTAGAAAGATTCATATGGATTGTCCGCTATGCGACAAAACGCATGAAATAGAAGAAAGAAAACGCAATACAACTATTACAATTAAAGGAGAAGAAGTAGCCTACGAAGAGAGATTTTATTTTTGTTCAAATGCTGATGAAGATGAAAATGAATTTGAATATGGGACAATGGCTAATGAAAATCTTCTCAATGCGCGAAATGCTTATCGTGTGAAAAAAGGCTTACTTACTTCTGATGAAATTATTGCTATTAGAGAAAGTTATGGTTTATCTCAAGTTGATTTGGCAAAATTACTGGGATGGGGAGAAGCAACAATATCAAGATATGAAAGTAAAGCTATCCAGGATGAAGCGTATGATACGATGCTTCGTCTTGTGAAAGATAATCCACTTCAAGCATTAGAATTTTTAAAGAAAAATTCGGAGAAGTTTACTCCTACGAAAAAGTATGAAATTCGTTCTAGGATGGTTGAAAAATTGGATTCATATGGGAAGGAATTTTTAACGAGGCAAGCTTTTGAAGGTGAATATGCGAATTTTGAAGAACCTTGTGATTCAAATGGATTTACTGTTTTAGATATTGATAAAATAGAAGTGATGATTTCTTATATTGCGGACCAAGTATCAAACTTATTTAAGGTAAAGCTTATGAAGATGTTATGGTATTCTGATGTTGTGTCTTTTATAAAAAATGGATATGCAATGACAGGTATGGTTTATCGTCATGAGCCAATGGGAGCACTTCCAATCGGGCATTATAGTCTTATGAATCTTAAAAATCTAAATGTTCAAGAGGAGGTAAGCTATAATTATGATTCAATGATTCATGTGTATCCAAGTAAAAATGTGGATTATGGAGTTTTGAGTGATGATGAAAAGGATACATTGGATAAAGTAATTATAAAGTTCAAGAATTTCAAAGCAAAAGATATTGTTGATTATATGCATGAAGAAAGGGCTTATAAGGAAACGGTTTCTGATGAGATTATTCAATTTAGTTTAGCAAAAGAGATACGATCATTTTAAAACAATAAGTTAGTCTGGAGCACTTGTGGTGAAAACTGCAGGTGCTTTTCTTATGCAAATTTTGAAGGGAGCATAAATTAATATGGGATTTTTAGTCAATTATTTCGAGGCAGGGATACTCCTACAAACAGAACGGTAGTCGCCGCCATTGTGAGAAATATAAAGCT
Organism: Lachnospiraceae bacterium; assembly: GCA_028693705.1. GTDB lineage: Bacteria > Bacillota > Clostridia > Lachnospirales > Lachnospiraceae > JAQUUX01. The sequence goes on along the minus strand of JAQUUX010000037.1, from coordinate 31,502 downwards.
ATGGTATAATACACTCGAAATAAAAGTAATATTATAGTATAATACACGTAAAAAGTAATAAAGTAATGAGAGGTTAATAAATGGACAAGGTCGCCGTTTTAATTCCATGTTATAACGAAGAGAAAACCATAGCGAAAGTAATACAGGATACAAAGGCAGCATTACCCGATGCCGTGATCTATGTTTACAACAACAACTCAACAGATAAGACAGAAGAAATCGCCAGAGAGTTCGGAGCCATTGTTCGTAATGAATATAAGCAGGGAAAAGGAAATGTAATCCGTTCCATGTTCCGTGAAATAGATGCCAGATGCTACATCATGGTAGACGGGGATGATACTTATCCCATGGAATCGGCCGGAGAGATGGCAGCCAAGGTGTTAGACAGACATGTAGACATGGTGGTAGGAGATCGTCTTTCTTCTACTTATTTTGAAGAAAACAAACGTCCATTCCATAACATGGGCAATACTGTTGTAAGGGAGTCCATTAATCGTCTCTTTGATTGTCAGATTAAAGATATCATGACAGGATTTAGAGCGTTTAGTTATGACTTTGTAAAGACATTCCCCGTATTGTCGGCCGGATTTGAAATTGAGACAGAGATGACTATCCATGCTGTGTCTCATAATATGTCCATTGAAAATGTAATCATTGAATACAGGGACAGACCGGAGGGTAGTGTATCCAAGCTGAATACTTATTCCGATGGAATCCGTGTTCTGGGTACTATTGTAAAGCTGTTTCGCAGTTATAAGCCCTTTGGCTTTTTTGGACTGCTCAGCCTGCTTTTGATGCTGGTATCTGCCGCATTATTTATTCCGGTGCTGATTAAATTCATTTACATCGGTCTGGTTCCGAACTTCCCGTCATTGATTGTGAGCGGATTTGTTGCCCTGGCAGCAATCCAGTCCTTTTTCACAGGCCTCATGCTTTCGGATATGTCGCTGCGTGAGCGAAGGGATTTTGAATTCCGCTTGAATCAGGTGCATGACACCTATAGTAAGAAATTAAATAACTGATAAAGGAATTAAAAAATGAAAATATGTATGGTTCTGCCTCACTTTTACCCTTATGTTGGCGGAGCGGAGAAAATGTTTCATGACCTGGCCAAAGGTTTGGCGGACCGGGGACATGAAGTACGCGTGATAGCCCAGGATCTGGGTGCTGATTGCACCGGTTACAAAGAACTTGACGGTATTCATGTGTGGTATTGTAATTGGCCGGCTTTATTTGGCCATCCGCTTCCAAAGAAAAGTGATCTGGAAGAAAATATTAAATGGTGTGATGTAGTACATACCTCAACATTTACACCGGCGCATATTGTCAGTGTATTGGCGCATAAATATCATAAACCCTCTATAATGACAATTCATGAGGTACATGGTGGCAAGTGGTACTGGGTAGATACTTTTATTCGTGCCACTGGTTTTTATGTATATGAGATGTATTGCTGTAAACAGCCCTATGATATGTATCATGCCGTTTCAGAAGCAACCAAAGCTGATTACCACAAGTATTGTGGTAGGGGTGACGTGAGACGGGTATATCTGGCAAATGAGATGGTGCCTGAAAAGGCTGAGAATGTAGATATCGATCTTTATGATTATTTTGGAATAGATCAAAATAAAAAAGTGTTTCTTTTCTATGGAAGACCCGGTCAGACAAAAGGTATCTATGTCTATGAAAAGGCAATCCTGGAATTGAAAAAACGTAATGTGGACTTATCAGATACCAGATTTTGCTTTGTGTTGGGAAGTGAACCGGCTAACCTAAGGGCACGTTTTGTAAAGCGAATCAAAAAGAACGGTATGCAGGAGTATATGCTGATACAACCATCATTAGATCGGAAACGTCTCAGCAAATGCATCATGCAGGCCGACTATGTGGTAGTTCCCTCCATTACAGAAGGATTTGGACTGAGTGCTTTGGAGGCCTGTCAGATGGGGAAAAAACTGATTTATTCCAATGCAGGTTCTCTTCCGGAAGTAGTATATGGGCAGGTGCTTGGTTTCCAAAATCGGAATGAAGTAGATCTTGCAGATAAGCTGGAACAGGTAATCTTGAAAAAAGACGCTGCATTTGAACAGATACCGGAGAAAACCTTTACCTATGATGCCATGATAGGCGGTATTGAAAAGCTGTATCAGGAATTGATACAGAAGCAGATTTAAAAGTGAATTATAAAAGATAAAAAAGTTTGAGAATATAAAGAGGTTTGCTATGCCAATTAAAATCAGTTCCTTTATGGGACCACTCGGATTTACACTGCGTAAGAGACTGCCCAAGTTAAGCAGTTCTGCTTATTTACTCAGCCAGTCCATCTTACGAAAAAATGAAAGCGCAAAATATATTGACCGTATGCTGGTAAAAGAAGAAAAAGGACAGATTTATCCCTTGTATATAGCAATTGAAACGATCAATCGCTGTAATGGGGAATGTGCTTTTTGTCCTGCCAATATTCATAGTGAGACTCGTCCTTTTGCTAAGATGACAGATGAGCTGTTTGATAAGATCCTGGACGAGGTTGCCTCCTGGGGCGACTGGAAAGGCGTTTTCAGTCTGTATGTAAATAATGAACCGTTTATTGATGTGCGGATGAAGGAGATGCTGAAAAAATCCAGGGAGAAACTTCCGCACGCACAGATGCTGGTGTTTTCCAATGGTTCGTTGTTAACACCGGAGATCATGGATGTGATCGCAGAGAATGTGGATGTTATGTATATTAACAACTATTCACTGGAATATAAATTGAATGATAATATTGCTAAGATTTATGAGTATGTAAAGCAGAATGAATCCAAATTTGAAAAAGTTAAAATTGTGATTCAGAAGCGTTATCAGCAGGAAGTTCTCACCAGCAGGGCTGGTAATTCACCAAACAAAAAGGAAGCTGTTAAGGGTATCAAGGAACCATGTTTGATTCCTTACACTGATTTAACGATCTATCCGAATGGACAGGTGGGACTGTGCTGCAGCGACGTGCTGGAAACACAGGATTTTGGTAACTGCAATGAGAAGTCACTGTTAGAAATCTTTAATTGCAAAGAGTTACAGGATATCAGAAAGAAAATGGCCAAGGATCGAAGCAGTATTCCGATTTGTGCAAAGTGTGATTTTATTGATTCCGGTATTCGATTAAACATGATGAAGGGAAATCCGTGATGTCTAATGAAATAGAATTAACCATTTTAATGCCTTGCTTAAATGAGGCAGAAACATTGGAAACCTGTATAAAAAAAGCCCAGTCTTTTTTGGATAAAGAAAAGGTAAGCGGTGAGATCCTGATTGCTGACAATGGCAGTACGGATGGTTCCAGAGAAATTGCCTTGAGATGTGGGGCAAGGGTAGAGCCTGTACCTGTAAGAGGTTATGGTGCAGCATTGATCGGAGGCTGTAAGGCAGCCAAAGGTAAGTATGTGATCATGGGAGATGCAGATGACAGTTATGATTTCATTCATTTGCTTCCCTTTGTAGAAAAGCTGAGAGAGGGATATGACCTGGTCATGGGAAACCGCTTCAAGGGCGGTATAGAAAAAGGTGCAATGCCTTTTTCACACCGTTATATTGGAAATCCTGTGCTGAGTTTCATCGGACGTCTCTTTTATCCCAGTGCAATTGGTGATTTCCATTGTGGCTTAAGAGGCTATAACAGAGAGAGTATCATGGCATTGGATTTACAGACCACAGGTATGGAATACGCCAGTGAGATGGTGGTGCGTTCTACTCTGGCCGATTTGAAAATAGCAGAGGTACCTACGACTTTAAAGAAGGATGGCAGGACGAAGCCACCACATTTGAGAACCATGTCAGATGGCTGGAGACATTTGAAATTTTTATTAATGTATAGTCCTGACTGGCTGTTCTGGTATCCGGGTATGATTTTGTTCGTACTGGGACTGATCTTGACAGTTGTGCTGGAATTTGGAAATCTTACATTCCCGGGACTGTCTCTCGGCATACACACGATTTTATATGCATGTGCTTTTATGATGATCGGTGTTAATATCATTTTATTTGGTGTCTACACCAAGGTATATGCCTTTAATACCCAGTTTATTCCGAGGAATAAATCCATCGATAAACTGGCAAAATTCAGTGTGGATAAAGGTATCTTCTGGGGTGTGATATTGATTTTACTTGGTATCGCAGCAACAATAGTGGCATTGGTACAGTGGGGGGAGAATTCATTTCTGTCTCTGGTACCGGAGCAGACTATGCGTCTGGTGATACCGGCTTTATCTTTAATTGAAATTGGAGTACAGCTTGTATTTTCCAGTTTCTTTATTGGCATTTTAAATATCAAACATAAATAAGGAAGTATTAATGACAAAACAGGAAATCCTGATTGATAAAGTACAGAGAAAACTTCATTGTATATTCTGGCAGAAACTTCGTCCGGGCAAATGGGCACTGTATCTGTATCCGGCATACCGTCGTGGCAAGAGATGGAAGAGGTCCGGTACAGTGCCGGACAGAAGTCATCTGTATCTTACCGCCAGACCTAATAAAGGTGCCGGAATCGGGCACCAGATGGCAAACTGGAATGCAGGTTTATGGTTTGCAGACATATTTCAGGTTCATCATGCCTATATTCCCTTTGCTTCAGCGCAATGGGATGATTTTCTGGGATTTGGTGTGGGAGAGATAACAGCAAAAGAATTATTGAAGGGGGAGGGTTACGTGAAAAGAACCCTTCCGTATTTTTCTGAAAAGAAGGAAGAGGATATGAGGATGATCCAGCAAATCATCGATTCCTATTCAGGGAGAAAAGTTGTTTTCTATCTGGAGAGAGATCAGATCTATTGGGCACAGTGCGGCGTAATCCCGCAAATCTGTGAACGTTTCAGACAGGCGCCTGCCAGAAAACAGGATCACCTGATATTCAATCCGGATGAGCTCACCATTGCACTTCATATCCGAAGGGGCGATATTGCAAATGGAGATGGAACAGGTGCAGCGACATCCATGCAGAGACGTTGGCTTGAAGTCTCCTATTATCATAGGGTTTTGGAACAATTACTTCCGCTTATACAGAAAGAACAAAAATATGTAATTTATGTTTTTTCACAGGGAAAGGAAGAAGATTTTGCAGAATTACAGGATTTTCCAAATCTGAGATTCTGTCTGGATATGTCTGCAAGAGATTCTTTTCTTCATATGGTAAATGCAGATATTCTGGTTACCAGTAAAAGTTCATTTTCTTATAAGCCGGCATTACTGTCTGAGGGGATTAAAATATGTCCGGAAAATTTCTGGCATGAGTATCCAAAGGAAAGGCATTGGGTTCTGGCATCGGATGAAGGGACAATTCCTGAATCAGGTATGGAACAGTTGAAAGGGTTATTATGAATACGATTAGAGAATTAATGTATCTGTTGGATCGAAAAGCAAAACTGCAGACAGTCTGGTTACTGATTCTGATTATTATCGGATCGGTAGCGGAACTGTTGGGAGTTTCTATTCTGCTACCAATTATAAATCTGGCGATGAATGATGAAGCGATGAATAGCGATGCATTTGTTCTGCTCAGAAATATCAGTGGTCTACAAACGAAGGAACATATTTTGTTATTACTGATTATGGCAACTGTTATCATTTATATTACTAAAAGTGTATATTTATCCTGGATGTATGGTAAAATGTATTATTTTGCAGCAGATGTAAAAAGAGGTTTGGCAACGAAACTGATGCGTGCTTATCTGGAACAGCCATATTCCTTTTTCTTATACAGAAACACATCCGAGCTGATTAGAGGTGTAAATGCAGATACAGCGCAGTTGTATGAGGTTATTACCAATTGTTTGCTGATTTTATCAAATGGTTTTACGGCATTATGTCTGGTTGGATATCTTGCTGTAACTAACATTATTATGACAATAGTGGTAGCAGGATTATTAGCTGTTTGTGGAGCCGCCATATTGTTGATCGTACAAAAAAGAACACGTTATTATGGTAAAGTAAATCAAACGATGTCCAGTTTCTTGATTAGGCATCTGCAGCAGGCCTTTGATGGCATCAAAGAAATAAAAATTTTGAATAATGAAAAATATTTCATTGATCAATATGATGTGGCTTATTATAAACAGACGGATGTGGTAAGAAAGTCTAAGCTGGTCAATTTAATTCCAAAATACCTGATTGAAGCAGTATGCATTTCCGGTATTCTGACGTATTTGGCAGTTAATATTCTTTGGAATCCAACCTATATAACTTTATTACCGCAGTTAGCTGTATTTTGTGTAACGGCATATAAGTTGTTGCCATCTGTAAATTCAATTTATGCATACACCAATACGATAGTTTATCATAAGGCATCTATTGACCTGGTGTACAATGATGTGCGTTCTGCGGAGCAGTTGACTAAGGCTGAAAATTTTGATATTGAACAGATTGAAAAAATGTCCTTTGTGAGAGACATTTGTGTAAACAATATCACGTTTGCTTATGAGAATACCAATAAAAACGTATTGGAACATGCAGAAATGTATATTGTGAATGGACAGTCAGTGGCATTGGTGGGACCTTCCGGCGGCGGCAAGACCACTATGGCAGATATTCTCTTAGGTCTTTTGGAGCCGAAAACCGGACAGATTCTGGTGGACGGCAAGGATATAAGGGAAAACTTATCCGGATGGAGACAGAATATCGGATATATTCCACAGAATATTTATCTGACAGATGATACCATTCGAAATAATGTGGCATTTGGTATTGCACCGGAGAAGATCAGTGATGAACAGGTGTGGAAAGTACTTCGGGATGCGCAATTGGAAGAGTTTATCCGTGGATTGGAAAAAGGTCTGGATACAGAAGTAGGAGAACGTGGTGTTAGAATTTCCGGTGGTCAGAGGCAGAGAATCGGTATTGCCAGAGCATTGTACCGTAATCCGGATATCTTGATCTTTGATGAAGCAACATCTGCTTTAGATAATGAAACAGAGAAAGAGTTAATGAAGTCAATTGATGGACTGCATGGTACTAAGACCATGGTAATGATCGCACACAGGCTCTCTACTATTGAGAATTGTGATGTGGTTTATAAAATTGAAGCTGGAAAAGTAGAACGAATTAGAGGTTAAGATGCGCGAAAAGAGACTTAAAAGCTTATCTGTTCTGGGTATTTTTATCGTATTCTATCTTGTCTTTTTTGTTATGGATGGAGCAGTGATTTGCGCAGACAGTGCCAGTTATATTAATATGGATGCTTCCAGGGAGCCGATCTATCCGCTATTTTTGGCAGCATTGAGGGCTATCTGCGGAACAGAGGTTTATCTGACAGTAGCTGCTTTTCTGCAAAGCATATTAAATGCAGTGACTAGTTGGAAACTAACAGAGGTTCTCGACAGACATTTTTCTTTAAAAAAATGGCAGTTGGGTCTGATAATCGTGATACAGTTTGCACCGGTTTTGTTAAACCGGTTTGTCGCTAAGCGAGCCAGTACCTACTCCTGTTCTATTATGACAGAGAGTATTACCATTGCCTTATGGTTGCTGCTATTTGCTTTTTTATTAGAGATTATTTATCGAAGAGAACAGAAGTATATCTGGTTTGCGGCGATCACGTGTTTTGTGATGATCAGTACGAGAAAGCAGATGCTGGTGGTATTGCCATTACTATTACTGGTGCTGTGGTTTACTTATTGGATTCCAAAGCACAGTATCCGTCATGCGATATTCCCTGTTGCAGTCATATGCCTGACTTACCTTTGTATTATACTGTTTGAAAGAGGTTATAACTATTCACTGCGTGGGGAATTCATGGGGCATACTGATTCTTCTAATACGATTTTCTCCATTATGCTGTATACGTCTACAGTGGATGAAAAGGAATATATTACGGAGAAAGAATATCAGGACTTGTTCTCTGAGATTTTGACGGAGACTTATGCAAATGGCTGGAATTATGATTTCGCAGAGGGCGGTTTGCTGGCATTGGAGGATCATTATTCTGAAAGCTATGATTCCATAGCCATTAATACCTCACAGCCTATGATCGTAGATTTCTTAAGGGAACAGGGTATAACAGATGAGGCAGAGATCAGTATGCAGGCAGATGCTGTTCGCTCTGCGATTTTACGCGAAGTTTTGATACACAATATTCCAAAGATGTTTAAGATTTATATGGCATCCTTTGTACATGGCATGATCCTTACGATTGCAGTGCAGAATTCGATTCTGAATCTGTATTCTCTGATTGCATATCTGCTGTATCTGTGTCTAATGGGATATTTATTCAAGCAGAATAGAATAGATAAGAGTGCAAAATTTGCACTACTGGTGATGATAGCAATTTTAGGAAATGTGGTTCTGACTTCTCTGGTTATCTTCTGCCAGACCAGATATATGATTTATAATATGCCATTATTTTATCTGGCATTTTTCCTGATGCTGATATCATTTATAAAACAGAAAAAGTTGATGGAGAAGCTAAAATGAAAGACGGTCTCTTAAAGAAAAGTATATTGGGTGGAGTTCATATATTTGGAGCAATTCGAAAAATGTGTATGCTACCGTTTCGACACGAAAAATACCAGATGGATTCAGAAGAGGCAGAGGTATTATTACAGAAATATTGTACAAAACCTGTCGTTAAATGTGTTTGTCACAATGAAAGAGAAATCCCAGCTGTTATAGACTTACGTATCATTGTGCCAGCGTATAATGTGGAGAATTACATAGAAGAATGTCTAGACTCTATACTTTCACAGCAAACAAGTTATAAAGTGGAAACGTGGGTTGTTGAAGACGGATCTACTGACGATACAGCAAAGCTTCTGAAAAAATATAAAGAAAAAAGTGGTTTGAAAGTAATTTTTCAAAAGAATGGAGGAACTTCAGCTGCAAGAAATTTGGCTTTGCAGTACCTGGATTGCAAATATTTGATGTTTGTGGATGCAGATGATAAATTAGAGAAAAATGCAGTGCAACATCTTTTAGATTCAGCTTTTATAAATGATGCAGAAATTGTAGAGGGAAGTTATTATACATTTAAGAAAAGTTCAAAAAAAATATATATGGTTAAAGCGGAGGAACATGCAAATCCATTTCGTACATTGAATGGTTACCCCTGGGGAAAAGTGTTCAAAGTAGAACTGTTTGAAAAGGTTTGTTTTCCTGTAGGAGTATGGTTTGAAGATACTATGTTACCATATTTGATTTTACCTATAGCACAAAAAGTTGTCATGATATCTGATATTGTTTATGGTTACAGACAGAATAATACAGGAATGTCCGAAAGAGGTAAAAAGAATGCTAAATGTTTGGACACTTGGTGGATCACAGAGGGCATTATGTCCGAAATGAAAGAGCTGAGAATACTTATGACTCAGGATTTGTATGAGCAGGTATTACATCAGTTAGTATTAAACAGTAAGCGAATTGTGCTGATGGATAAGGATGTTAGAAAGGCAGTATTTTCTTTATCTTGTGATTTATTGGCGAACGAGTTCTTAATGTGGAAATCAAGAAATGTTTTTCACAAAAGAGTTGAAAAAGCTTTACGTACAAGGGACTGGGGTCAATTTTGTCTATTGTGCGATATTTAGATAAGTAAGAGAGTGGGAAGATGAAAATTTCGGTTATAACACCTACCTGGAATCAGGCAGAATTCATAGAGGATACCATAAAATCGGTTCTGCAGCAGACCTATCAGGATGCGGAATATATTATCGTGGATAACTTGTCAGATGATGGAACAGAGGAAATTGTTCGTAATTACATGAAAAAATATCCTAATATTATCTATGTACGGGAAAAGGACTGCGGGCAGGCAGATGCCATTAATAAAGGATTGGAACGTGTCACAGGAGACATTGTCTGCTGGCTGAATTCAGATGACTTTTATTATACAGATACGGTTTTTCAAACGGTAATAACTGCATTTGAGACGAACCCGGAAGCTGGGGTTATCGTGGGAAATGGTTATTATTGTGACCGTAACGGGAATTTCACAGAACCCATAGAATGTAATCGGCATGTAAAGGACTGGGTATTATCTCGCTGGTATTATATTCTACAGCCGGCGGTATTTTGGAAAAGAAATGATCTGAGATTGGATGTGAAACTTCATTATGTATTCGACTGGAAATTTTTTATCCAGATGCAGAAAATGAGTTGTTTCCACTTTATAGATGATTGCCTTACGGCATACCGGATGTATGAAGATAATAAGACTGGATTGGATAATGCCGGCAGAAAGAAAGAAGTTTATCTATTGCAAAAAGAATTGCAGGAGAGCAAATGGAACACGGCCTGGTGCAAACTGGTATATCAGGTCTATGAGAATGCAGAGAAAAGTGGTAGAAACGGGAATAAGAAGCTGGTAAATTTACTTAGCAGAGTGTTATTCCATGTAACAGGAAAACGTATTTGCAGTTTTTGATGAAAACGCGAAAAGAGGGTATTGCTTGAAGGTATTATTCATAGCCCATTGCAGATGTATGTATGGTGCGAACAAATCTTTGCTGAATTTAATACTGGATTTAAGAACACGGTATCATGTGGAGCCAGTGGTACTCTTACCCATTGAAAGGGATGGGGATTTTGCGGAGATTTTGAAGTGCAATGGTATTCCTTGTTATATTCATGTGTTTTATCGATGGATTGAGGCAGTGGGCAGAGGTCAAAGAGGTATCCGAGCTGTTTATAAGGCTGTGAGAAATCATGGAGTATATCGGAATTTGTATCAATTGCTAAAGGATGAGAAGATAGATATGGTTCATTCTAACAGCAGCACGATTCAGGTAGGAGCATGGCTGGCTGATAAATTGAAAGTCCCACATATCTGGCATGTCAGGGAATTTGGTGAAGAAGATTATCAGGTTGAGATCATTTATCCAACGTCTGTAAGAAACTGTTTATTTTCCAAAGCATATCGGGTTATTGCCATATCACAGGCTATTGCAGATAAATACCATAACATGTTGAGCAACGGTAATAACATAAACGTTGTTTATAATGGAATCGATAATCCTTTTCCGATACGTGAGATAAAGGAAATAGAGAACGGCGATAATAATAACGAAAAAAAAGTGCATTTCGTTTGTGCCGGTGTCTTATCCGAATTAAAAGGGCAGTTTACGATTTTAAATGCGTGTGAAATTTTACAAAGACAGGGAATAAAAGGATATCAGGTTCATTTGATTGGTAATGGTGCGACTTCATATGAAACGATGTTGAAAGATTATGTCACCGAACATAACTTAAATGACTTTGTGATATTCCATGGCTATAGGGAAGATGTTCCGGACATGTTGCAGCAAATGGATGTGGGAATTGTTGCTTCAGAAAAAGAGGCGTTTGGCCGGGTTACGGTAGAGTATATGTTTGCTACCTTGCCGGTTATCGGTGCAGATAGCGGAGGAACGAAGGAACTCATTAATGATGGTAAAAATGGAAAGCTGTATACAGCAGGAGATCCTCAGGGATTGGCTGATTGTATGAAAACATTTATAGCACAGCCATCCATAATCGGACAAATGGGACAGACGGCGTATCAAATCGCAGAAGATAAATTTTCACTCCGGGCTAATACGGATCAGATATATCAGATTTATGAAGAAAGTCTGGGAAAGATCAGGTGAATAATGAATAAATTGCAACAGAAATTCTATGAACCATTTTATATAGATGAAGCCAAATTAGATCAGTTTATAGAACTGAATCGAAAATACTGGGATAAAAATGCTGTTACTAAGAAAAGCGATAAATTCATCTATATTAATTTTATGATGATCCACAAAGAGATTGATCTTATGCTGCCAAAGCTGATCTATGCTAAGGGCTTGGAGCAGACAACGGGTGCCAAGCCGGTTGTACTGGATTGGAATGATAATGAAAAGCTTCGGGCATTATATGACTCTTTTGGTATCGGTTATATATCCATTCGGAAGAAGATGATGAGGCATCCGGTTTCTATTATGAAGTGTCTGGGTAAAATTATGGGATACTATTGTGGAAATCTAAGCGGAGAAGAACTGAAGAAGATGAAGATCCATGGAATACCGGTTGGACTACATCTCTATGAAGACATTATACGAACTTCAGAGCTGTCAACTATTCGAACTGTCAGGGACAAGGTTTGCATGAAGAAACTGTTTTCACTGATGCTGTTTACAGAAGAAATAGAATTGATCTGCCAAAAAGGAAAGCCGGAACTGTGTCTATCCGATGATTTCCCTTATAATGAGGGCATTATTCTCTCTATTATGCAGAATTCTGGTGCAAAAGTAGTACAGGCAGGAATGAAGAGAGACAGGATGATCTCTTATAATGGGACTGAGTGTTCTTCATATAAACACCATTATTTGCATCGTTATGTGGAAGAACATATTAAACGGGCGGAAACAGAGGATTATCAGCCCTGGGTAGAGCAGTTCCTGCAGGATCGGTTCCATGGTAAATTAGGACCTGTAATTGACAGGGTGGCATATCTGAATAAAAATGTATGTACCAGAGAAGAACTTGCAGAAAAGACGGGTCTGGATCCAAATAAGAAAAATGTAATTATCATGACTCATGTTTTCTCAGATGCGACTTTTCAGAGCGGGGATAATTGTTTCAGGGATAATTATGACTGGACAGAAAAAACACTGGAATTTGCCAAGAATCATGACGAAGTGAACTGGTTGATTAAACCGCATCCCGCCAGAAAATCTTATGCAGATTCTAAAGATTCTGTGGAGATGATGATAGAACGTAATCAATCGCCTAATATCTATGTATTCCCGGATGAGTTTAGCACGGAGAGCATATTGAATGTAGCTGATGTGCTAGTCACTGTATGTGGTACAGCAGGAATGGAATATACATGCTTCGGAATCCCTGTTATAGCCCTGGGAGATGCCTTCTACAATGGATTTGGATTTACTTACCATCCAACTACAAAAGAGGCGTATTTTGACCTGTTAAGCAAGGCAGGGGAGTTATCGCCTCTGACAGAAGAACAGAAGATCATGGCACGAAAAGTGGTTTATACCTATGGAAAATTATCTGATGGATTTTTGGATGAATTTGATGAGGCTGTTTATACAGATTATCAGCAGATGCAGGATGAAATGCGACAGAATCATGGGGATAAAACAGCTTATAGCAACTGTAATACAAGATCACTGGATTTATTTGAGACAAAATTAAGAGAGGATAAGATAAAAGAACTTGCATATTATGAAGGTGGAAAGAAGAGGGTATAGTCAATGACTATACCCTATATTTATACTTTGGTAGCTAAGATCAAATCAGCCACTTCTCTGATTGCGCCATTACCACCGGATTTCTTTGTGATGTATTTAGCACTTTTCTTTACAATATCAATTCCATTGGGTACGCTGCATCCGATTCCTACAGCTTTTATAACGTCCAGATCACCAAGGTCATCACCAATATAACACACATCTTCTAATGAAATATCATATTGTTCACAGAGCTTTCGGATAATAGGAAGCTTATCATTTGCACCCATTTCAAGAATATCTACACCAAGCTTTTGGGCACGTCTGGAAACCAGTTCACGTGATTCGCCGGTAACAATTCCGGTGATGATATTAGCTTCTTTTAATAAGGCGAGTCCCTTACCATCCTGGGTATTGAACTTTTTGATCTCATCTCCATTTTCTGTGTAGTACATACCACCATCAGTCAGACAACCGTCAGAGTCGGTCAGAAACATTTTGATATGAGAAAAATCGGGAAGCTGTGAAGCAGCCTCTGTCTGTATTCTCTTTTGCATTAATTTCTCGATAATGATCCAGTCACTTGGTTCATCGATTTCGTAAGCAGTTGCTTCATCCATCTCGACAGAGCGAATATTACCAGAAATTCTATTACCGGAAGATAGCAGATCATCACGGGAAGTAATATAGAAGGCACCATTTTCCGTTAGGAATCCTTCAAATTCCTGTCTGCGTGGTCGATGAAAAGGGTCATAATTGACTGGGATTGCGTTACCGGTATCTTCTGCAATATCCCAGTAAAACCGTTTTTGTTTTACAACAGATAAAACGCTGTCACAATCGGGTTGATTAAAAACTTCAAATCCATGGCTCAGATCCTCACTTGAAAGCAGTGGCGAGGTAGCCTGTACCAAAACCATGTTATCAAATTCTGCCTGTCTGGCATATTCCAGCATGGCAAATTCAGTGGAAGCTGTATCAGTTGCAGATTCTGCACTGCGATGATGGATCTCAACTTTGGGAAACCCAAAGGAAACTACAGTAGACTCGATAATAGGACTATCTGTAGAGACAATTACTTTATCAATATTTTCACAGGCATTTGCAGCAGCTACGGTCCAGTAGACCAAAGGCTTTCCACAGATTTCTTTAATGTTTTTTAAAGGGATGGATTTACTTCCACCCCTTACGGGAATAAATGCTATATTCATTTTATTTTCCAATCAATGTTCTCTATATTTTAATTTCTGACGCTGTTCTGCTTCGATTGGCAGGATCTCTTCGGCCTTATAGGTCAGGGAATCATGTACAGCATTTAAGTTGCGAACCAGTTTTCTAATACCGTCCGGTTCCAGGGAAGCAGCATGATCTGTGCCTTTCCAGGTACGATCCAGTGTGTAATGACGTTCGATGATATTGGCACCAAGAGTATATGCAGCAACATCAACAGCTATGCCGAGGTGGTGGCCGGAAAAACCGATTTCTTTTACACGGTCAGCATATAATTTCTGCATTCTGTTAATCTCTAATAAACATACATCCTTAAAAGGTACCGGATAGCCGGAAGTACAGTTGAAGAGTACAAGATCTTTGGCACGTCCGTTTTTTTCAAACAATTCTACAATTTCTTCTTCCTCGGCCTGTGTAGTCATACCAAAGGATAACTGGATTTCGCCCTGATAGTTATCACATAACCACTGAAGCATCTCGAAATAAGTGTTGCATGCAGAGGGAATTTTAATAAACTTAGGTTTCAGAGAAGCAATCTCTTTAGCAGAAGTCATATCCCATACGGATGTAGCATAGGTAATACCGGCCTCTTCACACCATTCTTTTAATTGTGCGTGTTGATCTACAGTGAATTCCAGAAATTCACGATGAGCACCATAAGTAGCACCATAGGAATTCTGCGGATTAGGATGTGGAGCATTATACTGCTCCGGTGTCAGTAATTCCTTTGGGCATCTTTTTTGAAATTTTATGGCATCCGCATGACAGAACATTGCGGCAACATTGATCAGTTCTTTGGCAATTTCCATTTCGCCTTTATGGTTACAGCCGGCTTCGGCAATAATGTAAGGCTTCTTATATTGGTTCATTCTTTTACCTCCTGTAATGAAACTACGTCCATTATAGCGTATCTGTGCCGAAAAGTTAACAAAAATCGTAAAGTTTGCAGAGCATGTATCAAAGTCATAATTGAGCCAGGATTGATGATGTGGTATAATTCTACCAAATGCTTGAAACGAGGTAAAATACGAAATGAGTAACATGAAAGATTTAATAAAGAAACCAATTAAAAAATATATAATTCTTTGCCATTTATCAAACATAATTATTATTGTTCAGTGTGTCAGACTGCCTCTATTAAATTTAGGGATACAGGAATAGAAAATGCGATTTTTACCGATAAAGAAATCATTGGTGGAGGGTTCAGAAGAAGTGTTGTTTGTCCGGTGTGTGGTGCAAATGACAGAATACGTTGGATAGATTATGTTTTTGAAAATTTTTCTGATATTTATAAGGGAAAGAATAAAATTCTTCATATTGCGCCGGAAACAAGCATTGCCAAGAAAATCAGAAAGAATCCGGAAGCAACATATATTACGGGTGATATATGCGAAGGATTGGCAGATGAAGTGGTGGATGTTACCAAAATGCAGTTTGCTGATCAGGAGTTTGATTATATCATTTTGAACCATGTCATGGAACATATAAAAGACGAAAAGGCTGCTATGAGTGAGATTCATAGATGTTTGAAACCGGATGGATGTGTATGGTTCTCTGCTCCTATTTGCGAAAGTGAGCCAACCTTGGAATATGACGAGGACTTGACGGCAGAAGAACGATTAAAGCATTATGGACAGAAAGATCATGTGAGACTTTACGGAAATGATATTGTAGAGCGCTTAGGCAAATATGGATTTGATATCAAAGAATATCTGATATCAGATTATATGAGCGAAAGCGAAATTGAAGAGAAACATTTTATGAAAGAAGATAGAATGTATTGCGGAAAAAGATATAAGTAAAAGTTGAATAATAATATTCAAAGTAATTTGTTTGGACAAGGGAGAAAGTGCAATGGTTATTGTTCATTTAAGTGGAGGATTTGGAAATCAATTATTTTCTTATGCTTTTGGGTATGTAATTGCGAAGAAAAGAAACGATGCTTTTGCCATAGATACAGCAATACAGGATGAGGCATGGTTTTTTAGAAATCCTGAGATTTTAAATATGGAGATAACTTATGACAAAAGAGTATCCTATAGAATAAAACGTAAGTTACCGGACAGAGCACTACTTAACAAAATTAGGTATCATAAAGCGATAGGATTTTCAACGAAGGAATTACGCGAAAACGAAATGGGAGAAATGGCTCCTAATCAGATCATTCAAAAATGTACTTCGGAAAAAGCTAAGAACATATATTTACGAGGGAATTGGCAACGACCAGATTTCTTTATTGAATACGAAAATGAAATCAGACAGAAATTTAAATTCCATACGGAGTTATCGGAAGAAGCCATAAGGGTAGCAAACGAGATGCGAGCAACACATAATACAGTAGCGATACATTATCGACGTGGAGATTATGTAAAAGTAGGAGTTTGTCCTGCACCGGATTACTTTATAAATGCGATATCGAAGATGGCGGAATTAATAGACAATCCGATTTTTTATTGTTTTTCAGAAGATTTAGAATGGGTAAAGGAACAGTTTATGGCACTTCCATATGATATTAGATATCCTGAATATGAGTCAGAACGAAAAGATATGGATGATTTTCAACTGATCACTTTGGCTGAAAATCAGATTATATCTAATTCATCATATAGCTGGTGGGCAGCCTTCTTAAATGAACACCCAGGAAAGAAAGTTATTATTCCGTGCGAGGAAAAAGGACTATGGTCCGAAGAATTTGGAATGCCTGAATGGATAAAAATGCCATTTCACACACTACAAAAGAAATAAAGCTGGCGTAGATATACGGTAAAAATACCGTGTATTTTCTTTTTGATATGGCAATTTTTAAAAAAATGTAGCGCCTGCATATAAGCAGACACTGCATTTCACAAATCTTATTTTATAATACTTGTACTTAGTGATTCCAGTCAGCCAGGATCACATCTTTTAATCCGGCAGCATATTTTGCACGAGCATCTTTATTTAAATGTGTGCCATCTACCAGGAAGGAATCACAGTTATCTGTGGTAATGCCAATTGCTTCATTTGGATTGAAGTATGCGGTACCGTATTCGGTGGCAAGCTCCTGAACAGCTGAGATATAGTTGTCAATGGTACCGTAGTTATTCTTTGGGTTATTGGTAATATAGTTTGGAGATACCAGCACAATTCTTGCATTCGGATAGGTAGCTCGAATAGTTTCTATAGAATAACGAATGGAGCCGGTATAACAGGTCTTATCCAGTTTGTTATAGCTGTTTCGTATCGGACTTCCATTGAAGAAATCATTTAAGCCATAGGCCAGTACAAAGTAATTGGTACGCATAAAGGTTACTCTGTCAATGGCATTATGAGAATAGCTTTCGGGAGTAACGTTACCGGCATGTCCGGTTGCGATATCAACTAAAGTCGTCATAACCTTTTTATCAGTTTCTTCGCTATCTTCTTCCATACGGGAAGCAGCAGAAGCACCAAAGGAACAGTTATAAATCTGGAAATCACCCAGTGTATCTAACTGTGCGGCAATACCTGTTTCATCACGGAAATTATCCCAGATACTGTCTGCAAAAGTAACAATCTGGATATCATTGCCGGGTACTTCATCTTTTACCATATTCCCATTGTCATCTTTTTCAGCAGGCTGATCTGTTGTAGCTACGGATACAGAATGGTCTTCGTCGATTTCTGCTACAGGTCCGGCCGGAGCTTCAGTTGCTGCAGATGTTTCAGGAGCAGCTGTTTCACCGGATACTTCGGGAGCAACGGCTTCGGGTTCTGCTGCAAGGGATTCCTCGATAGCAGCCTGTTCTCTGGCAGCGATACTACGTTTTACCAGCTTATAGCCGGTAAAAGCGATGGCGGCACACAGCACACCAAATAAAAAGACGATGATGTAACGGAATATCAGATCACTCTTGGAAAGAGTGATATTATTTTTATCATTATTTGTTGTTCCAGTCATTTAAAATCAAATCTCCTAACGTTTCAGCATATTTGGCTCTTGCAGCCTCATTTAAGTGCACACCGTCTTCTGTAAAAGAAGCAGCATTTGCAGGGGTAATACCAATGGCAGTATTTGGATTATAATACATGGTGCCGCATTCGCTGGCAATGCCTGCTGCAGCTTTGATGTAATCATCCAGGGAACCATAGTTGTTATTGGATGCATTGGCATAATAGGTTGGTGATACGATAATAATCTGGCAATCGGGATATGCTTTTTTCAGGTTCTGCACTGCATAGCGTAATGCACCGGTATAACAGGTCTTATCCAGATTGAAATAAGAGTTATTAATAGGAACGCCTTCAAAGAAATCATTTAAGCCATAAGCCAGTACAAAATAGTTCGTTCTGGAAAAAGTAAGCTTATTAATAATGTCTCTTACATCATATTCGTCAGGGATAATGTTGCCGGCCTGACCGGTTGCGATATCTGATAATACAGTCAGAGTTCTATCATCAGTATGTTCACTGTCATCCTCTAACAGGGCAGCAGTTGTTGCGCCAAAGGCACAATTATATACATAAGCATTACAGTGCATGGATAATTGTCCGTTGATACCGCTTGGATCTCTGTGCTTATCCCAGATACTGTCGCCGAAGGCTACAACCTGGATGGCATCATCAGGTACTACATCCTTTACAATTTGTTCACCCTGTTCTGTTTCAGCTGTTTCAGTAACGGTTTCTGTTTCAATAACAGTTTCGGTTTCTACAGCAGTAGTTGTCTCTGCAACTGTCTCTGTTTCTGTGATAGTCTCGGTAGATTCTTCGATGGTTTCTGTCTCTGTCTCAATTGCTGCGATTTCTTTATCTTTTCCATTTTTACTGATGGCAGATATGGCAAAAACAAGTATCAGGGCACATAAGAACCCTACACCAAACAAAATCAGACTGCGGGATAAAGCACCCTTGGGTGATTGGTTATTTTCATTCATCATAATTCTCCTTCTTATAAAACAAAATAAAACATACAGTTAACATTCTAATCTTTTTTTCACTTTTTGCATAGGAAACTTGCGGAAATTTAAGAAAATCTTTATTTCATTTGATTGTAGGATAAATACTTACGTGCTAAAATGTGGAAATAGTGTGGAAATTATTTTCTTATGTATTTATATATAAAGTAGAATTATGTGCTGTAACAGCGGCAGAATGAGAGGAACTATGAAATGTATCATTCTATCCGGAGGTAAAGGGGATCGTTTATGGCCTTTGTCCCGGGGAAACTATCCAAAACAGTTTATTCAGCTTCGTGGAAATCATTCCTTGTTCCAGGAAACGGTTGCGAGAAATATGCCTTTTTGCGATGAATTTCTCATCGTTACCAATAAAGAATACAGGGATATTGTGGAAAACCAGATGCAGGCTTTTCAGGAGACAACCTACCGCCTCGCCCTGGAAGAGACAGGCAGAAAGACGGCGGCGGCCATTCTGTTATCCTGCCTGGAGTTTCCGTTGTCAGAGAAGCTGTTTGTGGTAGCGGCAGATCACTTGATTGGTTCAGAAGGCTATAAGGATGCCGTGATGACGGCAATGGAATATGCCTCAAATGGTCAGCTGGTTACCTTTGGTATGCCAATTGAGAAGCCGGATACCCGGTTCGGATATATCCGTTATCAAAATGAAAACGTAGTAGCATTTATGGAAAAACCGGATATGAACCAGGCAAAAGCCTATGCTGAGAGCAGTGAGTATCTGGTAAACAGTGGCATGTTCGTATTTCAAAACGGAGTGTTCTTAAATGAAGTCCGTAAGTATGCACCGGATTTACTTAAGGCTTGTGAGCAGGTGTACGGGAAGAGGAAGTTATTTTCCAATGGCTGTTTCTTCTCAAAAGAGCAATTGGAGAAGATTGCGGCGCTGCCTGTGGAAAAGGCTGTTTTTGAGTATACCAATGCAGCCAAGGTGATCCGTGGACAATTCACTTGGCAGGACGTGGGCAGCTTGGAGGACTTAGAGCAGGAAGGTCTGACGCTGGACACCAATGGTCTGCAGATTGTGAAAAGCTGTAAGGATACCATGGTGTTAAACCAGTGCGAGGATCGTGTGGTAGTAGCCAACGGATTGGAGAATACGGTGGTAGTAAATACCAGAGATGCTGTTTATGTTGGCAGAAAAGGTGTCTCTGAGGATATGAAAGATATTTTAAAAGAAAATCCGGCTTTGCAGTCCTTCTTTGGACAGGGCAGGGTGAATTACAGACGCTGGGGTTATTATGAGACTTTGTCGGAAGCCGCCGGATACCGTGTGAACAGACTGGTGATGCATCCGGGAGCCAGCACTTTAAGCCACAGTCATGCAGGCAGAGCGGAACATTGGACGGTCGTTCAGGGACGGGTCAGAGTTCTCTCTAAGGGGATGATGACAGAACTTATGGTAGGCGAGAGTGCCATGGCTGCCGCAGGAGAAGAACATCAGCTACTGAATCCGGGGAAGGAGCAGCTGATCTTAATCGAAGTGGCAACAGGTGCCAATGTACGGGAGACTGCTGTTGTAGCACAGCTGGGTTCTGCGGTAACAGAAGCAGATATGGGTGTGGAAATAGATCCCTTCGTTCGTTTGAAACCGGCCTTTAAGGATTACCTCTGGGGTGGAACCAAACTCAGAGAGGTATATGGCAAGCGTTGTGAATATGACCAGATTGCAGAGAGCTGGGAGTTATCAGCTCATCCGGCCGGACAGAGTATTGTAACCACCGGATCTCACAGAGGTCTTACCTTTGGTGCATATCTGGAGGCTATCGGTCAGAAGAATTGGGGTTGGAAGTGTCAGTCACTGGCGAATTTCCCTATTTTGATAAAATTTATTGATGCCAAGCAGGCTTTATCTGTACAGGTGCATCCGGATGACGAGTATGCCCTTACCAGAGAAAATGAATATGGCAAAAACGAGATGTGGTACATTGTGGACTGTGAAGAGGGCGCCGGTATCTACTGCGGCTTTAACAGAGATGTGACCAGGGAAGAAGTGCAGGCAAAAGTACAGGATAATACCATTCAGGAGATTTTAAACTGGATCCCGGTGGAAAAGGGAAAAGTGTATTTTATCCCGGCAGGCACGGTTCATGCCATTTGTAAGGGTTGTTTGATCTGTGAGATCCAGCAGAGTTCCAACGTGACTTACAGGTTATATGATTATAATCGTAAGGATAAGTTTGGAAATACAAGAGAACTTCATTTAGAAAAAGCGCTGGATGTGCTCCAGTATGGGAAATACCTGGAAAGCCCGCGGAATGTTGTGGAAGCAGATGTGGTACGGACTGAGGCGGAAAGTCAGCAGGGACTTCTTCTAAGCAGCTGTAAATATTTTGAAAGCAGGCTGTTTAGGATCGCAGATCGGATGGAACTGGAAATCGGAGAGGAATCTTTTGCCTCTTTGATCTTTGTAACCGGAAGGGGCATTGTATCCGGAGAGCAGACTTCCATTACCTATTGGCCGGGGGACAGTGTATTTGTACCAAGCGGACGCAAAACGATTACAATTGAGGGACCTTGCGAGCTGATCGTGACAAGGGTGTAGATTATGTCTTTTAATTCTTATATTTTTATTTTGTTCTTCTTACCGGTTACGGTATTGGGCTATTTTGTCTGGAATCACTGGCAGAAATATGAGCTGGCAAAAGGCTGGCTTTTAGCGATGTCTTTGTGGTTCTACGCATATTTCCATATCAGTTATCTGTTGATCATTCTTTGCAGTATCTGTGGGAATTATCTGCTGTATTATCTGATGGAAAAGGGCAGGAAGCGAAAGCTTTTGATGATCCTGGGAGTACTGGGTAATCTGGGCATATTATTTTATTTTAAATACTTTGATTTCTTTGTGGAGAATATAGACCAGGTATTACATATCGGGATTCCGCTTCTTAACGTATTGATGCCACTGGGAATCAGCTTTTTTACTTTCCAGCAGGTTGGTTTTGTAGTGGATGCCTATAAGGGTGAAGCAAAGGGCTATTCCTTTCTGGATTATGCTGTTTTTGTTTCCTTTTTTCCACAGCTGGTGGCAGGACCTATTGTCACGCATGAAGAATTTATCCCGCAACTGCAGGATCAGACGAAGAAAAAATCAAATGCAGATAATGTGGCATTGGGATGCATGGTATTTATTCTGGGACTTTCCAAGAAAATATTGATTGCTGATATTTTCGGCCTGGCTGTGGATTGGGGCTATGAAAATTATGCATCCATGCAGAGTTTGGGGTTGTTATTGACCAGTCTGGCATACACAGTGCAGTTATACTTTGATTTCAGCGGTTACAGTGATATGGCGAGAGGACTGGGGCTGCTATTTAATTTTGATCTGCCCATGAACTTTAATTCACCTTATAAAGCCTGTAGTATCACTGATTTCTGGAAACGCTGGCATATGACATTGACCAGATTCCTGACCAGATATGTGTATATTCCATGTGGCGGCAGCAGAAAAGGCAGTTTTCGGACCTGCTGCAATCTGATTCTGGTATTTCTTATCAGTGGTTTCTGGCATGGAGCTAATTGGACCTATATTATATGGGGCTTATTAAATGGGGTTGCCTGTGTGGTGATCCGTTTGGTACAGAAACCGCACGACAGGATACCAAAGCCTGTCAGATGGCTTGCGACATATGCTTTTTTTGACTTGAGTGTTATTTACTTCCGCTCAGAATCCGTAGCGGCAGCTAATCTGTTTATCAAAAGGCTGTTTACAGCAGGCTGGGGGCAGGTACCGGTTACCTTTGCAGAGAAATTTCAGACTGGGGAATTCTGGTATGCTTTGAAGATATTCCATTTGACCAACCTGGCAATCGGACCATATTTACTGATGATAGCGTATTTCCTGGTGGCAGCGTTCCTATTATTCGGCTGTCGTAATCTGGGAGAGCGGATGAAGACCTTCCGACCTACAGTGATCTCAGCAGTGGTAGCAGCAGGATTATTATTATGGTGCCTGATCAGTTTTTCAGAGGTCAGCACATTTTTGTATTTTAATTTTTAAGAAAATAAGGAAACAATCGGATGAAACAAAATTGGAAATGGCTGAAGATATTCATAGGTATTGTGTTGGCAGGGCTGATCGCATGTATCTCGGTTGTGGTATATATAGATCCTTTCTTTCAATATCATGCACCTCTCAGCGGGTTCCCCTATGTGGTGGATAATCAGCTGAGTCAGAACCCGGGTATGGCGAGGAACATGGACTATGACAGCGTGATTTTAGGATCTTCCATGACCATTAATTTTAATACCGGATGGTTCAATCAGGCATTTGACTGTAATACGATCAAACTGTCTTATAATGGCGCCTATCCAAAGGATATCAGCAATATTATGGAACAGGTGGATGGCAGTGGACATACCTTGAAAAATGTATTCTGGGGAATTGATGAAGCTTCCTATTCAGGTGGAATCAATGAGACAAAATATCCTATTCCGGAATATCTGTATGATACGAATCCCCTGAATGATGTAGGATATTGGATCAATAAAGATGTGTTGTTGGATTATATTTTAAAACCGTTGGTTGATCCTGCAAGTAAAACTGACTTAGCAGAAGTGTACGCAAATTGGCCTTATTTTGGCTATAGTAAATGGGTGGTCATGCAGACTTATCAGTCACCGGATAAACCGGAGGAGTCCATGGATTTTGATGCCTATTTGGAGGACATTACAGAGAACATGGATGCCAATATCTGCCCTGTCATTGAGAAACACCCGGATACAGAATTTTATATTTTCTTCCCACCCTATAGTATCCTGTATTGGTATAATTATTATAAGACGGAACAGATCTCGGCGACTATCAGCAAATACGAGCTTTTGATGGAGCGGTTCCTGGCGTATGACAATGTGCACCTATTCTGCTTCACAGATCAGGAAGATATTATTACAAATCTGGAAAATTACACAGACTATGAACATTACAGCAGGGATATCAGTCTGTGGATCACGGATGCCATGGAAACAGGAAACTGTGAAGTTACCAAAGAAAACTATAAAGAGATTTTACAGCATATGGAGAACCTGGCTTTTACCTATGACTATGACAGTATCTGGGAAGGCTGGGAAGATTATCTGTATGAGAAATAGCCGGTTATTGTACGAAACAGGGAACAAATAAGCAATGGTTATTGGTTGCACACATTTTACAAAAGAGTTATAATTTTAACATATTTGACTTGGCAGGTGGGATTCTGCCAATAATACGAAAGGATCGAATAAAATGAGAATAGCAGTAGCAGGAACAGGTTATGTAGGTCTGGTAACAGGTGTTTGCCTGTCTGAAGTAGGTCATGATGTGACTTGCGTAGATGTGGATGAGAATAAAATCAAATTAATGGAGAGCGGTGTTTCTCCAATTTATGAAGAAGGACTGGAAGAATTGATGCAGAAGAACATGTCTGCAGGCCGCCTTCACTATACAACAGATTACAAGGCAGCATATGCGCATGCAGATGCTATCTTTATCGGTGTTGGTACACCGGAACAGCCTGATGGAAGTGCTAACCTCAGCTACATTGCATCAGTGTCCAGACAGATCGCAGAATCTGTAGAGCAGGATTGTCTGGTTGTTGTAAAATCAACCGTACCGATTGGCACCAATGACAAAGTAGAACAGTTCATTCATGATTTCTTAAAGAGAGATGTGAAGGTTGAAGTAGCTTCCAATCCGGAATTCCTGGCACAGGGATCTGCAGTTCATGATACTTTACATGCAGCCAGATTTATCATCGGAACAGAGAGCAAAGAAGCAGAAGCAACCATGAAAGCTATTTATGAGCCTTTTGGGCTTCCGATTGTATCTGTTAACAGACGTTCTGCTGAGATGATTAAATATGCCTGCAATGATTTCCTGGCATTGAAGATTTCTTATATGAATGATATTGCCAATCTGTGTGAACTGGTAGGCGCAGATATTGAGGCTGTTGCAAAGGGCATGAGCTACGATGCCAGAATCGGTTCTAATTTCCTTCATGCCGGTATCGGCTATGGCGGAAGCTGTTTCCCGAAAGATACCAAAGCATTGAAATATCTGGCACATCAGAATGGATATACACTGCGTACAGTAGAAGCAGCCGTTGATGTAAATGCTGAGCAGAAGACAAAATTATTCCATAAAGCAAGTGAGCGTATGATCACATTCCAGGGCTTAAAGGTAGCTGTACTGGGTCTGGCTTTCAAAGCCGGTACAGATGATCTGAGAGAAGCACCATCACTGGATAATGTAAAGCTGTTACTGGAACAGGGGGCAGAAATTGTTGCTTTTGATCCGGTTGCTGATGAGA
Organism: Lachnospiraceae bacterium; assembly: GCA_028693705.1. Taxonomy (GTDB): domain Bacteria; phylum Bacillota; class Clostridia; order Lachnospirales; family Lachnospiraceae; genus JAQUUX01. Next base: position 5,879 of record JAQUUX010000037.1, on the reverse strand, counting down.
ACTTTAAGAAGCGTTTCCCAGGAGGCAGAATTGACAGAGGAAGTATCACTTATGTGAAGAATCCGGAAGAAGCATTAAAAGATGCAAATATCTGCTTTGTATTCACCGAGTGGAAAGAAATCTGCGATGTAAAGCCAAAGTCTTATAAGGACTTAATGAGCATTCCATTGGTATATGACGGTCGTAATATCTACGACACCAGAGATATGGAACAGGCCGGTGTAGAATACTACAGTATCGGTAGAATGGCTGTAAACGACAAAAAATAAGGAATGAATTTATGATGGTATTTTCCATACTGGGACTGATCTTATGGCTGGTTATCGTGCCATTTGCAATCGGATTCCTTCCTGTAAAATTCATAGAACGAAAACGAATAACCTGCGGAAACATATTTGCCGCAGGTTATCTTGTCATGCTGGCAGTTTTTCAGCTGATAGCCGTGCCCTTTGTATTGGCGGGCAGGAACATGTATGAGCTGACGATATGCACAGTGGTGGTACTTACACTATTAGCAATAAGTGGCATATGGTGTTCCAGGAAAAATAAGATAGGCATGTCACTCCGGGAAAATTACAGAGAAACAGGTAAATGCTTATCCGCATGGCGTTCTGATAAAAAAGAACTGGAAACCATGATTTACTGGGTCATTGCTCTGGGACTGATCGCATTCCAGATGTATCATGCCATTGCCTATGCTTCTTTTGACGGGGATGACGCCTATTATGTTGTACAGTCTGTTTCGGCGGCTGAAAGCGGAGATTTATACAGAACGCTTCCCTATACTGGATTTGCCACGGCGTTAGATACCAGACATGCATTGGCACTGTTTCCACTATGGATTGCTTTTCTGGCACAGACCAGTGGGCTTCATGCAACGATTATGGCGCATACGTTGTTACCGCTTGTGCTGATACCACTGACCTATTTGTATTTTTATCTGATTGGACGAAAATTATTGGAGAAGGAATCGGATCATGCATCTGAAACGCCGCATAAGCTTTTGGACAACCTGCCTGTATTTATGATACTGATTTCCCTTTTACAGATCTTTGGCAATGTTTCTCTATATACCAATGCTACATTTTTCCTGACCAGAACCTGGCAGGGAAAATCTGTGCTGGCTAATCTGGTGATGATCTCTGTCAGCTGGCTGCTGTTATGTGTGGCAAAAGATGGTAAGGTGGATAAGTCGGTTATGATATTACTGTTTTGCACCAATATGACAGCGGCTCTTGCCACCACCATGGGTGTGTTTTTAACGGCAGTATTGATTGCTGGTGTTGGATTTTTCTTAAGCATATATCACAGAAGCTTTCAACTGTTGTGGAGACTGGGATTGTGTTGTATTCCCTGTGTAGTCTATGCACTATTGTATGTAATGCTGTGATTTCACAATATGATTATTTTGTATAAATAAAGGAGTTTTATGTTTGCATTTGTAACCGGTGTGATACAAAATTATAAGGGCAGTGGTTTACTGCTGCTATTATATCTGGGCGCATTGGCTCTTCTTTTCCTGAAAGAAAAGAATTGGCCAAAGCGTATTTTACTTGTCTCGGTACCGGTTTGTATATTGATTGTTTTTATGATTCCTTTATTCCAGATCGCATTTAATCATTTTCTGGATCCAGAAACCTATTACCGCATGCTTTGGATACTCCCCATGAGTGTTACCATTGCTTATGCAGGGATCAGGTTATTAGAAGGACACAGAAGAATGGTACTGATCATTATGACCGTGATGATTGTGCTCAGTGGAAAATATGTATATACTGGTGATTATATGGCGGAGGCGGAAAATGCCTATCATATTCCTCAGACAGTAGTGGATGTATGTGATGTGATACTGCCCGAAGACGGCAGCCAGGTGTGTGCAGTATTTCCGGATGATCTGATTCACTATGTGAGACAGTATTCTTCCAGAATCATCATGCCGTACGGGCGGGAGATGCTGGTGCATCGATGGGATTATGATGATCCTTTTTATCGGCTGATGCAGCAGGAGAATATGGAAACCGGTGAATTATCGGTGACAGCCAAGGGCTATAACTGTAATTATATTATTTTATCCACAGAAAAAACGTTTCAACAGCCAATGGAAGATTATGGTTACGAAATAGTAGCTACAATAGATGGTTACAACATTTATAAAGATACTACGGTTACATGGCCGAATTGAAGAGGAGCGAAGTTTGATTATGAAAAAACTGGATGCAAGTAAAACTTATCTGATTACCGGGGGCGCAGGCTTTATTGGTTTTCATCTTTCTAAAAGTCTTTTGGAGCAGAATATCAGAGTAATTGGTTTTGATAACATGAATGATTATTATGACGTGAGTCTGAAAGAAGACCGTCTGGCTATTTTACAAAAGTATGAGACCTATACTTTTGTACAGGGTGACCTGGCAGATAAAGAAGCAGTGAATCACCTGTTTACAGAGTATCACCCTGATGTGGTGGTAAATCTGGGAGCACAGGCAGGCGTGCGTTACAGCATTGATAATCCGGATGCTTATATCCAGTCTAATCTGGTGGGATTTTTCAATATCCTGGAAGGCTGCAGACATAATCCTGTGGATCATCTGGTATTCGCTTCCTCCAGTTCCGTTTATGGTGGCAATGAAAAGATTCCTTTCTCTACAGAGGATCAGGTAGATTGTCCGGTAAGCCTTTATGCAGCAACTAAGAAATCAAACGAATTGATGGCTTACGCCTACAGCAAGCTGTATGGTATTCCACTGACCGGCTTACGTTTCTTTACCGTATATGGTCCGATGGGACGTCCGGATATGGCATATTTCAAATTTGCAAAGAAGATTATGGCGGGAGAACCGATTCAGATCTATAACAACGGGGATATGTACCGTGATTTTACCTATATTGATGATATTGTAAAAGGTGTGGAAAACATGCTGTGCAATCCACCGGCAGCAGATGCCAAGGGTGTTCTCTATAAGATCTATAATATTGGTAATAATAAACCGGAGAAATTAATGGATTATATCGCAGTCCTGGAAAAGTGTCTGGGTAAGGAAGCTAAAAAAGAGTTTTTGCCTATGCAGCCGGGAGATGTGTACCGCACCTATGCAGATGTGTCTGATCTGATGAGAGACTTTGAATTCAAGCCAAGCACTACGATTGAAGAGGGACTTTCAAAGTTTGTGGAGTGGTTTAAGTCATATTATCATTATGAAGTGTAATGTATAAGGAAAAGAAAGATAATAAAAAGGCAGCTGCACAAAATAAAGTGCCAGCTGCCTTTTACAATAGCTCTGTTTTACAACGCAGGTTTTAGAGTCTATTTTGCTGTTTCTTCCGTAGATGATTCTGCATCATCAGTGCCGGCAATCATGCCAATGGTATCAATCAAACGTTTGGCAAGGACTTCACGGCCGTCGCTGTTTAGATGAATATTATCGGTAAGGTAATCTCCGGAGTTAGTCTCTGTGATCGTCCCATAATAATTATCGATGATGCTGACACCATATTTCTGGGTGGTATCGATCATATTCAGCAGGTAGTTTGGCAGGTTACCATTACCAAAATCTTCTGTATCCAGACTACTGTAATATCCTTCGGAATTTCTGGAAAAACCAAAGTATGGTGACATGACAACGATACGGATATAAGGGTAAGCTTCCTGGATCTCGCTGATACCGGCGGATAATGCACCACAGAATGTGGACAGGCTGGTAGGATTTTCAGGATCAATAACGGCACGGTACTGTAACATATCGTTTGCGTCATAGAAGATCACCAGTGTGTCAATGGTAGACATATCAAGGGTTTCCAGGGTGCTGATGGTATCAGCATAAGTGTTATCATTGCCCTCTGCCTTATCAGCATAATCTTTTAATAAGGAAAAGTCTTGTTTACTGATGGCATCTGCGACATAATAAAACGTGAAAGCATCATCAGGGCAAGCTTCAATAAATTCTGCAGACTTTGCAGCAAGTGTACTGCCGGCAAAACCGCCGTTGTATACTACAGAATTGCTGTCAGCGGCTACCAGTTCTGAGAAAGAGGTATGGTCATCTCTTCCGTCGGTCAGAACATCATTGCCCAAACAGAGTACGGTGTTTACGCCATCATCTTCGTGTCCTTCCAGTTTATCAGGCAACAGCTGGAAAATAACATCCAGGGGTTCTGTATCGAATTCAGTTGTGACCGCGTTGGGATCGTATTCTGAATCTGTTCCTTTGTTCCAAATGTAAAGTCTTACGGCACAAAAAATGATGATGAAAATAATGATTGCCAGTAAAATGATATGTACATTGGGTTTGAATTTTTTGTCGTTCATAGTTCTCCTCCATTAATTTCTAAGTTAACTTAATACATTTTACTATGATTTCCAAGGAAAATCTACTTATTCAAAAATCTTAATCTTTTTTTAAGAATAGGTCAGATACATTGAATTTACAAATATAAAAGGGGTTTAATATGAAGAAGAGGATTACCATCAAAGATATTTTGGGATTGCAGGCAGTGGTGATTTTATATACCATTTCCAGCGTGTGTGGAAAATTTGCATCGGGGAAAGAATTTTTCAGCTTTTCTTTTTTGATACTGTTTGGATTGGAGTTTGGAATCCTGGCATTATATGCTATCCTCTGGCAGCAGGCATTGAAGAAGTTCGACCTGTCCATTGCCTATGCGAACAGATCCATGACTCTCCTATGGTCCATGGTCTGGGCGGTACTTATTTTCCATGATCACATTACCTGGCAGAATATTCTGGGGATCGGTCTGGTATTATTGGGAACGGTCATCGTGAATACAGAGGAGGTGGCAGAATGAGCAGAGGGATTTTGATTTTACTGCTGTCAGTTGTCATTGCATCTGTGTCACAGATCTTATTAAAGAAGAGTGCAGCCAGACAATATGCCTCCTTTTTACAGGAATATCTGAATCCATATGTAATCATAGGATACGGTATGATGGTGGCATCCATGTTCTTAACTGTGGTGGCTTATCGGGAAATCGATTACAAGAATGGTCCGGTAATAGAGTCGGCAGGATATATTCTGGTCATGGTATTCAGTTATTTTATTTTCAGAGAAAAGATTACGAAACGGAAATTACTGGGAGTATTGTGCATTTTGTGTGGTATTTTTGTTTTCTATATGTAAAAAAGTTTTGCTTAGGATAAATTGCAAAAAAAGAGTATGCCGCAACGTGGGAACGTGAGCATACTCTGAATAAACAATATGAAGTTGTAATTTTTGAAACTAGAAGTTAAACTTTACCATCGGAAAATAGATTATTGATACATAGTGCCAGTTACTGTTCAAGCGCCCACCGGGCTGTTGAGTGTCTGTGGATCGGTAGTGAAGACAATGGACGGAGTAATAGCAGATTGTTCAACTGCTAAACGCTCACTCTCTTTCAACTTACGATACCACTTGCTGTACTTGTACATCCTGTAGGTAGTGCTGAGTGATTTCAGACGGCTGTCGTCCTCACAGGCATGTACCAGTTGATCCCGTTCCGGAAGACTCATATTGACATAATCCAGATAAGAAAGTTTTAATTCGGTTAATCGTTCTTCACAGCGGGGGCAGTTCATTTTATGCCCGTTAAGCATATGTATCCGATGGCAACGTTTACAATAATGAATGTACATCATAAAATTTCCCCTTTTCCATTAGACAGTGATGACCAGTCTCAGAAGAGACTGCCACAATTTTGTAATCGTTGTAATATAAGAGTATCTAAAATGACAAAAGAAGTCAACCCCTTACGGGAAATGGATAGTGTAAGTTTATTGTAGGAATTAAATAGACAGACTTGCCCTGATGTGTTTCAGATTTTTTGACTGTCTTTATTTTATTCGTTTTGTTTTCCTCTTACAATCCCCAAATATGATTTTTTAGTGC
>JAQUUX010000036.1 GCA_028693705.1 Lachnospiraceae bacterium | reverse complement strand
GGTGATCCACAGTGTTTTCCCTGGGTTTACGTGTTACTTCTGCAATGATCTTACTCATATGTAAAACCTCCTTTCGTATTTCGGGACGCTTTACAAGAGCAGAATCATCGTATACCTTATCCTGCCTTCTTTTTTCGTCCCTGCTTATGAAATTAAAATGTGATAAGCAAAGACTGTGAAGAATTCGCGTGATAGGATTCAGGATATGATAGAATCTTTAGAAATGTATTTGCTTGTATTTACCATAGCATGAAAACAGCTATTTCTCAATATTATTTGTTGTAAAGATCCGATCTTTTCTCATTTTATAAGCAAGCCAAAAAGAGGGAATTGACATCACAAATGTCAATTCCCTCTCATCTTATTCAGTTAAGAATTCAATTATCAAATTCCATTAAACTCTTTTCTTTTTGCAAGTCTCAGCAAGTACTAATGCGGACGCTGCAAGTGCCATTAACCATCCTGCTGCATTGGTTGTATCTCCTGTTGCAGGTCTGTCTGCGCCAAGTACTTCACCTTCTCTATTTGCACCAAGTACAGTTGCTTCTGGTGTTGCTGCTTCAGCAGTTCTGGTAGCACCTAATACATTACCTACATAGTTAGGTGAATCCGGTGAAGTATCCGGTAAACCATCAATACCATCATTGTCCGGTGTTGGGTTATATTCAGGTTCAGTAGGAGGTGTTGTTACTGTTACATTACGATAGAAGTTTAAGATAATAACATTATCCGCTTCTGCTAAAGTAATGGTTACAGTACTGTCAGCATCATTGAATGCATATGTATTGTCACCATATACGGTTGCTGCAAGCTGTGCTTCTGTTGCACTTACACTAGTTCCAACATATCCGTTAAAGTTTTCGCTTGTAGTTGTTCCCGTTAAGGAAGGAGTACCATTGTTTGTACTTGTATAGTACCTGAATCCGTGAAACTCACGGATTCAGGAGAAATCTATTTCTTCATCTGAAGCAAAATTATAAAAAAAGTCCTGTTCTCTATTCTCTTCTGTAGCAAACACATCTTTCTGTAAAATCACATCAAGCTCATTTGCCTGAAACAGTTGAAGCGCATTAGTATCGTAATCTTCAATATACTCCAACTGTATGCTCACGTTGGGATATTTGGTCATAAAAGCATTAGATACTGTGTTCAATGCCTTATTGGTCTCATAAGGAATCGCTATTTTCAGTACCACCTGCTCACCGGTATCCAATCCTGAAACCGATACATAATCCTGCACCTTTTTGTCAGTTCCGCAGCCTGTAATAGATATCATTACAAGCATCAGAAAAAGAACGAATGAAATGCTCCGTTTCAACCCTCTTTTCATATCATGCCCTCTCAATTTTCCCTTAACTCCCCAAGATGAGTTTATCTAACATGTAATGCATTAATTATACCATAAAAAAAGAATCGGCAAGTCCTTTTTGCCGATTCTCTTCACAAAATACATTATCTGTTTTGTAATGCACTTCCAATATCTTCTTTCATATCAAGTACTGCCTGTCTGGATGCTTCTCCAAAATGTTCTGCGCCAAACTTTGCATATTGTTCCTGCGCATAAGCAGCAATAATACCACGGGAAGAATTTACAATAGCTCCCAGTCCATCCTCATTAAAGAAATGAACCAGATCCTTACCTTTACCGCCCTGAGCACCATAACCCGGTACCAGAATATACGCCTTAGACATAAGTTTTCTTAAAACCTTACCCATTTCCGGATAAGTTGCACCAACTACCGCGCCAACATTACTATATTCGCCATCCATGCAGTCGCTGCCCCATTCGTTAACTTTTTCACCAACCCACTCATATAAAGGTTTGCCATCGATTAGACGATCCTGGAATTCACCGCTGCTTGGATTAGATGTCTTTACCAGAATAAAAATACCTTTATTCTCTTCTTTACATACTTTCACAAAAGGATCCACACCATCAGATCCCAGATAAGGATTTACTGTAACAATATCTTCATGAAAAGCTTCCAGTTTCTTACTGCCAACCTGCACTTTTCCAAGATGTCCTATTGCATACGCCTCAGAAGTAGAACCAATATCGCCTCTTTTAATATCTCCGATGACAACAAGTCCCTTTTCCTGACAATAATCAACTGTTTTCTGATATGCGATCAGACCTTCCACACCAAACTGCTCGTACATGGCGATCTGTGGCTTCACAGCCGGAATCAGATCATACACATGATCCACAATTTCTTTGTTAAACTGCCAGATTGCTTCAGCAGCACCTTTCAAAGTTTCTCCGTGTTCTGCAAAAGCAGCTTTCTGGATATGTTCAGGGATATATTTCATCATAGGATCCAGTCCTACTACGATTGGTGCCCCTGTTTGTATAATTTTTTCGCTTAATTTCTTTACCATGTTAAATAAAACCTTTCCGCTATGTTCTTCTTTGCATTTCTGTTTAGTTTAACACTTACATTTCCAGTCCTGCAAGTACATCTTTCAGAGTATAAGGATTTTCCAGATACTGTTCCAATTCTTCCTTTTCCACCCAGATTGCTTCCCCGTACTCTTCTGCCAAAGTAAAAGGTTCGTCTTCATTTTCCAGACAGCATAAATATGCAATACCTACACAATGGGAATCTCCCAATACCAGTGACCAGTCATATAGAATTTTTTCCACTTTACATGGTGCTGACAGCACTTCTTCTACGCAGCGAAGAACCGCATCTGATGGTTTCTCTCCAAAATTAACAAGCCCTTCCACAAATTCCCATACAAAAGGTTCCGGAATATGATCATCTACAAAACGCTGCAGTAAAAGATATTTACCATCTTTTTCCACAATGCCTTTCACTCTCAAATATGTATTCTGCATAACTTTCTCCATTTCTGCGTGCAAAAATCCTTCACGCAATTCTCATTCGTAACAGCACATTTGAAATTTAAACAGTTATCTGTTTCAGACTTTCCGCATATTTTTTGATATTAGAAGCGTTTACATATTTCTTGTAATCTTCGCCATCCACGACCACCAGAGTCGGTGCCTGCATCACACCGTAACGACTTGCCAGTTCCATATTTTCTTCTGCGTCGATGAGCATATAGGATTCATCTTTTAAATATTCCTTTGCCAGCTTGCAGTTAGGACAAGTCTTGGTAGTGAAAAGGTATTTCATGTTCTGCGGCACTTCCACCTCTACAGTCGGTTCTTTTTCTTTATAATCAGACAAAGTCACTACGCTTTTTACAGGTCTTTTCAGGCTGGATTTCTGCATGTCATAAGTAGTACGGTTTGCATACTCCTGTAATTTTCCATCATTCCAGTTCTGCACAGGTCTGTAGTAACCCGTAATACGGCTGTAAACTTCTGTAGTTCTGCCACAATGTGGGCAAACCTTCTGCTCTCCTGCCAGATATCCATGTTCACTGCAAATAGAGTAAGTAGGTGATAATGTATAGTAAGGTAACTTATAATTATCTGCAATAGTCTTTACCAGGTTAGCTGCTGCTTTCCAGTCAGGTAATTTTTCACCCAGAAAAGCATGGAATACAGTTCCTGATGTGTATAAGGTCTGCAATTCATCCTGAATATCCAGTGCATCAAACAAGTCCACAGTAAAATCTACCGGTAAATGGGAAGAATTAGTGTAATACGGCGTATCACCCAGTTTACCTGCGGTCTTAATAGCAGGCCATTTCTTCTTATCATGTTTTGCCAGACGATATGTTGTGCTCTCTGCCGGAGTAGCCTCTAAGTTGTAAAGATCGCCATATTCCTCCTGATAATCAGAAAGGCGGCTTCTCATATGGTTCAAGACCTCTTTGGTAAATTCCTGTGTCTTCTCAGAACTCATATCTTCACGAAGCCAATTGGCATTTAAACCTACTTCGTTCATGCCGATCAAGCCAATAGTAGAGAAATGATTATCAAAAGAACCTAAATATCTTCTGGTATAAGGATATAAGCCTTCACTTAACAGCTTGCTGATAACCCCTCTCTTGATCTTCAGAGATCTGGCTGAAATATCCATCATATGATTTAATCTCTTATAAAAATCATCCTTATTAGCAGATAAATATGCAATACGAGGCATATTAATAGTAACTACGCCGATACTGCCTGTACTCTCTCCGGCGCCAAAATAACCGCCTGTTTTCTTACGCAATTCTCTTAAATCCAGACGCAGTCTGCAGCACATACTTCTTACATCGCTGGGTTCCATGTCAGAATTAATATAGTTTGAAAAATATGGTGTGCCATATTTTGATGTCATTTCAAATAAAAGTTTGTTATTCTCGGTATCGCTCCAGTCAAAATCCTTTGTTATAGAATAAGTAGGTATAGGATACTGGAAACCTCTGCCGTTAGCATCACCTTCTACCATGGTCTGAATAAATGCCTTATTGACCATGTCCATTTCCTTCTTACAGTCTTTATAGCAGAAATCCATTTCCTTGCCGCCGACGATTGCAGGCAGTTCTGCCAGATCGTTTGGAACGGTCCAATCCAGGGTAATATTGGTAAATGGTGCCTGTGAGCCCCAGCGGGAAGGTGTATTTACACCATAAATAAAGGCCTCGATACACTTCTTTACTTCACCATAACTCAAATTATCTATTTTTACAAAAGGTGCCAGATAAGTATCAAAAGAGGAAAATGCCTGTGCTCCAGCCCATTCGTTCTGCATAATACCCAAAAAGTTTACCATCTGATTACATAATACGGAAAGATGCTTTGCAGGTGCAGAAGTGATCTTACCGGTAATACCGCCCAGACCATCTGTGATCAGCTGCTTTAATGACCAGCCTGCACAATATCCTGTGAGCATGGACAAATCATGAATATGAATATCTGCATTTCTGTGAGCTTCTGCAATTTCTTCATCATAGATTTCAGATAACCAGTAATTAGCAGTAACAGCGCCGGAATTAGACAGAATCAGTCCACCTACAGAATAGGTTACGGTGGAATTCTCCTTTACACGCCAGTCTTCAACTTTTACATAGCTGTTAACTACATCTTTATAATCCAAAATAGTGGAAGTCATGGTTCTCATTTTCTCATGCTGTTTCCGGTAAAGTATGTAAGCCTTGGCCACCTCAGTATAACCTGCCTGCTCCAGAATCTTTTCTACACTGTTCTGGATATCCTCCACATGAACAGCATTATCCTTTACCTTATCCTGGAAATCTGCGGTTACACGCAGTGCGAGTAAATCAATAATGTCATTGTTGTACTGCATCTGTGTTGCGTTAAATGCTTTCATCATGGCATCGTTGATCTTGGTTAATGTAAAATCTGTTGTGGTTCCATCTCTTTTAATTACCTGAAACATAAAATTCCTCCGCCCTCTTTTGGTTATTTTGCTGTTTTTTCGTCAGTCAACAATCTGAAATCCGTCACTATTTTTAGTGTAGCATTGAGGTATTTAAAAGTCAACGAAAAAACACTATATCTTTTGCCTCATTTTCATCTCTGGCACAAGATATAGTGTTTGAATTTTAACAATCTCATTTTATGAAGTATTACTTTTCTATCATTTATATGTGGCTTCTATCTGGTTTTCAGGAAAAGATACTCTCTCTGGGCTGCTTCATCATCCGGATACTTAGCCAGATAGGCTTCCATCAGTACTGCTGCCTTTTTATAATCCTCCAGATATTCATAGGCTACAATTTCATTATAGCTTAAAGACTGCATCTGATCGTTTCCCTCTATCGCCATACCGGTTTGAAAGGCAGTCAGCGCTTCCTCATAAGCTCCCTGCTTGATCTTACAAAGTCCCAGCTGATTGTAAACCTCTGCGCTCTCTGCATCCGCTTGCAAATAACTGTTATATACACTTGCTGCATAATTAAAATCACCAAGTGCTTCATAGGTTTTCCCAAGATAAAGTGCTGTCTCCGGATTAGTATTGTCCCTCGCCTGTTCCAGATTAGTCTTGGCATTATCATAATCTTCCAGGTAATAATATATTCTGCCCAGATCAAACGTGGTCAGCTTCTTTGCATTTTCCTCTGCCATAGTGCCTTCCAGATATTCCTTGGCAATCTGCTGATACCCTTGATTATCCAGCAATTCACAAATTGAAACAATTCGATCAATGTTGGTAGGTTCTAAAGATAATACAACCTCAAAGTCCTTACAGGCATTTTCATAATCTCCCTGTTTTAATAAAAGAGACCCTCTCAAATACAGTGCATCCAGATCCTTCGGTTTCAAAGCTAAAATCGCATCATAAACTGCAATTGCCTTGGTACGATCTCCATTTTTCTCATACGCGCATGCCAGATAATAGTTGATATCATAGTCCATGGAATCTACCATTTCACCGCTGGCAGCCAGTGCTTTTTCAAATGCATCCACGGACTCACTATACATGGATTTGCCAAGATACGCCAAACCCTCTCCACGGTAAATACTTCGTTCACTTTCCCCATCCGTAAGAGCCGTTTCAAAAGCCGACAAGGCGGTATCATAATCCATGGCAGCTACCGCATCCATTCCAGCCTTAACGTTAGTCTGTTCCAGTCCCTGACCGCAGCCGGTCAAAGCCATACACAAGACTAAGCCGTATGCAGTTGTAAGTAATCTCCTGTAAAATGCCATGTTGATCCTTTCCCTTATAATGTATAGGCGCAAGTGCAAATTTCTACAAATTATTGTACCATACTTTTGCCCAAGAAAAAATGAAGAAAAGGTTAAAATAATTTGCGGGAGTAAATGTCATGGGGCAGACACCTGTCATCTCAGGTACTCTAAAAACGTTGGTGGTTTGCTTGCGTCTAAAAAGACCAGTCAAAAATTGACTGGTCTTTTTGCAAGCTTACCCACCACTACGTTTTTACCGTAGCGAGAGCGTGCCTGAAAATGATATGCAGACAGCTCACAGCCGTCCCTTTAGTCCATACTTAAAATATGTACTACAAATACTTCTTAAACCCTTTTACATCCTCATACCCAATTGCCGGATAAAATTTATGTGCCTCGGTTCGGCTCATGCTGGAGCACAAAATGGCATAATTTACATTTCTTGCTCTGCCCCAGGCTTCAATTTCATCGAACATGCTCTTGCCAATTCCGTTACCACGATAATCATGGTGTGTTACCACGTTTTCTATCACCATAATTGGTCTGCATTCATCACAAAGGTCGTCAAACAGAACTGCCAGAAGTGACCCGCATATTTGCTTTTTTGCCACATCCTCTATCACCATCAGGTATTTATCTTCATTCGCATTTGTCTTTTTGATTTTCTTTTGTAATAAATCCAGGCTTGTGGGAGGATCCGATAGATCTGCCATCAATTCATAAAACTGCCTTAAGTCTTCCGGATTATCCTCATTTACTCTTCTAAAACATACTTCCATAGGCTAAATCAGGCTTTCATATAAAGCTGTAATATCTTCCAGCGTAGGCTGTTTTGGATTACCCGGTCTGCAGGCATCATCCATAGCGGACTGTGCCAGGAATGGAATATCCTCTTTCTTTACGATATCTTTTAAATCTGTCGGAATGCCCACATCCTGCGAAAGTTTCTTTACAGCATCTACTGCTGCCTTACGATATTCGGCCTGGTTCATGGAGTCAACCCCTTCTACTCCCATGGCTCTTGCAATTTCACGATATTTCTCGCCGGTTGCTTCTGCATTATATTCCATAACAGTTGGCAAAATAATAGCATTTGCTACACCATGCGGAGTATCATATAAAGCGCCCAAAGGATGTGCCATAGAATGCACGATTCCAAGACCTACATTGGAAAATCCCATACCTGCTACATATTGTCCAAGTGCCATGCTTTCTCTGCCTTCCGGGGTATTGGCTACTGCACCGCGAAGACTTTTAGCAATCAGTTCAATTGCTTTAATATGGAACATATCCGATAATTCCCATGCACCTGCTGTTATATAACCTTCAATTGCATGCGTCAGTGCATCCATACCTGTTGCAGCGGTAAGTCCTTTTGGCATGGAAGACATCATCTCCGGATCTACAAATGCAACCACAGGAATATCCTTTGGATCTACGCACACCATTTTACGATGTTTTTCCACATCTGTAATAACATAGTTAATTGTTACTTCTGCTGCTGTTCCTGCAGTTGTAGGTACTGCAAAAATAGGAACTGCTTTTTCCCTTGTAGGTGCCACACCTTCCAGACTGCGTACATCCTCAAAATCAGGATTTTTAATAATAATACCTACAGCCTTGGCTGTATCCATGGAAGAGCCACCGCCAATGGCAATAATATAATCCGCACCGGATTTCTTGAAAGCTGCCACTCCGGACTGAACATTTTCAATTGTTGGATTTGGTTTAATATTAGAATATAACTCATAAGCAAGACCTGCTTTATCTAACACATCCAAAACTTTTTTGGTAACACCAAACTTTACCAGATCAGGATCAGAACACACGAAAGCCTTTTTTAGATTTCTGCCATTTGCCTCTTCTGCGATGCTTTGGATCGCACCTGCTCCATGATAGGAAGTTTCATTTAATACAAATCTGTTTGCCATAATTACCCTCCTTTATTTTGTTTGTTTTTTATCAGATTGAAATTATTATAGCATGATTTCTGTTTTCAAGGTCTAAGTTTATAAAAAATACACAAAATATTAACTTTTGTAACAAAAAAACAGATTATCCTGTCGAATAATCTGTATCACTATTTTTCTTATTATACTATCGTACCGTATTTGGAACAATCATACGAGATCCTTTACCTGAAACTCCTATTACCTTATCCAAAACATTTCCTAATTCCAGCACGGAAATTGGTTTGCATAATGTCACATCCCAATTTTGTCTCTGGGTAAAATCCGGATTTTCCACCGTGTATACAATAGCTATTTCAGGGAACACACCACGTAATGATTCTGCCAGTTCTACGCCACGAACACCGGAAATCGATACATTAATAAAAGCAAGATCTATATCGATCTTCCTCTTTCTGCAATCTAACGCATAAGTTACCGCATCAGAAGCTGACAAAAATGTCTGCATACTGCAATCCGGCAACACTTTATGAACCTCTCTGTCCAGTAATGACAAGTCTCTTTTCTCATCATCACATGCTATGATATTTTTCAATCCAATCCCACCAATCGTAGTCGATACGGATTTATCATAGCAACTTACGGTCCTGCTGTCAAATTACAGAGTTTTCCTTATTCTTTTTCCTTGATCATCTTAAACAGCTGAACACGATTCTTCACACCGATTTTTCGGTAAATATTCAAAATGTGTTTTTTTATGGTATTGATGCTGATGCTCAGTTCGTCACATATTTCCTGATTGTCATGACCATCCATTAACAGCTGTAAAATTGTATGTTCTCTTTTCGTCAGGTCATATCTGTCAGTTGCTTCTGTAACTGATATTTTATCCCGATTTGCACTACGTTCGCTTCGTTCTGTGTACAGCCTGTACGCCAGATGATCCTTTAGCATGTCCAGCACAAACACATCATCATATCTGAAATTATCCTTACCAATTGTTCTGTACAAAGTCACAACGCCCAGGAACTTTTTATTTCTGCCCAGGATCATCTGCAGAGAATAATGCCAATTGTTAGGTTTATATACTTTTTTGTAATATTCCGTTTCTACTCTTTTCTCATCAGTGATAATATCCGTTTCCCGATATACCATACTTTTTCCGCTATACATAATACCTCTGCTATAGTCCAATTCATTATAGGAAGAAGATCCATCTTCATCACAGTTATAGGTCACCTGCTCCACCAGATCTGCTCCCGTTTCATCATCTGCCAGAAAGAAATCCGCACTGTCAAAGTCCAGAACCATTTTCAGCTGCTCCAAAAGCTGGGAACGCATTTCTGTCACATTCTCCGTAGTATATATTTTATATATAATACTATTCAATATCATCCAGTCATTGGTTTCCAGTGTTTTCATATCCTACCTCCATCTGTCTCCTCAGTACAAAAAAAGTAAAAAAAAGAGGGTATGCCAAATGGCACACCCTCGTCGGTTTTGTTCTATTATAGTAAAGATAATTTTATTTTGCAAGAAAAAGTTCTATAAAATATAAGCCTTTTGGTTACCTTTTCTCAGCACGGCCTACCGTACCGGTAATATTTCCAGCCAATACCCGTCAGGATCTGAAATAAAATAGATTCCCATCGCTTTATTTTCAAAACAGATACATCCCATTTCCTCATGTTTTATATGAGCTGCCTCGTAATCTTCTACTTCAAAAGCCAGATGGAATTCACAGTCCCCCAGATTATAAGGGCGATCCATATCACGCATCCAGGTAAGCTCCAATTCAAAATCAGAGGTATCGTTTCCCAGATAAACAATGATAAAAGAACCGTCTTCTGCAGTTTTCCTTCTTTTCTCGGTAAGACCAACTGCTTCTTTATAAAAGTTCATAGCCTTTTCCAAATCGTATACGTTATAATTTTCGTGAATCATTTTAAAATTCATGGTGTTCTCCTTCTGCTTTTAGCGTTACTATTTTTTTAATCTGATCATTCTCTTTTCTATTTTCTTTATACCTTGTAATAATCTCTGGCTGTCCCCAGAAATGCATTGGAAAAATATGGTCAGCCTGCGCCGTCTGGCAAAAAGCATCCATACCGCCGAAAGCATCCTCTTCCTGTCTTGGATCCAATGGCACAAATGCGAGATCAAAATGCCTGCCTGATAGCTGATTCATTTCCTTCCAGAAATTCTTCTCCATCTCCTCATTGTATGTCTTGCTTTCTTCCCGCCAAACCCACAAATTCAAGTCTCCGGCATGGTAAATATCTTTACCTTCACAAGCTACTGCAAATGCAACTCCTTCGTCCGTAGAGCGAAGCGTCTGTATTTTAATCCCCGGAAAATCATAATTCTGATTTGGTGCCACATAACATACCCTGTCAGTCTCCAGATCTGTAATCCCTAATGCCTCTTTTCGCTTGGCAGATGGCTTACAATCCTTGGATAATACATATAATGGCTTAGGTTCATCATCTTTCCATTTCCAGATTTCAAAATTGTAATGATCCGGATGCTTATGACTGGCAAAAATAAACAGCTTCTTTTCCGGAACCAACGCGGGTATTTTTCCCTTATAATAGTCAAACAGCAGATACGTGTTTTCCAGTTCTACAAGAAAACCACTGTGTTCGATATATGTTATTTTCATTTTCTGTTTTCCTTTCTATTTCTGATGTGCCTGTATAAAAGACAAAAAATCATCCTCCGGCATTGGTTTTGCATACAAATACCCTTGCATATAGTCACAATCCATTTCCCGCAGCATATCAACCTGCGCTTCGGTCTCCACACCCTCAGCCACAATCTCCAACTGTAATTCTTTCATCATTTTCACAATATGGCGCAGAGCAACCCTGGCGTTTTCCTGCTTCTCTGCTGCCCACACCAGTTCCTTATCCAGTTTAACAATCGAAAAAGGAAAAGTCACCAGATAATTCACATTTGACAGTCCACGGCCATAATCATCCAGTGAAAAATGGATTCCATCCTTATTCATAGCCAGCATATCCTGTTGTAAATACTCTGTAGAATGAACAGCCGCAGTCTCTGTGATCTCCAGGTTAATCATATCATACGGAATCTGATATTTATCCATAATGCTTTTAAAGACCTCTCTTAGATCCTTCTGCACACATTGTGCCGGAGAGAGGTTTATTTCCATACGTTCTATGCCAAACTGACCTATTTTTCTGGCAGAAATCATTCGACAGACTTCTTCAAAAACAAATTCTCCAATAGCAATAATCATTCCATTTTGCTCTGCCAATGGAATAAATTCATCCGGACCGATAAAACCGTATTTATCATCATGTAGTCTGAGAAGCGCCTCTACCGCGTGATATGCCCCTGTTTTATCATGTCGTATTGGCTGTTAATACACTTCAAAATTACATTTACCGAGGGCATCGGATAAGATATTCTCAATTTCATCTTTTCTCCTAACCTGCTGTAATGCCTCTTCATCTGCACGGACGATTGACAGACTTTCCCGGTTCTTTTCTTTCAGCAAACAAAAATCCAGGACTTTTTCCAGTTCAGCAACCGTTTTTCCATGTTCCGGACAACTTACCAGACAGCAGATGGGATGTAACTTCAATTTCATATCTCCAATTACAAACGGTTTTTCCAAGTGTTTCTTCATGTCCTCTTCTGCCAGTTCAAGATATCTCTTTGTTTTTGCAATATCATCTTTTAAGAACAAAACTGCAAATTTGGTTCCACTGATTCTAAAAAGACTGCTGTCCGGGACCTGTTTGCGCATCTGTTCAGATATCTGCAACAATATCTTATTAGCTGAGTTAACACCGAGCAGCTCATTCACATGAGAAAAATCTTCTATTTTGATAACCATCAAATCGAATTGTCTGCCGGCATTTGCAAACTGAGTCATGGTTTCCAGAAAAGCACCACGATTCCACATCCCTGTCAACGGATCCCGGTAATTCTCCAAATTCTGTAACGTTGTGTAAATCAAGAACATTGCCAGTGAAACTGTAAAATCCGTGATCAGCAGCGGTGGATATACAAGTTGTAAGATTACCCCCGCAATATTGGATATGGTAAAAAAATATACCGCCATTTTTTGTACAAAACTTAAAACCGCCCGACGCTTAATACTTTCCACCAGACCGCAAATCAGCATAATAAGTGCGATTACATAAATACCGGACTTCATTGGTCCATTACAATACTGTTTCTTATCATCAAAATAAAAAACCCAGCCTGTGATTCCCGTAGTTGCAATCAAAAGCATATCTATGGCATATAGAGCCAAGATAAAAAACTTCAGTTTTTTAGGAAAAACACCAACCTGTCTGGTAATACAGGTAGCGTACAAAAAATACAAAAAACATACGGAATTCATAACCAGCAAATACACAATATTAATGCCAATATTCACAGGCACCGACACCAGATCCGGCCATGAAATAGTAAAACAGGTTATCAAATCCAGGATCGCTGCCGCAAGTGTAGTCAGCAGGAGATAAAGATATACCCTGTTCGCTTTTGATTTATAGTTTTTCCGTACCAGAAAAAGAACCAGCACTAACACAATAATCACAATTGCACATATATTATAATGAATAATCCATCTCATTCACTTATTTCATCTATTCGGAGTTTTCTCTGTTGTATAGTAAAATTATACTATATTTATATGGATTTACCAGTATCTTTCCGTTTAGATTCTATTTTTTCTTTCTCATATATTTGTTTGTCAAAAAAGAGTGCGAATCCTTTCACGGCATCCGCACTCTTCACTATTTTTCAATACATTTTGAAAATACTATGTTGTTCTACGACCTAGAATTCTACTTCTGTATCATAGTAACAGCATTTCAACAGATCTTCCATTTCCTTCTGGGAAGGCTGACGTGGGTTAGATCCTGTACATGCATCCAGAATTGCATTCTTTGCAATTTCAGGTAATCTCTCTAAGAATACTTCTTCCGGAACAAAACCATTTTCTGTTGGGTAGCTGTCTGTACCATAGTTCTTGATGCAGTGAGGAATCTTCAATGCATCATTCATTCCGCGTAAGTAGTCGATCAGCAGTCTAACCTTCTCATCCAGACTGTTTCCGCCAAGACCCATGAAATCGGCAATATCGCCGTAACGTTTCTTTGCGGTTTCATCCTTTGCATTAAAAGCAATTACCTTTGGAAGATACATTGCATTTGCTGCGCCGTGGATAATATGAGCACCGTGATCTGCAAATGCAGCACCTGTCTTATGTGCCATAGAATGAACAATACCCAGTAATGCATTGGAGAATGCCATACCAGCCAGACACTGTGCATTATGCATAGAATCTCTCTTAGCCATATCTCCATTGTAAGAATCGATCAGATCCTTCTGGATCATCTTGATTGCATGTAAAGCAAGCGGATCTGTGAAATCACAATTTGCTGTAGAAACATATGCTTCAATAGCATGTGTCATAGCATCCATACCGGTATGTGCTACCAGCTTCTGTGGCATGGTCTCTGCCAGATCAGGATCAACGATAGCAACATCAGGTGTAATTTCAAAATCAGCGATTGGGTATTTAATACCTTTTTCGTAATCTGTAATAATAGAGAAAGCAGTTACTTCTGTTGCTGTTCCTGATGTAGAAGAAATTGCACAAAAATGAGCTTTCTGACGTAAACGTGGAAGACCGAATACTTTACACATATCTTCAAAAGTAGTATCCGGATATTCATATTTAATCCACATAGCTTTTGCAGCATCAATTGGAGAACCACCGCCCATTGCAACAATCCAGTCAGGCTGGAATTTGGACATTGCTTCAGCGCCCTTCATAACGGTTTCAACTGATGGATCCGGCTCAATACCTTCAAATAATTCCACTTCCATACCTGCTTCTTTCAGGTACTCTACGGCTCTGTCCAAGAATCCGAAGCGTTTCATGGAACCGCCACCCACACAGATCATAGCTTTCTTTCCCTGGAATGTCTTCAGTGCCTCTAAAGCACCTTTTCCATGATACAAATCACGTGGTAATGTAAATCTTGCCATTGGTTAAATCCTCCTTATTATGTAAATAATTTTTATTTCCTGTTATGATCCTTCTGATACTCGCCAGGATCTGGTTTTTGTTAGATTGTTATTTCATTAACAATCTCCATGTGTCTATCATAACATATTCAACTTCTATTTAAAAGAAGTTTTCCATGTTGGAATGATAAAAATTTAATGCTGCTTTTTATGAAAAATTACTAAACCGCTTCTAAAATTTATGTGGTATGATATTTCAGATACGAAATGAAATATCATAATATAGAAACAGGAAGTGAACACATGGTAACAAAAAAAGACATATTAGAATTAAAAAGACGTTTTAAAAAAGAAGAATGCACTTTTACAAAAATGACCGGCTGTTACGTTGATTGTAATAAAAATAAGGTTGTTAAAATCAATGAAACTTTCTTAAATCTGGATGATGAAGAATTTTTCAAATATCTGGAAATTGCAAAAAAAGCACTTTCAGGAACTGTTGGCAACAATCTTTTGGAACTGGATTTTCCAGAGGAGGAAGAACTTCCGGGTGGCAAACAGCATTTTTTCATGGCACTTCGTCAAAGTGAATTAAAAAATGATGATTTACTGGATCGTTTTTATGATTTGATCATAGAAAATTACGGCTACGTAGGCAATTATCTGATCCTGCTATTCCATGACGCTTATGATGTAATCACAAAAACCGAAGATAATTTAAAATTAGATGAGTCCGAGGAAGTTTATGAGTATCTGCTCTGTGCTATTTGTCCTGTTTGTCTAACCAAACCGGGACTTGGGTACCGCGAAGATGAAAACCGCATCGGTCCCCGTATCCGTGACTGGGTGGTTGGTGCACCTGACAGTGGCTTCCTCTTCCCTTCTTTTTCTGAGCGAAGCGCTGATATTCATACCATTACATATTATGTAAAAGACGCTAAAGATTCCCACCCTGAATTCATCGCTGATGCCCTGGGTTGTGGACCAAAACGTACTGCCACTGAACAAAAACAGGTTTTCCAGGCTTTTGTGAAAAGAGCACTTGCTCCTGTTGTAGATGATCCTGATGATGTTCTGCTAGATATTCAGGAAAGTATCAGCAACATGGTAGAAGAAAAAGAAGATATCGCCGAACTGGACGCACCTGATATTCCATTATCCACGGATACCTTTAAAGAAGTCCTCCAGGAAAGCGGTGTACCGGAAACAGTTCTTCCTGAAATCGAAAAATCCTTCACCGAAGAGTTTGGAGACTGTCCACCTGTAGCCAAGATTCTGGTAGATGAAAAAGCTGTTGCTGCCAATATCCAGGCTAAAAAAGAGCAGGAACTACAAAAGCAGGTACAGGAATTAAAAGAAATTGTTTCCAATGAAACGGTAAAAACCTATGATGTTATTCTAAGAGTAAAACCGGAGAAAGAAACCCAGATCAAGGTGGAGACCATCGATGGACAGAAATGCCTGGTTATTCCAATGGATGAGGATGAGCATTTGAATGTGAATGGGGTTAATACGAATGTGTAAACTGTAGTTTAAAGGAATAAAGATTGATGTAAAGGGACGGTTCAGCCGTGTATCATATGCTCACAAGCCTTTTTTCACTACGGTAAACACGTAGCTGTACATAAGTTCGCACAAGACGCGAACTAAGTACAGACGCGTTTACAGTGCTTGTTCGCATACGATACACGGCTGAACCTCGTTTTACGGCAATGTTTAGTTCCTTTATGCTACAGTTGGCTCGGTCTGTAGCCGAGGCCAGACTGTCACAATTATTTACTTGTCATGTCCATGTTTTGGTATATATATAAGTTAATCTCTATATACCAAAACCTTTCCATAATTCACTGACATTATAACTATTATGTCAACTATTTTGGTATATAGAGAAGTTGGTTTTATATAATACCAAAATTTTCGTGATTTTTTGGTATATAGATATTTATGAAATGCAATATACCAAATTCAATCTATATAACGTACCCCATATAGTAGACACGCCCGGAAGAATTAGAATAATATACAAGGTAGTGAAAATCGGGCACTGGGTTGGTGCAAAACGAAAGAAAGTCCCACTATAGTACTTTGAGAGGTACTTGGAATGCGTCATCACTTAGCGCATGTAGTTACGCGCTTATGTGATGCTACGCAATTCCTGTAGCGAAAGCGTGCCTCGATAAGTACTATAGTGGGACTTTCTGTGTCTTTTGCAGTAACCTAAACTACAGTTTTCTTCTTGGTAACTAATACGATTCCAGCTGCTGCAAATAATGCGGCGACGTACCACTCCATATCTGCATCAGAGGTTCTAACATCCTGACGAGCCCCTAAAACTGCCTGTTCTACGGTAGTCGGTGTTTCTACAGAACGGGTTGCACCTAATACATTTCCTGCATAATTAGGAGAATCCGGTGAAGTATCCGGCAAACCATCAATCCCATCATTATCAGATGTTGGTGTAGGTTCAGGATCTGGAACGATAATAACAATCGGTTCATCATTTTCATCTTTTATAAGCTGGAAATAAATACTCCCTGCCCAATTTTTATCTGCATATTTATTATTTATACTTACACTTAATGCAGCAGATAATAACATATTAAAGGTTTCATCCTCTAATTCAGACATATGCTCCTTCAGATATTCGTTTACAACCGCATAATATGCATCTTCTTTATCTGCTAATGCACCGGCTGATTCTGTATAGGAAGGTTCCTTTCCTGTCAGATCTGAGTTAGCATCTGTTCTCAACAATACACCGATTAATGTGTTGTAAAAGTTCTTATCAACATTACCATTTGCTTCATTTGTTCCAAAATTAGGATCTATCAAAAGATCTACATTCAAAGAATTGATATGCAAATATCTTATCCATTCTTATGTTGATAACACCTATATTTTTTCTTAATTCATTCTCCGCCCAAGCATTGTGAAGAAACGCAAAAAGCTGTAAAATTACTATGTTACATAAATCATTTCCATCTATAGAAAGGTCTATTCCAATTTTGAAAAAATATTACAAAGTAATAAACGTCCTTGCAATTTTTGTAATGCTCGGCTGTCTCCTTCGTATCGGATGGCTCATGGATCAGTATGAAAAATCCTTGCAGGAATATAGCACGCTTCAAGACACAATAGAAGAAACAGAAACATTAGAAACAGCCCCCCTGATTTCTGCAGAAATTCCGTCAATTCCAGAGAATTATCCACAACTCCGTCTTGACTTTGATTCATTATCTTCCTTAAATCCAGATACCGTTGCCTGGATTTATGTAGATGCATTAGATGTCAGCTATCCCGTTGTGCAAACAGTAGACGATGAAATTTATCTTCACAAATCATTTGGCGGAGAAGAAAATATTGCCGGCTGTATCTTTTTAGATGCTTATAACAATCCGGATTTTACCAGCATGAATACTTTTATTTTTGGACATAATATGCGAAACGGTACCATGTTTGGCAAACTCAAAAATTTTTATCAGGATGAAACCGCCGAACTTTGCAACAGCGCTCCCTGGATTTATATTTTCCAAAAAGAACAAGTTATCAAATATCAGATTTTCAGCTATTATCTTGTACAAAATACCAGCGATATTTATCGGGATGTGAATACAGAAGAAGAATATGATGAGTATATAGAAGAAGTAACAAGGCTCTCCCTGTATAAAGACTATGATTTGGAACAGTTAAATGCAGCTTCCCATATTTTAACGCTTTCCACTTGTTCGGGGACTTCAGGTAGCAAACGTTTTATTGTACAGGCTGTTGAAGTAGAAAGAATAAATTTGGTTGGTTCTGACTCCTAAAATAAAAGAAAGTCCTGCTATAGTACTTTGAGAGGTACTTGGAATGTGTCATCACTTAGCGCATGTAGTGTATGCGCTTATGTGATGTTACGCAATTCCTGTAGCGAAAGCATGCCTCGGTAAGTACTATAGTGGGACTTTCTTGACCCTTTTACATCAACCTAACCTACAGTTTAACTGCCTTCATGGCCTCTCTTCTAACTTCGTCCAATGTGACAGCTTTTTCTCTTGAAAGTTTTAGCAGATCATCAAATTCCGGTTTTATCCTGGTAATTCCATACCCCTTGGAAATCTTCATAGTAACATCCCCGTAAATAGTAGTAACAGTTGTAGTTTCCCGATTCAATTTCATACGATCATAAGCAGTTCTTCTGACACCCAATGTTGTTGTATGCTTTAGAATCAGCCTGGAAAGCTTTTCAGCATCTTCCATTTTACAGATACAATTCAGTAAAATCCCCGGCCTGTTTTTTTTCATCATAATTGGAATAAAAAAAGTATCCAGTGCTCCAGCCTCCATTAAAACATCCATCACATAACCCAGCTGTTCTCCGGTGCAGTCATCCAGATTACAGTTCAATTCCATAATCTGTTCATTTTCTGCTTCTGTTTCTCCTATCCAGGCTCGAAGCATATTGGCTGCTGCAAATTCCTTTGTTCCCATTCCATAGCCAATCTTTTCAGTGGTCATCACCGGCTGTCGGCCAAATTTATCTGCAAAATGCTTTAACAGCGCCGCTCCGGTTGGGGTGCAAAGTTCTCCCTCAATGGAACCGCCATAGCATGGCACACCCTGAAGGATCATTGCTGTTGCCGGTGCCGGTACCGGTAAAATACCATGGGCGCAACGAATCTCTCCATGACCCACATGGACCGGACTTATAATGATCTGCTCCGGTGCAAGTTCTTCCAGAGCAAGACAGACCGCAGTAATATCTGCAATGGCATCCATATTTCCCACCTCATGAAAATGGATCTGTTCTACGGTTGTCCCATGTACTTTGCTTTCCGCCTGAGCAATAATGTTATAGACTGCACGGACGTCAGCTTTTACCTTATCACTGACAGGCATATTGGAAATGATATGTTCAATTTCTGTCATTCCAGTGTGGTGATGTTCATGTGCATGATGGTGACTATCCTGATTGTCCTGGTAACCATGGTCGTGTTCGTGGTGGTGATGGTGATCATGATCGTGATCGTGATGGTCATGGTCGTGGTCATGGTCATGATGGTCATGGTCATGGTGGTCATGATGCACATGCTCCATGGGCACGTCCATACTTTCCTCTTCTTCGCCATGTACTTTTACTACCATATGTGTTCCATGTACGCCGAAACTGGCTTTTTCTTCCCTGATAATTTCCACGCCTGGTATCCCCAGATGATTTACCTTTTTCAAAAAAGCTTCTGCATCCGGCAGCAAATCTACCAAGGCCCCCATTAACATATCCCCTGAAGCTCCCATGTTACATTCCAGATATAGTGTTTTCATATTCTCTTCTCTCCTGATTTAAATGAATTCATTTCATATGATTGATTCTGCTTGCCAGAAATCCTGCTCCGAATCCGTTATCTATATTAACCACGCTGACGCCGGAGGCACAGCTGTTTAACATGCTAAGCAATGCCGACAATCCAAGAAAGCTAGCACCATAGCCTACGCTGGTAGGAACTGCGATAACCGGACAGTCTGCCAGACCTCCTACCACACTCGCCAGGGCCCCTTCCA
Organism: Lachnospiraceae bacterium; assembly: GCA_028693705.1. Taxonomy (GTDB): domain Bacteria; phylum Bacillota; class Clostridia; order Lachnospirales; family Lachnospiraceae; genus JAQUUX01. The sequence goes on along the minus strand of JAQUUX010000036.1, from coordinate 12,940 downwards.
TGCCTGCCACTGCGATTATCACGTTAGCCTCCATAATAATCTCCAAATTGGATAAGAGTCTCTGCAAACCAGCCACACCCACATCGTAGAGCCTGACGACCTCATTTCCCATGGTTTCGGCTGTTAATACCGCCTCTTCGCAAACCGGTTGGTCACTGGTGCCACCTGATACCACTACGATTTTACCATTCCCGGTATTATATTTTTGGCGTCTGGCTATTCCCACATGACTAAGACCATCATAAAAGTAAGGAATCCCCATCTCTTCACAGCCTGCCTGCACCACCTGAGATTTGTTCTCGTCCATTCGGGTAATTAAAATATTGTCGTCTCCATGCGCACTCATGGTCAGCACAATTTTCAGGATCTGCTCCCCTGTCTTACCTGCTCCGTAAATTACTTCCTTAGCATTCTGCCTAAGTGCCCTGTGATGATCTATTTTGGCAAATCCAAGATCCTCAAAGGGTTCCAATTTCAGTTTCAACGTGGCTTCTTCAATGGTCAGTTCTCCATTTTTCACAGCCTGTAGTATTTCTCTTGTTTCCATTACTGCCTCCATTTCTATTTAGCTATTTATACCTACATTAATAGTTTCCTCGGTGCTTCATCCAAAACCACTTTTTCAAAAAGCTGTCCAAGTGCCTCCTGCAATTCAGGAAGCAGTTCCACCGCCTTATCATACTGGTCTTCATTCATCTGTAAAATAGCCTTTTCATACTGACAACGCACCCTGAAATCCGAAAAACCTTTTGCCGCCACCATTGCTTCCGCTTTTTCTGCCCGTGCCAGGCTTTCCGTCGTCAGCGGGTGTTCCCAGACTCGGGTTGCCAGGCAGGCATAGCTTGGTTTCTCAGCAGTAAATAACCCTATTTCTTTACTAAGCTCTCTCACATCTGCTTTGGTAACCTTACATTCTCTTAGCGGACTTCTGACTTCCATTTCCTGCAATGCCTGATAGCCCGGTCTGTCATTTACATCATCACTGGCGTTAGTGCCATCGATGATCACATGATAGCCGTCTGCCAATGCCTGTCTTTTTAAAGCGCCAAATATCTGATTTTTACAATAATAACATCGCTTTTCATCATTTTTCACTACATCTGCATCCTGCAATACATCCAGCTCCAGCACACGTAGCTGCACTCCCAGTTCTCTGCAAAGTCTCCTGGCATCCTCCAGTTCAAAAAGCGGCTGGAATGCACTCTTTGCAAAGTAAATACCCACATCCGCTCCATAGTGTACTGCATTCCATAGCAGAAAAGCACTATCTGTCCCGCCTGAAAATCCAAGGGCAATCTTATTGTTTTCTTTGAAAAATTCTTCTAATGTTTGTGACATGCTTCTCTCCTATATGTTATAAACTGCCTGTAACAGTTTCTGACTATATTCATGCTTTGCCTGCAGTAGCTCTCCACTTTCCAATTCTTCTACAACCGTCCCGTCTTTCATGACCAGAATATGATCTGCGATGCGCTGCACCAATGCCAGATCATGGGATATGAACAGCAGGGCAAGTTGCTCATCTTTTCTTAACTGCAACAGCAAATCTATGATTTCCTTCTGTGTCGTGGCGTCCAAAGCACTGGTAATCTCATCACAAATTAACAGTTTAGGATGAACCGCCAGTGCTCTTGCAATGACTACCCTCTGCAATTCCCCACCACTTAGTTCATGGGGATATTTCTCCATATAAGAAGCCTTGAGTTCAACTTTTTCTAAAAGTTTTACGGCATGCAGCTTTGCTTCTTTTTTGGAACATATTTTATAATTCACATAAGGTTCACACAAAAAAGTTCCAATTTTCATTCTGGGGCTAAATGCGTCCATAGGATCCTGGAATACAAGCTGTATGGATCTTCGCAGCTGTCTCCAGGGCTCATACCCCAAATGGGTCACATCCTGTCCCATGAAGAAAATGTTTCCTTCCGAAACCGGGACGATGCCTGTTATCATTCTGGCAATGGTACTCTTGCCACTGCCGCTTTCGCCTACCAAGGCCAGGCATTTTCCCTTTGCTATTTCAAAGCTTACCTGTTTGACTGCTATCAATTGATAATTATCAGCTGATCGACAACGGATATTCCTGCCCAGGCGAAATCTTTTACTGACATCTCGAACCGCTAAAACGGAAGTTTTTGAGATATCCTGCTTCGTTTCTATTGCCCGCAAAGTTGGCACCGCCGCCAGAATCTGTCTCGTATACTCACTCTTTGGATGAAGTATCACCTCATCTCTGGTGCCAAATTCCTGCAAAATCCCCTGTTTCATGACTGCAATATAGTCTGCCATATGCGCCGCCACACCAATATTGTGGGTAACCATTAAAATCGAGGTATGAAACTGCTCTCGCATCTCCATCATCAATTGAACCACCTGTGCCTGTATGGATACGTCCAGCGCACTGGTTGGCTCGTCTGCCAACAGTAAATCCGGTGCCAAAATCATCGCCATAGCAATAGCAATCCGCTGTCTCATACCTCCTGATAATTCAAACGGATAGGCATTCATGATTCGTTCCGGGTCTTTCATGGAAAGACTGGCAAGCATTTTCTTTGCCATTTCACAGGCTTGCTTTTTTCCAATCTTTCTATGGCTGCGGATGCTTTCCACAAACTGATAACCGATTTTTCGTTTTCCATCCATGTATTGTCCTGCATCCTGAAAAATCATAGAAATGCTATTGCCACGAATATCCTGAAGTTGTTTTTCTTTTAACAGATATAAGTTCTGTCCTTTAAAAAGAGCCTCTCCATCGATTACAGCGTTTTGCTCCGTTAAAAGCCCTGGAAGCGAACGAATCAGAGTGGACTTTCCACTGCCGCTTTCTCCTACGATACAGACTATGGATTCTTCCGGTATCCGAAAACTGATGTCTTTTACTGCCGGTGTTTCTGCATTCTGATATGTAATTGTCACATGATTTAATTCCAGCAAATTGGACTGCATCTGATTGTTAATCCCTTCCGTAGAACCATTCTCCTGTAAAGAAGCTCTTTACACTATTCCATAGTAATATCCTTGGTAATCACATAATAATCAATAGGAAACTGCTCCACATTTTTTACCTTTGTGGTATTTACCGTATTCCCGGTGATGTAGCTCACATACAGACAGGTGGCATCATCCAGGATGCGCTGACTGATTTCTCTTGCCTTATCCTGACGTTCCTCAGTTCCAAAAGTAGAAGACAGCTCCCGAATCATGGCATCTGTTTTCTCGTCTGTATAATAGGTATAATTTCCGGCCCCTCCCGTCAGATAATGTTGGATCAGGAAAACCTCCGGGTCAGCTGTGGGCGCCGTGGAATCATTGGCTGAACAAAGATCAAAAGTACGGGAATCCTTGATGTCTGCCATATTCTCTGTCTGTACCAGATGAATCTGTATTCCGACTTTACCCACATCGGATTGAATTGCCTGGGCAATAATCGCCGCATCACTGGAGCCATGGTCTGCTGCCAGATAATAATCTAATATAATAGGTTCCCCATCTTTTTCTCTGATACCATCTCCATCTGTATCTGTAAAACCTGCTGCATCCAGTACCTCTCCGGCTTTCTCAGGATCATAAGTATAGGTATCCGTAATACCCTCACCACAGGCAAGTGCTGTAGAATAAATACCCACACCTTTTTCACCACCGATCAGACCTGCATAAGTATCTCTGTCTATACTGTAAGAAATAGCCTGTCGAATCGCTAATTCACTTAGAAATTTGTTGTCCCGGTTCATATATACCACATTGGTACGCGGACCAATGGTTTCATGGATCTCATACTTACTTTCATCTCTGAATAATTCCAGACTGGAATTATCCACCGTGTTCGTCAAATCTACTTCTTCAGATTGTAATGCAAGCACCCGACTGTCTGAATCAGCCACCTGGGTTACTGTGATAGAATCCAGCCCCGGTTCCCCGTCCCAGTAATTTTCATTTTTTACAAGTTCTACTTTTACATCCGGCACATATTCTGTAATAATATACGGTCCGGTACAAACCGGCGCATAGGCAATAGTTTCTTCTTTCGCTTCTGTATCGATAATTGAAAAAAGAGGCTCACACAAATTATTCAGTAAAGCTCCACAAGGTTCTTGTGTCCTGATAGTCAGTGTCTGCTCATCTGCCTCGATGCTGACCGGATTAAAATATTCCGTTGCTCTGACATTTCTTGTAAATGCTCTTTCAATTGCATTTTTACAGGCTTCGGCAGTTACGCCTTTTCCATTGGAAAAAGTAACTCCTTCCCGTATATGAAATACCCATGTATTTTCATCCGTCTGTTCCCAGGAATCAGCAAGACAAGCTTCCGGTTCTGCTTCCATATTCAGTCTGACCAGTGTTTCCCCTGCACCTACTCGTGATAACACCCAGCCATCGTAATTCATAGCAGGATCCACAGAAGTACTAACCCAGAACAACGCCACATTTAAATGTTTTTCATCAGAAACATTCTCTGCGGACACCGATTGTTCTCCGGCTTCATTTCCTTCTGTCTGTGTTCCGGTATGATCATTGTTTCCGCAGCCTGTGGCCATTCCCATACAAAGAACTATGGCCAATAGAAAACTGATTATTCTTTTATTCATAATGGATTCTCTCCTTTTTTTCGTTTACTAATTATTCCGCCTAGGATCCAACAAGTCTCTCACACTGTCTCCCAGTAAATTAAATATCATCACTGTTATCAGAATCGCCAGTCCCGGATAAATCATCATCCAGGGAGCCGTCTGCATGTATTGCTTGCTTTCAAATAACATATAACCCCATTCCGGTGCCGGTGGCTGTGCCGCCAGCCCCAAAAAAGATAAACCGGCTAACGCCATCATCATTGACCCGATATCCAACGTCGCCATGATCATCATCTGTGGCATGATATTGGGCAATATATATTTTCGTATCATGGAAATTCCTCTCACTCCACTAAATCTGGCTGCACATAGAAAATCTTTTCCTCTCATGGCTGACACCAGACCGCGGCTCATCCTCGCATATTTCGTCCACCAGACAAAAGACAGTGCCATAACTGTGTGGAATATTCCTGCTCCCAATATACCTGCCACTGCTATGGCAAATACAGAACTTGGAAATGCCAGCAATATATCTGTAAAACGCATGATCATCGTATCCGTTCTGCCCCCCAGATAACCTGCTGTCATTCCGATGACTGTTCCGGTCAATGACGTAACTGTTACCATCAAAAAGGTCAATGAAAAAGATGTTCCAGCGCCACACAATATTCTGGAGAAAATATCCCGCCCCAGCTTATCCGTTCCACAGATATGAAGACCTCCCGGTTTTTGAAGGCTTACCGTAAAATCTGCCTCCAGGGGATCAAAGGGTGCAAGAAAACGTCCCGTGCAGGCAATTCCAATTAAAAGTACTGCCAGAAAAAGCAATATTATAAAGCGTGTCCTTTTTGGATTTTGTTTTGATACTCTCTTTCGCATCTTAATGAACTCCTTTTCTGCGAAGCTTGGGATCCATAATATGACAGGCTATATCCACAGTGAGATTAACCATCACATATATTACCGCCATCCAGATCACATAGGCCTGTATAACAGGATAATCCCGGTTGCGAATCGCCTCCACCACCATATTGCCAATGCCCTGCCACGAAAATATGGTTTCAACAATGGCTGCACCACCTAATAAATGTCCAATGGATAGTCCAATAAGTGTGACAATCGGCACTAAGGCATTTGGCAGAACATGGCAGAACAAAATCCTGCTTTCCGCCACCCCCCTGGCTCTGGCACCTGTTACATACGCCTGTTCCAGTTCTTCCAAAATAGCCGTTCTGATCTGCCTGATATAATCGCAGATCATGGGAATGGCAAGCGTCAGCATGGGAAGTATCATACTGTTCAGATCTCCCCTCCCGATTACCGGAAACCAACGAATCCTAACTGCCAGAAAAAACATAAGTAACAATGCCAGCCAGAAGTTCGGCATGGATATTCCCACAAAGGAAATGATCCGCAGAAAATAATCGACAGGCTTATTCTGATAAACCGCTGTAATAAGTCCCAGTGGAAATTCGAATAACAGCATGAGAAGCAGAGAAGAACCGGCAAGCATCAATGTTCCCGGAAGTTTCCTGGTTATTTCCAACAAAACGCTATTGTCTGTATTGTAGGAATTGCCCAAATCTCCCTGTGCCAGTCTGCCTAACCACCTGCCATACTGAACCAGTACCGGGTCATGTAACCCTAATTCCTCTCTGGTCTGTTCCAAAAGCTCCTCGCTTGGGGTAAATCCCTTTGAGAGGTAACGCATCTCTGCTGCATCCGAAGGTGCTGCCATCGTGACCAGAAAAGTCAAAAAAGTGACACCCAGTAATACCACTATCAATTGTAAGATTCGTTTCAAAATATATCTTGTCATGCTTTCTTTCCTACTGTAAAAATAAAGTTTCTGGTAATGTCTCTCGTTTCACCATTCCTGCCTGCCACCTGCTCTGTTACTTCTTTTCTAACCACAAAATCTGTGGCACCCAGGCTCTCTAAAACTGCCTGATCCCATGCCGGTCGATGTTCTCTGCTTAACGGAAGTTCTCTCGCCAGATTATCAATTACACTGACATCAATACCTTCCATATGTTTATGCTCACTTTCAGACGCAGACTTGGCATAGGTCTCATCCGTATAATGCAGGTAATGATTTCCATCTGCATTGATTAAAATGCCACCTGGTTTTAACACCCTAAGCCATTCTTTATATGCTTCCATGGGATGTTCCAGATTCCAGGTCACATTTCTGGTTACCAGCAAATCAAAACATTCATCCGTGAAATCCAATTCTTGCACATCCATCCGCAGAAGCCTTGCCTCCACACCATGTTCTGTGGTATTTCGTCTTGCCTCTATCAGCATGTTTTCGGTATAATCCACTCCGGTCACTTCATAGCCTGCCCTCCCTAATAAGGTAACAAAAAATCCCGGACCACATCCGATATCCAATACTTTGGAAAACTTTTCTTTTGGAGCAATTTCTTTTATAAAAGAAAGCCAGTCCTTTCCACTTTCTCCTAAAAGTTCCTCTTTTACATCCAGTGAATAACCTTCCGCCCTGGTATTCCAATAATTTCCTACCTGTACCAATAATCCTTTTTTACTTTGTTCCACCTGTCTACTCCTTTTTGCAAAAAAATACCACGAAAACAGAACCCACCTTCTGGTGGATCATGCCTTCGTGGCAATATTTATCTTTTCTTATTTTATTTCTTATTATATTATAGGTCGCTCTTATCTCAGTTTATGATAAGTACCAAACTATAACTCCTTACAAAGCCTGAATCTCAGCGATTACATCATCAATATAATCTGCCAGCTTTTTCTCCTGTACGCCCACAACCTTTGCATGACATTTACTCATAGGCAGTAATAAAACCTCTGCCTCACTCTCTGCGACAGCTTCTGCCATCTTTGGTGTTATTTCACCTAACATCGAGTTTGCCACCAAAATACCAATGGGTCCTACAATCACATCAGCTCTTTGGCTATTATATACCACTGCATTTTCACCTGTTGCACCAACGATCTTGCCGCCTTTTAACATATTAGCAGTTGCCATGGAATTCGTTCCCACCGCAATGACCTCATGATTCGGACAATTCAAGCTGATTTTCTCTACCAGGGCTTTACCAACGCCGCCACCCTGACCATCTATTACTACTATTTTCATTTATTGAAGACCTTTCTACCGATCGTAAACGACCTGCTTCTATATTATATCAAAATCTTCCTGTTTATCATAGAAGTTAAAGTCCACTCTAGGTCAAGAAGTTTTTTATAAACTTTTTGTAAATTCTTCTATTTTCTTTGTTATTGCATGCTTTTATCCCTCTTTGAGATTTCTTCATATAATTCACGTGATAGGATTCAGGATATAATAGAATCTTTAGAAATGTATTTGCTTGTATTTACCATAGCATGAAAACAGCTATTTCTCAATATTATTTACTGCGAAAATATAAAGAAAATCCGATTATAATAAACAGTTTGTCTGCCTGTTTTTCCAATCGAATTTTCTTATAAAGCTATGAACTTCTCAGCACAATTTCAAAGTATTTTACTTTTTTCCAATATCCTGTATAATTTGCATAGATTATTTTTTTCAAAAAACAAGTGAAGGATTTCCTGTTAAATCTTTTGCCGGGAGGAAACATGTCAGATTACTACATTTCAAAAGTCAGTGCAAACGATAAGCGTGCCCACGGCTTAATCGATCAATTATTATCAGAAGAAGGTATCCGTCGTGACGGAAATCTGGATTACACCTGTGCCATGTATGATGATGATATGAATGTGATTGCTACCGGCAGCTGCTTTGGTAATACCCTGCGTTGTCTGGCTGTGAGCAGTTCACACCAGGGCGAGGGACTGATGAATGAAATCGTGACTCATTTAATTGAATTTCAGTGCAGCAGAGGAAATCTGCATCTGTTTTTGTATACCAAATGTAACTCTGCTAAATTTTTTTCCAGTCTGGGATTTTATGAGATAGCAAGAATCAAAGACAACGTAGTCTTCATGGAAAATCGCAGAAACGGTTTCCCTGATTATCTTGCAAAGCTGCAAAAAGAAACGGAAAGTTCTTCTGCAACAGCTGTTATCGAGCCACCCGCAAAAGTAGCTGCTATTGTTATGAATGCCAATCCTTTTACACTTGGACATCTATACCTGGTAGAAAAAGCCGGTGCAGAAAATGATCTGGTACATTTATTCATAGTCAGTGAGGATTCCAGCCTGGTTCCCTTTGCTGTCCGTAAAAAGCTGATCAGAGAAGGTACCGCGCATCTGTCCAATATCTGCTATCACGACAGTGGTCCATATATTATCAGCAATGCCACCTTTCCCAGTTATTTTCAGAAGGATGAAAATGCAGTAATCGAAGGTCACGCAAGACTGGATCTTACTATTTTCGTACAAATTGCAAAGGCTCTTCATATTAATAACCGATATGTTGGCGAGGAACCAAATAGCATCGTCACCGGCATCTATAACCAGATCATGGCTGAGGAATTACCCGCTCATGAGATTGCCTGCACCATTGTCCCCCGAAAGGAATCCGGTGATCAGGTCATCAGTGCTTCCACGGTACGAACCGCGCTGAAAAATCAGGATCTGCAGACCTTGCAGGCGCTGGTACCGGAGTCTACTTACCGCTATTTTTGTTCTGATGAAGCTGCACCTGTTGTGGCGCGGATACAGGCTGAGGAAAATGTGGTGCATTACTAGATAAAGATATACGAACCCTATAGAAAGAAGGTCTTACTCATGCTCATTGGAGAACAAGTAACTGTCCCGGATATGATGGAATGCCGAGAGAGACGGGCTATGATACAGGATAAGTATCTGGCAAAATATAAAACACCGGTTCTTTCCTTTTGTATGAATATTCCCGGACCGATAAAAACCAATGCTCTGCTTCGCCAAGCGTTTGATGAAGCAGTAATATCCATATATGATTTATTAGATACAGAAGACTTTTCCATTCAGGACTTCGTTCAACTCCACGAAAAAACCGGAGACGAACTGATTATGAGTATCGCCTGTAATGCTGCTGATCTGAAAAACAAGACGACCAAATTGGAGGAAAGTCACCCCCTTGGCCGTCTGTTTGACATTGATATTATTGATGTAACCGGACAAAAGCTGTCCCGTCCTGCTTTTCGTAAATGTCTGTTATGCGACTGTCAGGCACAGGATTGTGCCCGCTCCAGAAAGCATACCGTAGAGGAAATGCAGGATAAAATTGAAGAAATGATATCTGAATATTTTTCATAGCGTGTACTTACATTTGTTCCATCCGTTATTATGATTTACTCAACTTTCCCACCATCATAGCAATGAAAATAATTGATTTCTCAAGCAAAAAACCTTAATAAATTGGTGCCTTGACATTAAAATAGCACCTAATCTTTGGTATAATAAGTTCACCACAAACATTAACATACAAAGAAAGGTGCTAAACTTATGATATACCAAAATAACCAAAATGAAAATCCTCAAAATCAGTTTTCTAATGCTCTAAAGGAACTTCAAATCGGAAAACTACTACGAAAATCCAACATTACAAAATCATGTGGTATTTCTGCATATGAGGTATTTCAATTTTTACTACTGTTAGCTTTTCAGGGAAAGAACCTATTTCGTTTCCTGAATTCTAAACATAAAGATCAGGCTGTTTCAAAAAATACGTATTATCGTTTTCTCAATGAAACTTCCTACAACTGGAGTAAATTTCTTTTACTCCTTGCAGTTAAGGTTACAACTGCATTTGATTCGCTTACTCGCCCAGAAAGAATAAAAGTTCTGGTTTTAGATGATTCTGTTATTAAACGTAATCGAAGCAAAACTGTAGAACTGCTTGCACGTATCTTTGACCATGTAGAACATAAATGCCAGAAAGGATTTACCCTTCTTACACTTGGCTGGACTGACGGATACAGTTTTATACCAACTGGATTCAACATGCTTTCTTCAGCCAAAAAAAGCAATCGTTACAACGAAGTATCCTCTGACATTGATCATCGTTCAAATGGCTACAAATTTCGCAAGGAAAGTATGATGCATAAAACAGATGCTGCAATTCTTTTGATAAAGAATGCACTGAATGCTGGTATTAAAGCGGATTATGTCCTTATGGACACTTGGTTTACTACTGAACCTATGATCAAGGAAATCCTTAAAACAGGCATGGATGCAATTGGTATGGTTAAACAGTTAAAACAACGTTATACCTATCATGGCAAGCAATACACACTTCCTGAGTTAAAGAAGTTTGTAAGTTTTGAAGGTGCTAGAAACATCTTTGGTTCACTGGTGGTTACGACCAAAACAGGGATTCCTGTTAAGATTGTCTTTGTACGAAATCGCAATAAGAAAAGTGAATGCTTATATATCTTAAGCACCAATGCTTCACTGGAAGATGCAGAAATCGTACGTATTTATGGAAACAGATGGTCAATTGAATGTTTCTTTAAATCATCTAAATCTTTCTTGAAGTTAGGCACTGAATTTCAGAGCCATAATTATGGTGCAATGGTAAGCCATACAACCATTGTTTTTACAAGATACACTATTCTTGAATGGATTCGCCGTAACCAGAATGACCAGAAAACGTATGGCGAATTATTCTTCATGTTCTGTGATGATATACAGGACATGGATTTAACCAATGCACTTCAAAGCCTGATGGCTATGTTTGTGGAGCACATTTCAACGTTATCAGCGGATATCACATCCTACATTAAAAGTAAAGTAACTGAATGGATACTATCTCAAGCCTCATTTATACAGGCATTGTTCAGAAATATTTGCTGGGAAAGTTGAGTGATTTATCAATATTCTAATGGCTACTTTACCGCTTTAAATGCCTCTTCCAGGTCTTCCAGTATATCCGCAATATTCTCTGTACCAATAGATAATCGGATAGTATTTGGCTTGATTCCCTGATCTGCCAATTCTGCTGCATTCAACTCCGAATGAGTTGTAGAAGCCGGATGAATAACCAATGATTTCACATCCGCCACATTTGCTAACAGAGAAAACAATTCCAGATTATCGATAAAATCTTTTGCCTTTCTATCGTCACCCTTTATTTCAAAAGTAAAAATAGAACCGCCTCCATTTGGAAAATACTTCTGATATAATGCTTTCTGCTTCGAATCATCTGATACAGAGGGATGATTCACTTTTTCAACCTGCGGATGCTTCTGCAGGAAATCAACAACCTTTAAAGCATTTTCCACATGTCTCTCTACACGAAGTGACAGTGTTTCCAATCCCTGTAAAAAGAAGAATGCATGGAATGGAGAAAGTGTTGCCCCTGTATCTCTTAAAAGAATTGCACGGATACTGGTAACAAAAGCTGCTGCTCCAACATCTTTGGCAAAGCTGATACCATGGTAGCTTTCATTTGGCTCTACCAGATATGGGAACTTACCACTTTCAATCCAGTTGAATTTACCACTGTCAATGATCACACCGCCTATGGTTGTACCGTGACCACCGATGAATTTTGTAGCAGAATGTACCACGATATCTGCTCCATATTCAATTGGACGTACCAGGTAAGGAGTCGCAAAGGTGTTATCCACTACTAACGGAATCTTATGCGCATGAGCGATCTTTGCTATTTTCTCAATATCAACCACTTCTGAATTTGGATTCCCCAATGTTTCAATATGTATCGCTTTGGTGTTATCCTGAATTGCTGCTTCTATTTCTTCATAGTTAAAAGGATCAACAAAAGTAGTTGTAATACCATAATCCGGTAGCGTATGAGCCAACAGATTATAAGTACCACCATAAATATTCTTGGCTGCTACGATGTGATCTCCTGCATGTGCCAGATTCTGGAATGTATAGGAAATTGCTGCTGCACCGGAACCAACTGCAAGTGCAGCTACACCACCTTCCAAAGCTGCGATTCTCTGTTCAAAAGCATCCTCTGTAGGATTAGTCAGTCTGCCATAAATATTACCGGCATCACTTAATCCAAATCTTGCTGCTGCATGATCGCTGTTATGGAATACATAGGATGAGGTCTGATAAATCGGTACTGCTCTCGCATCCGTAACCGGGTCAGGCTGCTCCTGTCCTACGTGTAACTGTAATGTTTCAAATTTTAAATCTCTCTCCGCATAAGTTTTTTTGCTCATAATATATCTCCAATCTGCAAGGTTTTTATCTTGCACTAAATTTTATTTTTATGTATTAATGCTTACTTCATGTCATTTTAAATTTATCTTAAATCACATTCGCTCCAGGTGACACATGACATCATACACTGCAACGCGGTTTTCTTTTTTAATCACTCTCATTGTTATCAACCTCTTTTTATTTTTCTGCATTCCTATATATTTTATAGGAATAATATGTTTTAGAGTATATCAAGTAGTATGTTATTTGTCAACTCCCAAAATAAATAA
>JAQUUX010000110.1 GCA_028693705.1 Lachnospiraceae bacterium | reverse complement strand
CATCCCAGTGTGATTACGGAAACGCAGGCACATAAGCAGAGCATTATTTCTTTACGCATCCCTCATCCTCCTAAGTATCGCTCCTTATTATATCTGACTTAAACACGTTTTTCAACATATACTTTCCAGTATTTCCAGACTCTTCAAGGTTCTGTCAATACACCGTTTTCTGGTTTTCTCTGCAATCCAGGCAAGTTCTGACAGCACATATTCATTTACATTAAAGGTAAACAGATGCTCCACCGGTGTCTGTTCAATGAACTGCACAGCATATAATGTAGAATCGTTATAAAGCCTGTCTAAAGGCAGACCCGGAAATTCCCCATTCACCATTATTGCCTTTAATTCATATATGTAACGCACCAATTTGTGGGGAATGCTGTCTTTTGTCAGCGCTTTTAATGACATATACAAAAGCTTTAGAAGTTCTCTCTCATCATTATTTTCTCTGCCATAATAATCTGCGATATCACAAAAATAAATACCGTAGTAGGCTCCCTCAAAATCAGTTCGTAATTCTTCAAAATAATTTTTAATATCTGCTTCCATGAGATTATAAGCGTTTCTTCCTTCTATCAATCGGAGTTCACCAAAAGAAAAAGGACTGGTTACAGCAACATATCTGCTATTAGGGCGCCTAGCGCCCTTAGCAAATGCGGTAATCTTTCCTCTTTCCCTGGTTAATATCACAATTCTCCTGTCATAATCCGAAACAGGTTCACTTTTCAAAATCAAACCGGTAACCCGAACTAAATCCTGCAATGTTTCTGCTCCACTTCTACTTTACCTGGCTTCTGTGTTTCCGGCACTTCTGCCATCATTTTCCCGAAATCCCTGTCTATTCCACGATTCCGGTTTTCCTTCATTTTCCGTTTCCATATCCTTTACCTTCAGGTAATCCTCAATTTTGCCGGACAGCATAAATTGTTTCCAGTATCTTTCTTCCTTCATCCCGTGCCCCCTAACTTATAGTAGTACAAATAAAACTATGGTATTAGGGTTTGCGGTTTTCCTTATTCTATTCGACTTACACGTCGGTTTCTTTTGGATTATATCCAAAATTTTTCAGCAGGAAATCGCTGTCACGCCAATCTTTTTTTACTTTAACCCAAAGTTGCAGATTTACCTTGCTTTCCAGCAAATTTTCAATATCTTTTCTGGCTTCGGTGCCGATTTTCTTTAACATGGCACCTTTTTTACCAATGATGATACCCTTATGTGTTTCCCTTTCACACACAATAGTAGCTTCCACGTCCACAATATCCTTCCTGCTTTTCATGGATTCGATACTGACTGCAATTCCATGGGGTATTTCTTCCTGCAACAGACGCAAAGCCTTTTCTCTGATCAGTTCAGCCACTATTTGTCTCTCTGGCTGATCCGTAATCGTATCTTCATCATAAAAGGCGGGACCGTAAGGCAAATATTTTAATATACACTGAACCAGATCCTCTGTACCGGTTCCTTTCAATGCAGATACCGGAACGATTTCGGCAAATTCCATTTCATTACGGTAACGATCGATATATTTTAATATCTCATCTTTTTTGACCGTATCCACTTTGTTAATAACCAGAATAACAGGTGTATTTACTTTTTTCAGCTGTTCAATAATATGTTTCTCACCGGCACCTACAAAAGTGGAAGGCTCCACCAGCCACAGTACCACGTCCACATCTTTCAAGGTACGTTCCGCAACTGTCACCATATACTCACCCAGTTTGTTTTTTGCCTTATGAATACCCGGCGTATCCAAAAATACAATTTGCCCGTCTTCACAGGTATAAACTGTCTGAATTTTATTTCTGGTTGTCTGTGGTTTATTGGAAGTGATGGCAATCTTCTGACCGATCAGATGATTCATCAATGTAGATTTTCCCACATTTGGTCTTCCTATTAATGTTGCAAAGCCTGCCTTAAAACTTTTATTTTGTTCCATCCGTATTCTCCATCTTCTGTTCTGTTACTGTCTGTTCTTTTGTTTCAGTTTTTTTGTTTTTATTCTGTTTTCTCTTCTTATTACGTTTTCTTAACAGGATAAATATAACAGTCAGTGCAACTGCCCATACCACCAGATATGGAATATGAACGGCAACCCATATAAAGAAGGAAAGGAAGCCGCTTCCAACACCATGAATACTTTCCATAAATCCAATCTGAATCTTTTCCCAGGTACCCGGCTCCACAACAGGTGTCAGTTTCATAACCTCTTCTATGTATACTGTAACAGTACTGTAATTTACCTGATTCTCATAAGTACGCAGCTGGGATTCCATGCTTTCCAGCTGATATCGGATCTCAGTCAGACTGTTTTCAATGGTTAAGAGCTCCTCTACCGTTTCCGCCTGTTCAATCAATACCAGTAAGCGTTCTTCTTCTGCCCGCAGAGCGTCCCTGTGACTTTCCAGATCTACATAGGTAAGGGTAACATCTTCCACACTTTCATTCTTCTGAACGATATTGGAAATATTATCTACCTGTTCCACAAACTGTTCGAGATTTTCCACCGGAATCCGCAGTGTATAGTTAGCCGTCCTGCTCTGATTTCCATAGTAATTGCTGCCGTTATAGGTACTGGAACTTTCAATATAACCTTCGAGCTCTGTTACCTTTTTTTCCAGATTTGATACCATAGTATCAAAATCTTCTGTTTCCACAGACAGATCCACATTTCTGATCAGCTTACGGCTTGCCGCTTCTGCATCAGAAAGTTCTTCCGTTTCAGCTGCCTCTGCTTCTTCTTTCGTACCTCCGTCAGCTGTATCATACAGATTATCTGACGCATATGCTCCTGTCATTTGCCCTACATACTTTGCCTCCGGCGCAATCTCTTCCGATACACTGTCAGCCACTGAAGATGTCGCCATCTCAGTAGTACTGTTGCCGCAGGCACTCAGCAATAAAGCGGTTGTCAGTAACAGGATACCTATTTTCTTTTTCATACTCCCTCACTTTCTCCTGCAGATGCAGGAAAAGCACTAATGAAATAAATACTCCGTATGTTGGAACAGGTTCTTTGCCTGTTTGATTTTTTCTTCATTTCCTACAACGCAGAGACACTCATCGTCCATAAATGCACGAATATATTTTGACAGGTCACGAATTGTTGCCGCATCTGCTGCAAGCAGTTCTTCTCTTTCTTTTTGTAAAGCTTCATATGACAGATGTGTCATATATCCTCCCAGTGAATATAACGCTTTGGTAGCAGGTGTCATTGGGGTATCCAGATCACTTATGGCTCCGATAATGAACTGTGTCATAGTTCTCTCATCAGCCTGGAAATTTGCAATATAATCAGCTGCTTTCTCATAAATATCTATGGTCTTTTCCAGGTTTGGATCTCTATAGGATAAAAAATAGCAGTCTCCCGATTTGGAAAATCCACTCATGCAGCCGTAGGCTCCGCCTTTTACCCTGACATTATTCCAGAGATAATCATAACCCATCATTACCTTCAAGACCCGCAAAGCTCCCGTATACGGCAATCCCTTATGTCGAAAATTACCGGCACGACATACATACTGTACCTGTGACGCAGACATCAAACCCTCGTTCTTCTTCTCCGGCGTCACCTTGTAAGGATCTCCAGAAACCGGCATGGTAAACAGTTTACTCTGCAGTGCTTCGCATAATGGTGATAAATTCTCATAATCTTTTTCGTCCCCGGTAAAATCCACCATAAGATTTTCCGGTCTGAAAATATAACTGATCAGTTCCTGCAAAGCTGCAGAAATTTCAGCTTTCTTTTCAGTAAAATGTTCCTTACAGTCTTCCAGCAACTGATAGAATGGGATTCCGCTCATCTGCTCATTCAAAGCAGAAGCCATGGAAATATAAGATAATGCCCTTTCTAATGCCAGTGAATGTCCTGCTGACATCATATTGGCCTGCATCTTACTAAGACTCTCCTCCAATAATTCCTTCAATCTCTTATGATCATTGAACTTAGAGGTAAACATCATTTCTTCCAGCAATGCAAATGCCTGTGGCAGATTCTGTGACAGAACTTTTGCTTTGCATTCCAATGTCAGTTTTACTTTTTGTGTATCCCTCGCATCTGCATAGGTGTTGGTCACGACAGACAATCCGCCGGTCTGCATATTCATCTCATTGAAAAATTCGCCATAGGAATAATTTTCTGTATCCAGCAATCCCATAACAGCCTTTAACAGTCCCAAATAAGGGAACAGTTTCTCCGGCACCTGTTTACAGTCAAATATCAGTCGCAGATAAACAATACCATTGGTAAACAGATTATGATAAAGCACCAATGTATCTCCACAGTTTCTTTCTTCATTTACATATTGCTCTGCATCTTTTCGCATATCAGCCCTGGTCAGAAGCGGGATTTTCTCCAAATCTTCCTTACGGCTTGGCTCTTCCTGATACTGATGCAGCGCTTTCGTTTCTGCCACAACAGCCTCTACCTCAGCTTCAGTCATAGCCGCCTTGCGTTCTGCCAGTTTTCGAGCCAGCTCACTATCTTTCTTTTCCGTCATACCCTTGCTCGGGGTGATGACAACAACAGATTTATGAGGATTATCCAGCAAATATTCCTGAATCAGTTTTTCATAATAATCGGAATCTGCCTGCTTACGAAGAAATGCATAGGTATCATTTGCCTCGATATGACGGAATGGCTTTTCGTCATCATACAGCCAGCTGTCCATCATCTGCAAACCGTACATCAGTCCCTTGGGATAATGCCCAAAATCTGCCTCACGGTATTTGAATTCGTAATAATTTATACCGGCAAAAAGTGCTTTCCGGTCTACTTTATTTTTCACCAGATCTTGCAAAGTTTCCGTAACAGTCTTTATGAACAGCTCTTTCTGGTCTGCATTGGCACCCTTTGAAATGATGCTGAAATAAGGCTGTAAAATGCCATTGTCATAATCACTGTATACATCCTTGCCGATTCCTAAATCAATCAATTTCTGTCTAAGAGGTGCCCCCGGTGCCGAGCAAAGTGCGTAATCCAGAATCTGAAAGGCTACATACAATTCTCGATCCAGACAATCGCCGACTGACATGTTATAAGCAAGATAAGTATTATCTTGTTCATTTTCAGTATCAGAAATCGGATATTCCCCGGCTACTTCTTTTACTGCTGTAAAGGGCTTTTGCATAATAACTGCAGAATCAACCGGCTGATTCTCAAAATGTGACAGGTATTCTTTATCCAGATATTCCAGCTTTTCTGCCATATCCATATCTCCATAGAGATAAATATAACTATTGGAAGGATGATAATATCTGCGGTGGAAATTCAAATATTCCTCATAGGAAAGCTCCGGAATCACATCCGGATCTCCTCCTGATTCCAGACCATAGGTAGTGTCCGGATACAATGAGTTCATGATCACACGGGATAACACATCATCCGGAGACGAAAATGCGCCCTTCATTTCATTATAAACTACACCATTGATGGTAAGCGGATCGTCTACCGACTCCATCTCGTAATGCCATCCCTCCTGACGGAATATCTTCTCTTCCTTGTAAATATTCGGATAAAAAACAGCATCCAGATAAACATGCATCAGGTTCTGAAAATCCTTTTCATTACAGCTGGCAACCGGATACATAGTCTTGTCCGGATAAGTCATTGCATTCAGGAAGGTATTCAGCGAACCTTTTACCAGTTCAATAAAAGGGTCTTTTACCGGAAAATTCTCCGAACCGCATAATACAGTATGTTCAATAATATGCGCTACACCGGTGGAATTTTCCGGTGGCGTTCTAAAGCCGATAAAAAACACTTTGTTATCATCGTCATTTGCAAGCAGTGCTATTCTGGCGCCGGTTTTCTTATGGCGCAATACCAATCCGTCAGAGTGCAAATCTCCGATTTCTTTTTCTTCCACTATTTCATAAGCCTTGCAGGCTTCAATCGCTTTCCTTTTTGTTTCGTTCATATTCACTCCAGTTTTTCTTATCTCCATTTTATTTATGATTTCCTGTCACTTACACTGAAAAGCTCATTAAGGAAAGTTTTGGACAGATCAATTCCTGCACCAGAATTCCTCTTTTTTTCTTTTCAGCCACAGAAAGGGATGTAAAATCTTCCAATGCATATATCTTTTCCACATACTGACGCTTTATTCTGCCAAACAGGGAACGTTTTTGCTGTATTTCACTTACTTTTACGCGGATTTTCAACTGTTTCAAGGTCTTAAAGTCAAAAGTTGTTTTTTCCAGATAATATAAATGGCTCTCTAAAGAAGAAGAAAGATCTATTTCCTTCATCAAATAATGCTCCGTAATCGCTTTCCACTTAAAGGGGATTTCCTCTAATTCCATCAGTTCACCATAGGTATATTTAGCTCCGATATACAGATTTCCCGCATCCTGCATGCAATACTTGTAGTCAGAATATTCAGTTTTTGGGGCTCCTATCAATTTATCCAGCATAATCCAAATCCTCGATTTTAAATCCGCTCATTCTGGCAATATATTTGATTTCATCCACATCTATACCGATTTCTTCTGCCAGTTCCTCCGGTGTCACCTTACGCTGCAGACTTTCTGCCAAGTCTGCAGCTTTTGCTGCAATTTCATTTACCTTATCCAATACCTGCTTGTCAGCTTCCCCCGCATGTAAAGTTTCCGTGATCAGATCTTCCATGGCATCCATCATCAGTTTAACCAGCATGCCTTGTGCTTCCGAAGCATGCTCCAGTGCCGCCATCATGGTAACACCTGCCGTTAGTGCCAAATTTCCTTCACCGATCAAATCTTCCAGAAAGACACCCTCTCCTACATATAGCTT
>JAQUUX010000109.1 GCA_028693705.1 Lachnospiraceae bacterium | reverse complement strand
TGGGACCATGACTATAAAGTGACTTATTAACTATGTAGGTATGACCAACAATTCATCGAATACCTATATCATAAAAATAAGTCTATAGCCTCTATGGTTGAGGTCTATAAACTTATAATACGAGGAGAGTATTAAATGGAACAAAACTGGATCGCACTTATGCAGCAACAGAATCAACTTGCCAAAGTTATGGAAACAAATGAATATACTCAACGTTTCGGTCTGTCAATTAGTAAACGGGAGGCAGAGCTTTTGGTAGCAGAGCGGAAAAATTCATTAACCGAACAGCGTCGGGTAGAATTTGGTGCCGGTATTTTGCCTAAAATAATTCATACATTTTGTGACTCGGATTTTATAGAGCAGGATAATTATGTGGAAACACTGACACAATTACAGGATATTTTCTATCTGTATAAAAATGAGATGATGGATGAAATTACGGATGATGAATTACTGCAATTCATGAGGGAAAAGTTTGATAAAATTTGTTTCGGAGATCTGGATTATCTTTCCGGAACGTGTCTTAGCAAATTTGCGGAGGCTATCAGATCCGGCTACAATAGCTGGCAAAGGTCTGACGGATATGGAAAATCTGTACAGCTTGATGACGTGGAACGCTGGGACTATAAATTGTATATGGCAGCACTTGAAGATTTGTTCTAAAAGAGGCTATACAGAAATGTTGCAGATATTGCTACAGCAAATAGATAGTGTCAAGTAAGTTGGCAAATAACAGGAGGATCACGAATGAAATATCAAATGAAAGATTTGATACCGATTGTAGCTGAACTGACAGAAAAATATACGTGTAAAGAAAGTACCTCTATTACATATGAAAAGGCTGAGCAGTTTATGTCAGCAGTACAATACTGTCTTAGAGAATATGAACAGAGAGATAAAACAGAAAAACTGATGGCAAAACAGTCAACAGCCCAAGACGCTTATCAATATGGGTATAATCTGGTGTTGAAAAAGGTAGAAGAAGCGTTGGAGATTTATCATGAAATTTTAGATACGTTTCAAACCTATGACAATCGTTGTCTGGAAGAAACTGTACAGAAGGGAATACCGGAATTTTTCAAGTGGTATGATGCCCGATTCTACCCACAAAATACGATTTTAACATTAGATTACCCCGTCATGAAAGATATCTGGAAACTCTGCGGAATAGATGCTATTTATGAATTTCTAATGTGCATAAAATTAGAACAGAAATTTTTGAATCATTTTGATACTGAGATAATTTATGGAATTTTAAAAGACTATCATCAGGATTATAAAGATATGCTGGAAAATATTTGCCGAATTGTATGGGAAAATGTGATTTTCCATACCATACTGGGAAAAAAGATGGAATCTCCCTTTTTGGAGGAAACTGATAAAAACCGGGTAACCCTTTATTTTTTAACAAATACTCAGGAAACAATTGAAACTGATATATCCGGATTTACAAAACGGTTTGTGAAGCAATATTTTGAACAGGACATGGAGCTGCAGAATTATTTGCAGCTGATAACATCTGACTTGATTATCAGAATGAGACATCGGACTATTTAGAAGCCTTCCGGATTGCTATAGTATTTAGCTGTAATCCGGAAGGCTGTAATGTAAACTCAGACACCTGAAACCAATTTCAGGATATCTTTTTTCTCCGGCATGGAGCGAATAGCTCCTTTACTAAGTGTAATCAGGGATGCAGCGGCATTAGCGAAGGCAAGAAGCTCTTTTAAATTTTCTGCTGTAAGATTCTCTATATCATGATCTAAGAGATAGCTGATAGCAGAACCGCAAAAAGTGTCGCCTGCTCCTGTAGTATCTACCACATGTTCCTGGGTAAAACCGGGTATTTCGATACGCATATCCTTGTAGTATGCGCGGCTTCCATCTTTTCCCATGGTGAGGAGAATGAGGGGAATATGGTATTTGTCCTGCAAATAGCGGATTCCTTCATCGTAATCTTCTTTGCCGGATACGAACTGAATTTCATTATCAGAAATTTTCAACATATTACAGTATTGAAATCCATACTCCATTTGCTCTCTGGCCAGATCTAAAGAACTCCAAAGCGGAGGGCGTAAATTAGGGTCAAAAGTAATTAAAAGATTATTTTCCAAAGCAATATAAATTGCTTTTTTGGTTGCCTTACGGATGCCCTCATCAGTCATGGAGAGCGTTCCAAAATGGAAAACTCTGGCCTGCGCTATAAAATCTTCGTCAATTTCATCTTCAGTCAGCATCATATCAGCTCCGGGTTTTCGGTAAAAAGAAAATTCTCTGTCGCCGTCCGGAAATGTATGAACAAAAGCAAGGGTAGTATTTATCTCTTTATCAAAGTACAGGCAGGTAGTATCGATTCCAACATCTTCTAATGTTGCACTTAGCAGTCTTCCGAACTGATCATCACCCACTTTTCCGATAAAGGATGTCTTTTTTCCTAATTTATTCAAAATGGCCAGTACATTACAGGGAGCACCGCCCGGACAGGCCTCAAATAAGTGATTTCCCCGACTGCTTTTTCCGTTTCTAGCAAAATCAATTAACAATTCTCCCAAAGCAATTACATCAAATTTTTTGTTCATATCTGCTTTCCTCCGGTTTGTGTGAATACTGCTTTTGCGATAGAAAAAGAAGGATCATTGTAAGGAATCAGTGTTGCCTGAAGTGCATGGTATATATCGGATTTACCGGGCCATACAGTGCCAATCAGTTTGTTATTCTTGTCGAGCTGATGGAACCAGGAACCATTTACATGATCCAGAACAGTTTCATCCAGGTATCTCATAAACATAGCATAGTCATCAGCATATCTTGCTTTTCCGGTTACATGATACAGTACTGCTGAGGAATTGATTGCCTCGGCCAATGTCCAGTGCATACGATCATGCACTACCGGGTTACCGTTCCAGTCTGTTGTATAGACAAGCCCCGGAGCACCATCAGCATTCCATGCATCAGAAATTGCACGGCAATACAGATTTTCGGCAGCTGTAAAGTATTTAGCAGCTTTGTCAGAATCTTTTCCATAGGTAGAAAGTGCCCACTGGGTAATGAGTCTTGCCCATTCAATGCCATGTCCGGGAGTGGCACCATATGGTTTGAACGGATCGTTAGGATGATCTTTATTACACTCCAGGTCAGGAATCCATTTGTCGGTGAAATGTTCGGGAATCCGCCAATCATTATCCTTAGCCCACTTAATTACATGATTAATGATGCGCCCGGCACGGACACGGTATTCTTCCAATCCTGCCACATCGGCCACTGCAAGAAATGCTTCTACTGTATGCATATTGGCATTGATTCCCCGATAAGCATCCAATTTGGTAAATTCTGTATTCCAGGTATCACAGGAAAGTCCTTCACTATCATTCCAAAAGTAGTGATCATACGTGGTGAGGGCTTCGTGCAGCAGCGCATCAGCATGATCGCAGCCGATGAGTAAAGCAGAGGCAGCAGCGAGAATGACAAATGCGTGAGCATAACATTGTTTGTTTGGCAGGATACTGTTGCCCGGTGCAATACCGGCATACCATCCTCCATGTTCAGTATCATGTAGAATACCTGTAAGTCCTTTAATCCCGGACGCGGCCAATATTTTACTGTCAGGGTGTCCTAACATATTTCCAATACAATATACGTGAGTCATACGACAGGTAATCCAGGTTTCTCTGGGATGATCAAACCAGGGTGTTCCATCGTCGCCCAGATAGTAGGAAGCACCTTCCGGTGATGGAAACTGGTGTCCGAAGTTTAACAGACTGTTACGAATTTCTTCCATAAACTGCATATTTTCTTCTGTATTTAATAGATATTTAGGTTGCATTTTTTGTCCTCCATATTATAAATGAAAGGTCCTTTGAATTTAATTGGTATCATACATGAAAAAACCGGTATTATCAACTGTAAACAGGCTTCGATTGTGCATGTTGTATAAAATACCACCCTTTTAATGAAAAATACACACCTTTTCGCATAAATGATATTTGTTATAATAAATCATGTAAAGAAAATATTACTTGATTAAGATCGGCCCTTTGAAAAATAGTTGTGCAATAATAATAAATAAGAAGGTGAGGGAAAAACATGAAAGATGTAATTGTCTCCATGGAAAAGATTTGCAAGAGCTTCCCGGGAGTCAAGGCACTGGATAATGTAAACTTTGAATTACGTGCAGGAGAAGTCATGGCATTGTTGGGAGAGAACGGTGCAGGCAAATCTACACTGATGAAAATTTTAAGCGGTGTATATACCAAGGATAGCGGTACTATTAATATATTCGGGCAGTCATATGATTCACTGGATCCGAAGCAGGCTCAAAAGGTAGGCGTAGCCATTATTCATCAGGAATTGAATATGTGCAGACACCTGTCTGTTGCAGAGAACATGTTTTTAGGCAGAGAGATATGTGGCAACGGCATGCTGAAAAATGGAAGAATGGAAGAAGAAGCCAGTAAAATATTAAATGAGCTGGGAATTGATATCGATCCAAGACAAACCGTTGGAGACCTGCCGGTTTCAAAACAGCAAATGGTTGAAATTGCGAAAGCCCTGTCCATAAATGCCAGGATACTGATTATGGATGAGCCTACTTCCGCTTTAACAGCTAAAGAGATTGATGATTTATTCCGTATCATCCTAAAACTGAAAGCGGAAGGGAAAGGAATTGTTTACATCTCACACAGATTGGAAGAACTGCAACGTATCGCAGATCGGGTTACTATCATGAGAGATGGACAATACATAATATCCAAGGATTTTACAGAACTGACGTTGGATCAGATTATCGCCTACATGGTAGGACGTGAGATAAAAGAGAAGTTTCCAAGAGTAGACTGTCCGAAAGGGAAAAAAGTATTTGAGGTAAAAAATCTCAATGCCGGAAGACAGGTAAGAGATATCAGCTTTTCCGTATATGAAGGCGAAATCGTAGGATTTGCAGGTCTGATGGGTGCCGGAAGAACAGAAACTACCAGAGCTATCTTTGGCGTGGATCCAAAGACAAGCGGCGAAATCCTTTTAGATGACAAGCCGGTTAAGATACAATCGCCTATTGATGCGATTAAAGCAGGTATAGTATTGGCACCGGAAGATCGAAAAAAAGATGGCCTTTGTACGAAATTAAGCATACGGGATAATCTGACACTTCCTAATCTGGATCTGGTGTGTAATAAATTTCAGGTAGTGATCAGTGAAAAGGAAAAGGCTCTTTGCGATAAGGAAGTAAAAGATCTGAAAATCAAAACACCTAATATCAATATTGATGCAGGTAATCTTTCCGGAGGAAACCAGCAGAAAGTTGTTGTAGGAAAATGGCTGGCAAGGAATTCAAGAGTTGTAATCTTCGATGAACCGACCAGAGGAATTGACGTAGGAGCAAAAGTAGAAATCTACAATCTCATGAATGAATTAAAAAAGCAGGGCATCGCGGTTGTATTTGTTTCATCGGAAATGCCGGAAGTTATGGGGATTGCAGATCGGATTATTGTTATGTGTGATGGAAAAATTACCGGAAAGGTCATGGCACATGAAACATCGCAAAACGAAATTCTGACACTGGCAACTAACTTTGAGAAAAAACAATAGGATCTGGAGGAAAATGGAAATGAATGGAAAGAAGAGCAATCCATTAAAACAAATATTAGCAGTTCGGGGAATGGGCGGAGCATTGACAGCCTTTGCGGGATTAGTTGTTATCTACTGCGTTTTCGGTATGATCAACCACACAGTATTTGCCGGAGCAAATGTGATGAATTTACTCAGGTCCATGTCAAAATACTTATTGATCGGTATCGCACAAAGCTACGTGCTGATTACCGGAAATATTGATTTGTCCATCGGTTCTATGGCCGGTATGAGCGCCATGGTCTCTGCAACACTGATGACATTCGGGGTAAATCCTTTCGTAGCAATTCTGGTTGCACTGCTTTGCTGTATGGCTGTCGGAGTAGCAAATGGTGTGTTGGTTGGCAAATGTAAGCTGCCACCTTTTATTGCTACATTGGGAACTATGTTCGTAACAAGAGGTATTGCATA
This sequence comes from Lachnospiraceae bacterium, assembly GCA_028693705.1. Lineage (GTDB taxonomy): Bacteria > Bacillota > Clostridia > Lachnospirales > Lachnospiraceae > JAQUUX01. Next base: position 746 of record JAQUUX010000109.1, on the reverse strand, counting down.
CATGGTTAATGGCAATCGAAATACAGATGCCATTGCTACCGGAGTTGGTAAAGGAACAGCGGATGATTTTCAGGATTTCTTTTATTATGGAACTACATTTGGAATCTACAATACATTCCTGATTTCCATGGTACTGTTCGTTGTTTTCTTTTTCCTGTTATCCAAAACAAGAACAGGAAGGCATGTTTACGCTATCGGATCCAATGTGGAAGCAGCAAAATTATCCGGTGTCAATGTTTTCGGGACAACAACAAAAGTCTATCTGGTAAGTGCATTCTGCTCTTGCGTTGTTGGTCTTATCCTTTGTGCACAGGCTGGAATGGGTAACATGGAAGCCGGAAACATGTATGAAATGTATGGTGTTGCAGCAGGTGTTATCGGCGGTGTATCTCCACTGGGCGGCACAGGTATTCTGCTTGGTACGCTGGCAGGATCTGCAGTATGGCAGACATTGGAAAATGGCTTGAATATGATTGGTGCACAGGTAGGTATTCAGAGAATTGTAATTGGTATCATTGTAGTATTCGCAGTATTACTGGATGTTGTTGTAAGAGAAGGACAGTTTGGTAAAAAGAGAAAAGGAAACTAACCGCATAGTGCGGATAGGATATCACAAAACAAAAAGCAATTTGGTAAATAGTCAAGAAGTATTTTGATTTATTTTTCATACAGAAGGGTAACTTTAATAGACCTACGGCTTTCATAACAAAAAACGTAGATTAGGAATGCGATATGGATTACCTACT
>JAQUUX010000035.1 GCA_028693705.1 Lachnospiraceae bacterium | reverse complement strand
TACTCGGGGAGTTTTTTGAGTATAGAAAGAGGATCTTAGAAGATTCAGAAGATAAGGCTCCGTGGTCAAGCGGTTAAGACATCGCCCTTTCACGGCGGTAACACGGGTTCGATTCCCGTCGGAGTCATTTATTTAGTTAATATCTGCTAAAGCTTTTATGCCGATGTGGCTCAATGGCAGAGCAATTGATTTGTAATCAATAGGTTGTAGGTTCGACTCCTATCATCGGCTTGTGACCCCGCAAGGGTTTACGGACCTTTAGCTCAGTTGGTTAGAGCAACCGGCTCATAACCGGTCGGTCCTGGGTTCGAGTCCCCGAAGGTCCATTTATTAACTTAATATCCCATTTATTTACACAAACGATTTGGCCTAGTGGCTCAGTTGGTTAGAGCGCCGCCCTGTCACGGCGGAGGTCGTCGGTTCGAGTCCGATCTGGGTCGTTTGGGATCTTAGCTCAGCTGGGAGAGCATCTGCCTTACAAGCAGAGGGTCATAGGTTCGAGCCCTATAGGTCCCACTTACAAGTGCCAGTAACTTGTAAACTTCAGAAGAACTTCGGTTCTATTGAATGCCGGCGTGGCGGAACTGGCAGACGCACAGGACTTAAAATCCTGCGGGACTTATACTCCCGTACCGGTTCGATTCCGGTCGCCGGCATTAATTTAAGAGTACCTCAAACATTGATTTTATTGGTGTTTGGGGTATTTTTTGTTTTACTTATTTTATATGGACGTGTATGGACACCGCTATTTATCTATTACTTGAAAAAAGCAAGTATAGTATTAATATGGATGTAGGACAAGTGATAAATTACTGTTTATTTTTTGCCTAATTGACTCAAAGTAGAAACTGAAAGTTGAGGTGACAGTGTGATTATTAAACATAGATATGCTTTAGATACTAATAGAAAAATTATAAAAATCTTGCAAAAGAGAAATATTGAATATAACATCGAATCTGGAATATTAATATTTACAATCGAAGAAGATAATCAATATTTTGATGAGATAAGTAATCAAGTAAAAATAAAATCAATTGTATCTAAAGAATTTTCAAGAAAAGAATTAGATGAAGCATCGTGGTATAGCGTAAGAAGTATATGGACTGTAGGATACCCGTTACCTGAAGACGAATATATCGAAGCAACCTTTGATCAGAACAGATATTGTTTAAATTGTCGTTCAAATCAATTTCAAATTAATTCTTATATCATTAAACCATTTGAATGGAAAACAAGATTTTTTTGTACTTTGTTTTGGCAGGATCGTGTATTAATGGTTTCTGCTAAATGCCTCAGTATTTTGAAAGAAAGTCAAATCTTAGGTTATACTGAAAAGCCTGTTTTAAATAAAAAAAAGGAAGAATATGATGATATTATTCAGATCCTGCCAAATGAACTCATAGATGGGATTGACTATGACGCCAGCAGAATAGAATATATATGGGCATGTCCTGTTTGTGGTACAAAAAAATATTTTCCCCCAAAAGGACAGCTGACTATCCATAAGGAAGCTTTCAATAATATCAATTCAGATTACTTATCAACAGTAACGCAATTTGGTAAATATGGGAGTAATAGAATTAATATAATATCCAAAAAACTCTACGATACCATTATAAGAAATAACCTTGATAAAAATTTAGAAATCGAGCCAATAAAAATAATATAACGCATGACTTTTTAATTTTTCAGGTTTACTTTATAAATATAAATTGGCTTTTTGTTTACGGATATGATAAGGCAGTTGAGTAGATATACATATAACCATGGAAGTTACAAAGGAGATTGACAGATGTTTCAATCAAAGAAGCAAGGCAATTTAACATCAACAACAGATAACTTTGAATATTTCACGAGTGCGGACATCGGTTGGAATTGGAGTATGTTAAAAGAGGAATTGGAAGCAATACCAGTTGATGAAAGTGAATTGCCACAATAAGTTGTAAATTCCAGTTTGTCGATGGGATAAATTAGAAATACAGAGGAGAACATATGTCAAATATCAACCAATTGGAAGATAATTTATTTGCAGAATGGAAGAATGAGAGCGGATATATAACTTTTGCAAGTGATGGAGTTGTTGATCCTGAAACTTGGGAAAAACAAAAAGTTAAGCTTTTATTTGTCCTAAAAGAAGTCAACGCTGAAAACCAGAATTTTGATTTGCGTTTTTTTCTTAAAAATGGGGGTAATAAAAATTATTGGAGAACCTGGAATAATGTCGCCAGATGGACAAAAGGAATTTTGGAAGGTGGAGATTATATCCGAAAAGTTTCTAAAGCAGATAAAACATATTATTTATCAAAGATTGCCGCAATGAATTTGAAAAAAGTAGGTGGCAGGGCATTTGCAGAAAATGAGAAGATAAGAGAATATACAAAGAGAGATGCTTATTACATTAAAAAGCAAATACTATTATATAATCCGGATATCATTATTTGTTGTGGACGGGGAGATGGAAAGAATGCGGACTTATTATTTGAGGATGTTTTAACGGAGGAAGTTTGTTCAAACTGGAAACGAACAGCAAATGGATTTTATTATTTTGAAATACAGTTAAGCGAAAAAAAGCATGTGCCGGTTATTTCTTTCTATCATCCACAGATGAGGGGCGGACATGCTATCTTTGAAAAACGTTATCATGAATTGATGCAAGTGATGAAAGAAATTTAAGCTGATATAGGACAAACGTGGAAGAAAGTGAAAACTAATTAAAGTATGACTAAACAAGATCAATACGAAAAGATTGTGGAAAAAATCCACAAATGTCATTGTTGTGAAAACATAAAAGCACCGGTTTTTGCAAATGATGGAGAATATTTATCAAATGTAAATAAAAAGAATACCCCGAAATGCATCAGGCTAACATGTGGAATTATTGGCAAGGCAGTCTTGATGCTGAGATCATGGTAATTGGACAGGATTTTGGAATTTTTCCTCAGAAACAAGATAAGCTTACCGAAAAGCAGAAAAGGAATAAGAGATATTATTCATATAAACAATACATTCAGGGGAAGGCATGGCGGCAGGACGTTGATCTAAGTAAAACAAAAAATTACTGGGGCGCAACTGATGCAAACTTGATTTCACTTTTCTGGGAGGGGCTTGAAATTGATATTACTAAGCCGCAAGAAAAACTATTCTTTACCAATATGGCATGCTGCTACCGGCAAAATATGATTTCCGGCTCTTCTAATTTTAGACAGGAATGGTTGAGTTTATGTGCAAATAAATATATGGGCGAATTAATTGAGATCATTCGTCCAAAGCTAATCATTGCATTGGGAGAAAATGTGTGGAATGCCTTTGGCTGCATAGAAAGTGCAAGGCTTATATGTAAAGATATGATTTCAAAAAATGAAATCGTTAAAGTTTCAGGCTTTCAGGAAAGCATTCAACATACCTATCAATTGAATTTTGAAACAGGTTTTCAAGTAAGAGTATTTCCGGTATATCATCCGGGTGCCTATTCCACAGTGAATCGTCCAATGTATAGAGCGGATGTAACTACAGGAAATGAAGCGGACAAAGGAAAGAAAAAACGGGAGGGTTGCCAGATAGAGGATTGGAAGAAGATAAAGGATTATTATGAAAGCTCCTGCCGCACTAATTAATAGTGCAGCGGGAGCTTTATTTCTATTTCATGAGTGGTACACCTGAATTCCAGGCCTGCCCAACCTTTTCGCCAACGGCATAGTATCCGTTCTGGAACTGGTCGAAAACAAAAGCATTTAATTTGGTGCAGTCAACTTTTCCGGCTTCATTTAGGACATTTTCATCAGCCAACACATTGACGATTTCTCCCAGTACCCGAAAGCCGTAAGCTGTATTTTGACATTCTACAACTTTACATTCCAATGTCAGTGGAAATTCAGTTACGACAGGTGCATCCACACGTGAACTTTTCACAGCATGAAGCCCGCTTCGTTCAAATTTATCCTCCATTTTATTGCCGGTAGCGATTCCGAAGAAATCTGCTTCCTTGAGATGTGGGATATCAGCAACACTTAACGTGAAAGCACCTCTTTTCTTAATGTTTTCACTGGTTTTATGATCTTCATCAATATTAAGAGCCACCATATTTTCCGCACAGATGCCACCCCATGCCATATTCATCACATCTACCTTATCGTTATCACCATATGTTGAAATCATTAAAACAGGCATTGGAAATACAAAAGGTTTCACTCCCAGATCTTTTAACATAGTACAAATCCTCCTTGTTTTGCGAAGCAAAATGCGACTGCTCGTGCAGGAGCAGAGGATTTTCATCCTTGTTTTGCTTCTTTTCTTATATTATAATAAGAATAGAAGAATAAACAAGTACCTACCTATATGTAAGGTACTATCCTGGAGGCAAGTGTATTGGCCAATAAATGTATTGAAAAAGCAGAATTCGAGGAAACCGGTTTTAGTTATACTCTGTCGTTGATTTCAGGAAAATATAAGATGATTATATTATATTGTCTAATGGAGTATCAGCCGGTGAGATTCAATGAGTTGCAAAGATACCTGGTAAAGATATCGGATAAAACTTTAAGTCAGAATTTGAAAGAATTAGAGAGGGACGAACTGATCCACAGAGAGGTCTATCCACAGATTCCGCCTAAGGTAGAATATTCATTGACGGAAAGAGGAATGACATTGATGAAGGTCCTGGATCAACTTTGTATCTGGGGAGAGGAAAATAGACAAAAAAAATAATTTTGCAGTATACTATATAATATAATGTAAGGACAAACAGTAATTTAATGAAATGACAAACTGTAATATAATGCAAAGAAAAACAGTAATTTAAAAGTGAGGTAAAATGATATGGTAAAAAAGCTGATTCTGGTAACATCTCCACCGGCATGTGGAAAAACATATATTTCAAAAGCATTGGCAGAACGCCTGAAGCATGTGGTGTATTTAGATAAAGATACTTTGATTACATTATCGAAGCAGATTTTTGTGGTTGCCGGTGAACCGTATAACAGGAGCAGCGATTTTTTTGAGGAACATATCCGTAATTTTGAATATGACTGTGTGGTAGAGTTGGCACTGGAAGCATTAAAGTATGATGATATTGTGCTGATCAATGCTCCTTTCACCAGAGAAATCCGTGACATGGATTATATCAATAATCTAAAGGAAAAGTTGAAAGAGAAGAATGCGACACTTGTGGTAGTCTGGGTTGAAACTTCTCCGGAGATTGTACACAAACGTATGATTGAACGTAATTCTGACCGTGATACCTGGAAGCTGGAGCATTGGGATGAGTATATAGCAGGCTGTAATTTTAATATTCCCAAAAATCTGGATGACCCGATTATCAAGGATGATCTTTTATTGTTTAAAAATAACAATGACGAAGAATTTGAAGCATCCATGAAGGAGTGCCTGAAGGTGCTGGAAGAAACCATGGAGTACGATTCTTAAAATACGCGTGAGAATACGTTCGCTGAACGGAGTACAAAGATGCAAATGAAAAAAATCCTTTAAAATTTCATATGAAAAAATCGCAGTTAATAAAACTTATGATGGTAGGAGGTCTGCTTGCCGGAATGGTTTTGCCATTGCTGCAGCCAATATGTGCACAGGCAGAAGAATCTACAGGAAAGACTATAAAGGTAGGTTTCTTTGAATTTGCCGGTTACCATGATGTAGATGCATATGGTAATAAAGGTGGCTACGGTTATGACTTTATCCAGATGATGGCACGTTATGATGATAACAATTATGAGTTTGTGGGCTATGACCGTGGATGGAATGAGATGCTTACCATGTTGGAAAATGGTGAGATCGATTTATTGACCAATGTGGCACGAACACCGGAGCGGGAAGAGAAATATTTGTATTCCCAGAAGACCATTGGAAATGATGGTTCTGTATTTACAGTAAGGGACGACAATTCCACTGTAATATCGGGGAATTATGCAACTTATAATGGATTAACTGTGGGCAGTATTGAAGACAGCGTACAGGTAGATGAATTTGAAGAATTTGCAGAGGAAAAAGGCTTTACCTACACTATGAAAACCTATGCTACAGAAGAGGCCATGGTGCAGGGACTGATTAATAAAGAAGTAGATGGTATTGTCAGTATTGGTTTGCGGAATCTGCAAAACGAAAAGGTAATTGAACAGATTAACAGCAGTGATATGTACGTCATTGTGAGAAATGAAGATACGGAACTGATGGCTGAGGTTAACCGTGCCATTGACCGGTTGGATCAGGAATCTTCTAACTGGAGAAGTGAACTTTTTGATAAATATTATCAGGCAGATCAGGGTGATAACATTTCTTTCCTGACGGATGAATTAGAATATATTGATGATTTAAAGGCACAGGATTATGTGCTGAAAGTAGCTGTAAATCCGGATCGAAAATCTTATTCCTATTATGAAAATGGTGAGATCAAAGGAATCATACCAAGAGTATTTGATGAAGTCGCAAGACGGATTGGTCTAAAATATGAGATTCAGGTGGTAAAGACAAGACAGGAATACCAGGATTTGCTTGCTGCAGGTGAAATTGACGCATGTCTGGATGTCATCTATGATGTTTCGGCAGCATCAGATAATGGATATGAACTCACAGCACCATTTCTGAGTGCGTCTCTTGCAAGAATTGTAAGATCAGATTTTGATGGCACTGTGAAAAAAGTAGCAATTTTAAATCAGGCAGATTTAAAAGATTCTCATAGAGATCAGATCTTTAGTAGCGTAGAAACTGTTTTATATGATACCACAAGTGAATCTATTGAAGCTGTGGAAAAAGGTGATGTGGATGCGTCTTACGTTTATTCCTATGCTGCTCAGATTGCGTTAAATGAAGATCCGCAAAATGATATTCGCATGAATATTCTCATGGACTATGGTAATGAGTTTGCTATTGGCGTACCGGAGAGTAAAGATTATCAGCTGTTGACTATTTTGAATAAGGGTATCAATAGTATTGAGCAGGAATATATCCAGAATATCATTATGGATGAAACGGATTATATGATGGAGGAGGTACCTCTTTCAGCGTATTTACTTCAGAATACCTGGATTCTTGTAGTAGGAGTTATTATTCTGCTATTAATTGTTGTTGCTGTAGTATTACTTTTGGCACGTATGAATTATCTGTCGAAATTGAAATTGGAGGAAGAGAAGAAAAATAAGCTTTTACAGGAAAAAGCAGAACAGGAAGCTGAGTTTGTGCAGGCAATGACCTATGTATGCAAGACCAATGAGCTTGTACGAAATACCAATCTGGCAAACCGGGCTTATACAGATTATTACCTGGAAGACGGAATACTGAAAACGAAAACAGAACCATATGTAGGATTTGATGTTGCCAATCATAATGATATCTTTTATCAGGAAGATTACGAACAGATCGTAAGCCGGTTTGATGAAAAGAAGGTAGAGTATCTTAGTCAGCACGGTGGTGGTGCAGAGTATTTTGAGTGCAGGGCAAAGAATGCAGCAGGGGAGTACAGATGGTACGGATATACCATGCAGGCTGTTCCGCGTGATGCAGTACATCCTTGTAATTATATTGTGTACAAAAAAGACATACACGAGGCAAAACTGGAGGAGATAAAAGCACGTCAGAATCTGGAGGATGCTTTGAAAACCGCTCAGGATGCCAGCTCAGCCAAGGGGCAGTTTATGTCCAGAATGAGCCATGAGATCAGAACTCCGTTAAATGCTGTGCTGGGATATATGAGTATGGCAAGGCAGGCAGAAGGTGATGCTGCAAAAGTAGCACACTGTATTGAAAATAGTGAAATAGCAGCCAAACATCTGTTGAATATTATCAACGATGTGTTGGATATATCTGCGATTGAAAGTGGAAAGATTAAAATTGCCAATGCTGATTTTAATTTGAAGGAATTATTGACCTCTCTGGAAACTGTATTTTCTAATCAGGCGCAGACTAAGAATATTGATTTCAAATTAGAAATGCAGTCAGTTTCAGAAGACTGGGTAAGTGGTGATTCATTGCGGCTGAATCAGGTTCTCATGAATCTTTTGTCAAATGCCATAAAATTTACCGAAGAAAATGGTCATGTTACTTTATCAGTTAAGCAGATCAGACACGCAGAGGATAAGACATTATTTCAGTTTGAAGTCAGTGATGATGGAATTGGTATGTCTGAGGAATTCCAGAGTCGGTTATATGAGCGGTTTGAACAGGCAAGCGCCAGCACTGCTGTAAAATATGGTGGATCAGGTCTTGGCCTTTCTATAGCAAAGAATCTGGTTACTATGATGAATGGCAGCATTGATGTAAAGAGTAAAGAAGGTGAAGGCACAACCTTTACGGTAGTTATGGCATTGGGTGTGTCAGCTAAAAAAGAAAATGAAGACGGAGAAGGCATCCAATTTGCAAAAAAACGTATTCTCATCGTAGAAGATGACGAAGAAACCTTGACATTTATGAAGCGGGTAATGAAGGGCTTTGGTCTGAAAGCAGAATTTGTAGAAACTGTTGATAAGGCAGCACGAAAGATTGAAGTAAGAAAAGCTTCGGATTATATGTATGATCTTTGTCTTTTGGAAAGTAAGCTGGAGGGGCTTGAAGACGTGATTGCGGCCAAGGAAAGACTTCAAGAGGAACCACTTGGCGTTACAACAGAAACGGTTACCAGACCTGTTTCACAATCGTTACTTTATAATCTTCTGGTAAAACACTTTGGTATGGCAGATAAAGCGGCAGAGAAAAAAGAGCCGAAGTTGAATCTAACCGGTATCAGAGTATTGTTGGCAGAAGATAATGTAATGAATATGGAAATTGCTACGGATATACTTACCAGAGCAGGTATTGTCGTGGAAGGGGTAAAGGATGGCAAAGAAGCCCTGGATACCTTTGAAAACTCAACAGAAGGCTACTATCAGGCAATTCTCATGGATATTCAAATGCCGGTAATGGATGGCTATGAAGCAACACGCCAGATTAGAAAAGGCAGTCATAAGGAAAGTAAGACAATTCCTATCATTGCCATGACAGCAAACGCCTTTACAGAAGACGTATCAGCTGCTTTCAGTGCCGGTATGAATGATCATATTTCCAAGCCAGTGAACTTCGATAAACTCTATGCAGCCCTCGAGAAGTGCACGGAAAATAAATAAAAGCGAAAAAAGTATTGTGTAGGCACATAAAAAGGTCTTCTTTTCAAGCACGACGTTTCCAAGAGTCTGAAAAGAAGACCTTTTTATGTATCGCACAGTGCAGTTTACGCTTTTATTTGTTTTCCATGGTGCTTTTAGAACGGGTCGCGTCCTTAACTTGGTTGCTATAAATGATATTCTTGAAAATAAAGAAAAACTTTCGAATTTGTGAAGAAAACATCAACTTTCATTCGTTATAGTAAATGAAGAGGATAAATGGTACCAAGGGGGTGGAGAGGATCATTTCAAAAGTAAATATCGGTGAGCTGATTGATACATATCAGAATCTTGTTTTCTCCATCTGTTATAAGTTGACGAAAGATTATTTTGCTGCGCAGGATCTGGCACAGGAGACTTTCCTTTCTGTTTACAGGCATTGGTATCAGTTTGACGGAACAAACGAAAAAGCATGGATATGTAGAATAGCAACGAATAAAAGTATGGATTATCTGAAAGCATCAGCGAGAAAAATAGAGCCTGTTTCACAGGAAGAATTAGAGGAACGGGGTGAAAGTATGGTAGGGCCGGAAAATCAATTTCTAGAGCAGGAGGTAAGAGCAGAATAGCTTTTCAAGTGCCAGAATTTGAAGCCACACTATGATCAGATAGCCAGACGTTATTTTTATGAAGAGCAAAAGCCGGAGGAAATTGCCAGGGAAACCGGGCAAAATGAGAAAACGATTCGAACACAGATATACCGGGCGAGGGAAATGCTGCGAATTATATACCGGGGAGGTGATATACATGACAGAGCAGGAACTTGAAAAACTGATAGCGGAAGTTGAAAAAGATGAGATGTTACAGGCTCCTTCCTATTTAAAACGAGAAATTCTTACAAAGATTTCAGGAAAGAAAAGAGCCAGAAAGGAACTGGTACTATACAGTCTGAAAATTGGTTTTGCAACGGCAGCAGCGCTTATGGTTCTGACGGTTCTGCCAATGAAAAACGGAATGCTGCCTGTGGATGATGATGTATTTACAACAGACGAGTTTGTCATAGAAGAACCTTGAAAAGGTGAAAATCGTATAAATATACCGGAAAATAATAAATTGGAGAATGTTACCAGAAAGATAGATGAAAAGACGGATGGTTTATTTAAATGGTTATACCGTGTGTCAGACAGGATTGTCAGACAGTAACTATATAATATTTAGAAAAAGTTTAAAACAAAAAGGAGAATGATAATTATGAAACAGAAAAAAGGTGGGTTTTTAACATTTTGTTTTTCCATGATTCCGGGAGCAGCAGAGATGTATATGGGATTTTTTAAGATGGGATTAAGCCTGATGGGATTAGAGATAGTCATTATCATGCTGTCAAGTATGCTGAATTTTGATATTCTGAACATGATAGGCGTATTAGTGTGGTTTTACAGTTTTTTCCATGCACATAATCTGGCCGGTATGCCGGATGAAGATTTTGCTAAGTTAGAGGATGAGTATCTATTGCATTTAGATCAGTTAAAGGAGAGTACAGCACCTATGATAAAGGATTATCAGAAGGTGATTGCAGTCGTACTGATACTGGTAGGTATTGGCATGGTGGGAAGGGCAGCTCTTTCCGCAGTATACTCATTCCTGCCGGAACAAATTTATCATGTGATACGTGAATTTATGTATTATACTCCTCAGGCAGTAGTCGGAATCGGTATTATCGCGCTGGGGGTTATGATGATACGCGGTAAGAAAAAAGAACTGGAGGAGCATGAAAATGAACAATGAGACTATGATTAGAACACATCGGATCGGAACATTGACTTTTGGATGTATGTTGATTGTATTTGGCTTTTTGTTTCTCATACATCTGATTGTACCGTCTCTTTCCTACCTATGGATTTTCAGACTCTGGCCTTGCATTTTTATTTTCCTGGGAGTGGAAGTACTGATGAGTCTGGGGAAAGAGAATGTGAGATTTGTTTATGATAAAGCGGCAGTTTTTCTGATGATGGCACTGACTTTCTTTGCGATGTGTATGGCCTGCGCAGACTGGATATTTATGAAGGAAGCAGAATACATTGTATTCTAAAACAAATACTTGTATCTTACCTGTGTCTAAGCTATAGTATTTAATTAGGAATAAAAATGAAAAGGTACAAAGATACATGCTGGCAGCTTCAAATAAACGAATTAGAATGAAAGAATCAGAAAAGGCCGGAATACGGGGGATGATGAACTGTATTCTGGTTGTTTTTCTGATCATATTGGGAATCGGTGGTCTTTTTATATGGGATTCTTTTTATACGAAAGTAGACCTGCGGGATGCAGTTGCAATCTCTTTCTCAGGTTATGATGGAAGAGGATCGGCAGACTATATTTTAGAGGGTGACGCGGCCCAGAATGAATTTTGGGATACCGTAAGTGTTGAACTGGATCATAGAGATCAGTTGAAAAATGGAGATGTGATCAAGGTTCTTTTTTCATATGATAAGTCGGTTGCCAGAGAATCAAAACTTAGAGTACGTGGAACCGAGGAAACGATTCAGGTTACAGGATTGCCGGAAGCAACAGTATTGTCAGTAGCGGACTTATTTCAAAATCTGCAGGTATCATATGCGGGAATCGCACCGAATATAGATGTGGAACTCACGAACACCAGTGAAGATCCTTATTTGAAAACAATTAATTTTGAAATAGAAAATTCTGCCGAAGTCTATAAATTAAATGATACTTTTACCGTAAAGGCAGTATTTGATCAGACAGAAGCAGCAAATGCAGGATTTGCTATTGCAGAGGGCAGTGACAGCTGCATAATGGAATATACGGTGTCGGGAGTGGACAGTTATTTAACGGAAGCTTCACAGCTATCAGAGGATGATATTAAACACCTGGTAACGATCAGTCAGAAATTGTTTGGTGAAGACACACAATATGGGCTTCGTATTTTTAGTGAAGCACATTTAATGCCAATCTGGATCAATAGGAAGACCACTTTTCAATGGTCTAATCCAGTATTTGTATCAGCATATCTGAATACATTAAATGAGGATTCCTATGCACTGCAGGAAGCACATTTTAATGATGTAAAACTTGTTTTCAGAGCCACACTTTCTCAGGCGGACGGGGTATCCTGTCAGGCAGAAGCTGTGGTGTGTTTTACGGATTTAAAGGTAAATGCAGATGGAAGTTTTGATCTGGCAGAGAATACAGCAGAGATTATATCCGCCTCCTATCGAGATTCCAATATAAATGATCTGGTGGATAACACCTATAATACAAATTATACATCCGTAAAAATAAACAGCTCCGGACAATGATTGTGCATTGTTCGGAGTTTTTTTACAATTTAGAGTATATGAATTCTGAAAATTGGAGTACAATATTGCTATAAACTGGACAAGTAGTTCGTTAGGAGAAATAGTGTATGAAAAGTACTATTCTGATTGTGGACGATAGCAGACTCAACCGTGAAATACTAAGTGATTTATTTAAAGAAGAACATCAGATACTAAAAGCTGCAGACGGTGGTGAAGCATTAGCTGTTCTGGAGGAACGGAAGCAGGAAATTGATGTTGTTATTCTGGATTTGCTGATGCCTAAAATGTCTGGATTAGAGGTCTTGAAGAAAAGAGAAGAAATCTCCTATTTTAAAGATATACCGGTAGTGGTAATCACGGGAAGTGATGCGATGGAAGATCAGGTGAAGGCTTTTGCACTCGGAGCAAGTGATTTTATTACAAAGCCCTTTGTTTCGGAAATTGTTATTTCACGGGTAAATAATGTGCTGGCGTCCCGCAAGCGCATGGTTCTGATTGCTGAAGAAGCAGCGAAGATGAAGATCAAATCGGAACTGGATCAGATGACCGGTTTATTAAATAAACCAACTACTGAAGCAGTCAGTAACGAGCGGTTGAAACTGGCAGATGGGAAGTTACATGCATTATTAGTGATTGATATCGATAATTTTAAATCTGTAAATGATTTGCGGGGACACCAGGCAGGTGATCATGTGATTAAGATAATCGCTGATTTTTTATCCAGCTTGTTTCGCAAATCAGATATTGTGGGCAGAGTCGGCGGGGATGAATTTCTGGTAATGATGGTGGATATTCCGGATATGGATATTGCCAGAATGAAAGTAAGAGAAATTATTCAGTTGATGAAATATAAGCCTAACCTTACCATTGATGACAACATTTCATTAAGCATTGGTGTTGCAGCAAATAACAGGGAAATCATGACTTACCAGGAACTTTTTGACAAGGCAGATCAAGCACTTTATCAGGCGAAAAAGGCTGGGAAAGCCTGTTTTAGAGAATATGGAGTGGAATTTCACCAAACGGAGACTGATGATCGGCAGATGGCACTACTTTTCAGCAGAAATAGAAATGTGAGCAGTACGATTTCTGCACTTCTTCCTGATACAATTCGTATAGAAGAATGTAAAACGATGGAAGATTTGTCCCGGATCAGCCGTGAGAATATAGAGAAACTTATAATTGTATATATGGATGTAACTGATCAAGGTGAAGATCCGGATTTTTTTGGGGAGAAAGTGGAAAGTTTTTCGTGGATAAAAGAAAAAAAGATAATTGCTATATGCCGGGAGGGAAATCTACAGCAATATTTATCGGCCATTGTACATCATGTTGTGGATGTGATCCCGGAGCCGATTGAAAAATATTTCTTTAAAAGAAGAACGAATGCTCAATTATATCCGGGGAATGCTACTGCTATAGGTGAAAACTTGCAGGGAGAGGAGAAGTAGATGGGAGAAATTCAGAAATTAAGTCAGGATGAAATGAAACGTATCTTAAAGGAAACCAGAGGAAAACTGGCAGCACAGCAGCAGATTATAAAAGAAAAAAAGTTACCGGTCATTGTACTGGTAGAGGGTTGGGGTGCATCCGGCAAAGGAACGCTTATCAGTTACCTGATCAGGGATCTTGACCCGAGATTTTTTCAGGTAATTCCTATAAAATCACCCACAAAAGAGGAAAAGAGAAAGCCTTTTTTGTGTCGGCACATGGAGAATATTCCGGAAGCAGGCAAGTTTGTTTTCCTGGATTCGGGATGGATGGAAGAAACCGTATGTGATATGGTGGATAGCAAATGCAAAGGCAAAGATTTAAAGAAAAGATTTCATGATATTATTATGTTTGAACGGCAACTGGTGGATAACGGCTATTTGGTTTTAAAGATTTTTGTAGATGTATCAAAAGAAGAGCAGAAAGCCAGGATTAAAGGACTTCTGTCGGATGAAGATACCAGTTGGAGAGTAGGAAAACGCGATCAGGAGCAGTTAGAAGACCGTAAGAAATATGAAAAAGCATATGGGCAGTTTATTGAAGCAACTAATTCTGAAAAAGCGCCATGGCATGTAATCGATAGTGCGGAAAAAGGATTGGTAGAGCTTCAGGTGTGTCATCTTCTGGTGGAGGGAATAGAAAAGGCGATTCAAAGAAATGAAGAGCAGGTACAATTACAGGAAAATCCTTTTCCTATGGTGCATATGCCAAAGTTATCAGAAGTCTCACTGGATAAAAAACTGACCAGGGAAGTATATGAAAAAGAATTACAGGAAGCACAGAAAAAATTAAAAAAACTGCATAATAAAATATATAACAAAGGAATTCCGGTTATTATCGCTTATGAGGGCTGGGATGCAGCGGGAAAGGGCGGTAATATTAAAAGACTGACCAGCGCACTGGATGCCAGAGGATTTGAAGTACATCCAATTGCATCGCCGGATGTGCATGAGAAGAACAGACATTATCTATGGAGATTCTGGAACAGACTGCCAAAAACCGGTCATATTGCAATCTTTGACCGTACCTGGTATGGAAGAGTTATGGTGGAGCGTCTGGAAGGTTTTTGCAGTGAAAATGACTGGCAGAGAGCTTATCATGAGATTAACGAATTCGAGAAAAATTTAACTGACTGGGGTGCTGTGGTTGTAAAATTCTGGATTCATATTGACAAGGACACGCAGCTGAAAAGATTTAAAGAACGGGAAGAAAATCCGGTAAAACGCTGGAAGATTACAGATGAGGACTGGCGTAACCGTGAAAAATGGGATGACTATGAGATGGCTGTGGACGAGATGATAGAAAAGACCAGTACTGAATTTGCACCATGGCATATCATACAGTCAAATGATAAACTGTTTGCCAGAATACAGGCAATCAATGTGGTAATAGAAGCAATAGAACAAAAGATGGAACAGCTTTCCTGATATAGAATGGAGAACCGAGATGTTTAAGTTTGTATTATTTGATTTAGATGATACGATTTTAGATTTTCATAAAGCAGAGGCACAGGCAATTCGAAAAACGTTCTCACAGTTAGGGATTGAACCAAGTGATGAAAATGTAAATAAATATTCTGCAATAAACGAAAGTCTCTGGAAACGTCTTGAGCGGGCGGAGATAACAAGAGAACAGCTCCTGTCCATGCGGTTTGAACAGCTTTTCGAAGAGCTTGGCGTGAATGCCTCGATTCAAACTGCCAGAACGACTTATGAGACTTTACTCGGGCAGGGGCATTTCTTTATGCCGGGTGCAGAAGAAATCTTAGTGAAGCTGGCAAAAGATTATCAGCTTTATCTGGTATCAAATGGTACAACTAAAATTCAGGAAGGCCGAATCGCGAGTGCCGGGATTGCCCAATATTTTAAAGAAATTTTTATTTCTCAGAATATTGGAATCAATAAACCGGATAAAGGTTTTTTTGACGCCTGTTTTGCAGAGATTCCGAATTTTGATCCAGAATATGCAATTATTGTAGGTGATAGTCTGTCATCTGACATTCAGGGAGGAATTAATGCAGGAATACATACCTGCTGGTACAATCCTAAGAAAAAAGATTTGGAAAACGGTTGCAGACCGGAATGGATGATTGAGGATTTACAAGAATTATCCGGAATACTGAAATTGTAGAGAATAAGAAGAAAACATCAAAACGGTCACACGAAAGTACCGAAATGGTCACGCATAGTAAATATGTGATAAAAAACGACTGAAAATTATTACCAATTTTTGTAGCTTTTTGGCATTACCAGAATCATAAAAAATCCGATATAACGATATAATAAGTACAGAGAAGAAGTTAAAAACTGTAATTGTAATTGGAACTTATGAACAGGGAAAATGATGGAGGCTACAAATACATGATGAAGAAAAATGTCAGCAAAAAATGGTGTAAATTTCTGTGTGGAGCGATTTCGATGACTCTGGTTTTGGGAAATTGTATGGTTGCATTTGCTGAAGGAGATACAATAGACATTTCCGGATCAGAAACACCTGGAGAAGAAGGCAATGGAAACGAAGACGCCGGAGAAGAAGGCGATGGAAACGAAGATGCCGGAGAAGAAGGCGACGGAAATGAAGATGCCGGAGAAGAAGGCGACGAAAATATAGTAGCCGTATATGCAGTGGGAGCAGCACCAGCTTCAGCATTGGCAGCATTGGCTTTGGAACCAGCCAATGTAGATGAAATAGAGAAGGTTACACAGGATATTAAAACGTTCCAGGAAAATACAAATGTTATCAAGATCACTGATTATGTGACTAAACAGATGGCAGATCCGAATTCTCTGATCTCTACCTATTTCGAGAAACTTCCAAAAAGTACATTGGATACCAATGGTGCAAATTATGCCAGCCTTTTATTAGAGGATGAAGAACTGAAGGCGATTGTAGGGGAAGATGGAGAATATAATTTCTCTCTGAAGAAAGATGCCAACGGTGGGTTTGAAGTGTATTGGCTGAATGGAGAAGCAATCACAGCGGATAATCAGGATGCTAAAAGTGTAATTCGATATAAATATAATGCTGAAACCGGTACAGGTGAGTATGCACAGGGAACAGTTCAGGTTACCAGTAGTGAAGTAGATAAGGCAGATGTTAAGTTTATACCTGCTGTACCAGGTGTGGCAAAGGTAGTTACAGGACAGGCAATGCCTACAGACACAGAGAATTCTATTGGCAATTCCCAAACTGAAGAAGAGAAAGCCGCTTTTGTTGGAAGTACAGAATATGCAGTATTGAATTATATGTCAACTCTTACAAAAGATGGTTCTGAATTAAACACTTTGGTAAAGGATTTAAAAGCCAAGGAAGGTGTTGATTCAAACAGTGACCTTGGAAAACAGATCCAGACACAGGTTGCATCTGCATTAGCAGATCAGGGTGTCGCAGCAGATAAGATTTTGTTCCGTATTTATAAAACAGCAGATGGAAGCTATAATCTGTTTTGCTGGTATGGCGATCAGGCTGACCTGGCATCAGGAGAAAGTGCAGTAAAAGGTTATGTGACAAAATTGTCCTCCACTACAGTTACAGATGAGGGAATAGATCTTACACAGCTTTATCAGAATGATATTAAAGTTAAAGTTTCTAATAGAAAACCAGCAAAATTTGAAATCACAGAAAAACCTGATGAGAAGGTTATAGTATACAAAATGGATGTTAAAAGTTTTGCAGGCACCGAGTATGAGGAATTAAATGAGGCAATCGGAAAGCTGAACACTTTGTATAATGAGATCGAAACAGATGGCACTTCTGCAGAGAAACAGGCTGTTATGGAAAAGTATGAAGCTGTGCAGGCTAAGTTAACAGAGTTAAAAGCTCAAATCGAAGCAGCAAACAGAGAACTGGAAGAAGCAAGAAGACAGCAGGCAGCTTTGGAAGAGGCACAGAGACAGCAGGGCGGAAACCAGGACGATGGTGATGACGGGGCTGTGATACTACAGCAGCTACTACTTTACAGAACCAGATCACGGCACTGGAAAATCAAATCGCAGATCTGAATGCACAGGCTGAAGCAGTCGTAAACAATGCAATTGCAGCAGCTGATCCGGCAGTACTCGGTACAGTACAGACTGTAGCTGAAACAAATACCGTTCAGCCGGTAGAAACCGTTACAATTGAAGAAGAAAAGACAGCTCTGGCAGATAGTGCAAAGTCTGAAAAAGTTACTGATCAGGCTGATGAAGTTACCATTGAAGACGAAGCATCTGCTTTGGCAGCAGCACCGTTGGAGAATGAAACAAAGAATGTCACCTGGTTATGGTGGTTATTACTGGTAGCAGTGGCAGCAGTAACAGGTAAAGTCAGCTATGATAAATATCAGCAGAAAAAAGCTGATAGATAATGAATGATCGGTAGCAGCCGAATAATTGAGAAATACTGAATCATTAATATACATATAGAGGAGTCTCGCGAGGAAAGATGATTTTTATCATCCGAAAAGCGGGACTCCTTTTTCTTGTTTTGTATAACGCGATTAGTTGTATTTCAATGTTAAATGGGAATATTTGATAAAAAATTACCAGCGTGCTATAGTTAAATTGCAGATTTTTTGTAGAAAATACCGGAGGTATCAGTTTATGACACAAAAGATACGAAAACATCTGGTAACGGGTGTGGTTGGAACACTGTTAGCTATGCTTTGTTTATCATTGTTTTCTGGCTTGAAAATGGCAGCTTTGGCAAAAGCACAGGCCGCAGATGAGAAGACAATAAAAGTCGGATATATAGATTATAATGGTTTTATTACAAAAACCGAGCAGGGAGATTTCATTGGATACGGTGTGGAATATCTGCAGGAAATAAGTCAATACACAGGCTGGAAATATGAGTATGTATATGACAACTGGAGTAATCAGCTAGAGGCCCTGAAGGAAGGCAAAATTGATTTGATCTGTCATGCCCAGAAGACGCCGGAAAGAGAAGAAAACTATCTATATTCCAAATATTCAGATGGGTCAGAATCCAGTGTTCTCTATGTGCGAGGTGATGAGGAACGATACTATTACAATGATTATTCAGCATTTGACGGCATGAAGGTGGCATTTCTGGAAAACAGTTTTCAGAATGCTGAGTTTGCCACTTATGCAGAGCATAATGGTTTTTCCTATACTGCCAGTGAATATCCAAGTGAAGAAGCTTGCTTTAATGCATTGGAAGAAAAGAAAGTAGATGCAGTTGCCATGGGTAGCCTTGCAAGCAAAAAAGGCTATAAAGTGGTTAGTCGTTTTGGTGCAGATCCTTTTTATTTTATAACCGGAAAGCAGAACCGGGATCTGATGGAGGAACTGGATTATGCTCAGGGGGAGGTTATGGGAGAAAGTCCCACTCTTTTAACACAATTATTTGATGAATATTATGGAAACAGCGTAGCCAATTCTTCATTGATGCTGACTAGAGAAGAAGCGGATTTCATTGCGGAGGATAACACTTTTACCGTTGGGAACCTGCCTGCCAGGTATCCATTTTCCACCTATGATGAGAAGACGGGGGAACTTACCGGTATTACAGAGGATATGCTGGATAAAATAGCGGAGATTTCAGGTCTGCATTTTGAATACCAGCCGCTTGAATTATCAGAACAGCCTATTAATGCTTTGAAAGCGCAAAAATTTGATCTGGTAGCCGGTATTTTAAAAAATGAAAAGTTTGATAAAGATCCGGAGTTAAACGTATCTGACGCATATATACAGTCAACGCTGGCTATTGTAATGCGGAAAAACAGTCAATACAATTCAACACAGGCTTATACAGTAGTCATACCCGATTCTTTTCAGGCAATGAAGGAATATATTCACGAGAATTATGCCAATTACACTGTAATGAAACGACCTACGCAGGAGGAATGTATTAAAGCGGTACAGGATGGAGAAGCAGATATTTTCATGCAGAATGTAAATGTGGTAAACTATCTGCTGCAAAAACCGATGTATTAAGATATGGTAATCGTAACCCAGAGCTTTATATCAGAGGAAAATGCCATTGCAGCGCTATCCACGGCGGATCCGCGACTTATTTCT
This sequence comes from Lachnospiraceae bacterium, assembly GCA_028693705.1. Classification (GTDB taxonomy): domain Bacteria; phylum Bacillota; class Clostridia; order Lachnospirales; family Lachnospiraceae; genus JAQUUX01. The sequence goes on along the minus strand of JAQUUX010000035.1, from coordinate 13,437 downwards.
ATTATTAATAAGTCCATTGCATTACTGGATGATAAGGATATTAGTAACATTATAACGGCGCATACAACAGCCAAACCCTATCAGTTCAATGCAGTTGATATTTTGTATAAATATCGCGCTCAATTGGGCGTTTGCGGCATTCTGTTACTGCTTTGTCTTATCTTGTTAATGGTAATTACTGAAAATCGAAGAAAACATTTATACGAAATGCAGGAGAAGAACAGACAGTTAGGTGAGGCGGTTGCTCAGGCTGAAAATGCCAATCGTGCAAAAAGCCAGTTCTTGTCCCGTATGATCCACGAGATCAGAACACCAATGAATGCCATTGTAGGCATTACAACCATTGCCAAGGTGCACAAAAACGAGCCGGACAAGGTGGAAGATTATCTTACAAAAATCGATTCTTCATCAAAACTGTTATTGAATATTATTAATGATGTATTGGATATGTCGGCAATTGAAAGTGAAAAGCTGAAAATTGCAAGCAATGAATTTGATTTAAAGCAGGTGCTTACAGGGATTTTTTCTATATATTACACACAATGTAAGGCAAAAGGAATAGAATTTGTCATGGCAACTGATCTGGAAAAGGAGATGGTGATAGGAGATCAGTTAAGGGTCAATCAGATATTGATGAATCTGGTGTCTAATGCATTTAAGTTTACGGAAACAGGCGGAACGATTCAGGTACTGGTTAACCAGACGTAACGAAAAGAAGATACGGTTTTCATTCGTTTTGTAGTGTCTGATACCGGTTGCGGCATGACTCCTGAGATGCAGGAGAGGCTGTTTAAGCCGTTTGAACAAGAGTCAGCTACAACGGCACAAAAACATGGTGGAAGCGGTCTGGGGTTATCCATAGCCAAGAATCTGGTGGATATGATGCACGGTGCGATCCATGTGAACAGTGAAAAAGGAAAAGGAACCAGTTTTATTGTAGATTTTCCATTTGGAGCTACAGATCATGAAGTAGCAGAAGCTGACGAAAAGGCGATTAAGAATCTTCGTGTTCTGGTGGTGGATGATGATAAGAGCGCATGTGACTATACCTCAATTATAATGGATCGTATCGGGGTGGATTATGATGTAGCAGTATCAGGAGCAGAAGCACTTGAGATGCTCGAGACGGCCTATGAAGCAGATCAGGGCTATGATATTTGCTTTGTGGACTGGAAAATGCCGGAGATCAGTGGTGCGGATGTTATCAGAGAGATACGTGAAAAATATGATGATGAAATGCTTATTATTGTGGTATCAGCATATGATGTAAATGAAGTTGAAGATGAAGCGAAGGCAGCAGGAGCTAATATGTTTATTCCGAAGCCGTTATTCCAGTCAACAGTATTTAACTTGCTCATGCAGCTCTCCGGTGGAAAATATACGAAACATACCGGTAATCAGGCGCAATATGATTTTACCGGACATAAAGTTTTATTAGCTGAAGATAATGCATTGAATTCTGAAATTGCTATGGAATTATTACATATGGTACAGATGGAAGTAGATCATGCAGAAAACGGACAACGGGCAGTTGAGATGTTTGAACAGTCGAAACCGGGGACATATGATCTGATACTAATGGATGTGCAGATGCCTGTCATGGATGGTATGGAGGCGACAAAAGCTATTAGAGCAAGCAGCCATTCAGAGGCTAAGGTAATTCCTATTTTTGCCATGACAGCCAATGCCTTTAACGAGGATGTGGCAGCAGCGTTGGCAGCAGGAATGAATGGTCATCTTGCCAAGCCGATTGATCCAGCAATCATGTATGAAACAATCCAGAAGGCTATAAACACAAAGCAATAAATAAAATCAAAAAATAAATCAAAAATATGTAAAGCACACTTGACATTAATCTCAAGTGTGCTATTCTATTATTGTAAAGCGAGCTTTACATCTGCGCGGAAGTAAAGAATAATAAAGAGATGCATGTTAACAGTTAAGTATCAGGCAAATTACCTGAATATAAGGGATGTGGTGAAGAATGAAGAACCGGATAGAAGAAATTCGAACAGCCAGGGGCATGAGACAGGATGAATTGGCCAAGGTATTGCAAGTGTCCAGACAGACCATCAGTTCACTGGAAAACGGCAGATACAATCCGTCTATCCAGCTGGCGTTTAAACTGGCAGCTTTTTTTCAAATGTCAATTGAAGAGATATTTATCTATGAGGAGGATGCCCAATGATGAATAATGAGGATATAAATGAAAAGGGAAACAAAGAAATTAATGAAAAAAAGAAAGGAAATGATTGGAAGAACATGGATGGTATGAAGAGAATGAAAATAAAATATATTGTTGTAGCGATTTTGGGTATCACCTGTATTCTGATTGGTATTTTCTTTCCGGAACAGAACAGTTACTGGACCGGTATGGGAACGTTATTCCTGATATTGTCGGGCCTCAGGATGATACAGTTCCATCGTTATTCAACCAATGAAGAGTATGCGGAGAAAATCAATGTAATGAATTCTGATGAACGTAACCGTTTTTTGGCAGAAAAAGCAAGCAGGTGGACTTTCTATTATTATAATCTGGCGGCTGCGATTCTGGTTATCATATTAGAAGCAATGGGAAAAGCAGATCTGGCACAGATTATTGCCTATACAATATGCGCGCAGGTAGGAATTTACTGGATTTGTTATTTGCGAATTAAGAGAAAGTATTAAAAGGATCTATTACGAATACAATTATCCAAGGGAAACCACCTGAAGGGAAAATTGTATGGCAGAGATAATAGAAATCTTAAATGACCGCATTAATGAAATTGTCTGGGGAACGCCCATGCTGCTGCTCATATTTGGCACGGGCGTTTTTCTTACAGTCAGAACCGGTTTTTTCCAAGTTAGAAGGGCATCTCTGATGGCACAGGAAACCATATGTGCGATTTTTAGAAAAGAGAGCGGCGTACGTGAGGCTGGGGAAAAGAAGTCAATCTCGCAGTTTCAATCACTTTGTACAGCACTTGCTGCTTCCATTGGAGTTGGGAATATTGCAGGAGTTGCCGCTGCTATTACAACCGGGGGACCGGGGGCAGTGTTCTGGATGTGGATATCAGCATTGTTTGGTATGATGACCAGTTACGCAGAGAATGTGCTGGGAATCTATTACCGGAGACGAAACCGACATGGGGAATGGTCGGGCGGTGCCATGTATTATCTTAGGGATGGATTAGGTGCCAGACCAGGTTGTAAATATCTGGGAGAAAAGCTTGCCGGTTTGTTTGCTTTTTTTTGTATCCTGGCATCTTTTGGTATCGGCAATATGAGTCAAATGAATACCATTGCTGATAATATGGAACTGGTATTTGATATTCCCAGAAAAACTACGGGAGTTATCCTGATGTTTCTTGCCGGTCTGGTTATTGTAGGCGGTATCAGGAGAATAGCCGGTGTGACAGAAAAATTTGTTCCTTTCATGTTAGTCTGTTATGTAGTGCTGGCGTCTCTGGTATTTCTGTCAAATATAGAACAGGCGGGTGCAGTATTTGGAGCCATTATTCACTTTGCTTTTGGTATCAGAGCAGTAGGTGGTGCAGCAACGGGAATCGCTGTAAAAAATGCTGTTACCTGGGGATTTAAGAGAGGAATTTTCTCGAATGAAGCAGGTCTTGGATCATCTGTTATGGTGCATGCCGCATCTAATGTAAAGGAACCGGTGATACAAGGCATGTGGGGGATATTCCAGGTGTTTGCAGACACTATTCTTGTATGTAGTCTTACCGCATTTGCTATCCTGTCGGCAGGCGTTATGGATTTGCAGACAGGTATTTTATTATCTTCAAACAGGGGGTCAGCTCTGGCAGCAGAAGCTTTTGGCAGGCTGTATCATGTAGGAAATGTGAATTTAGGAAGTGTTTTTATTGCTTTGGCCATTCTCTTTTTTGCTTTTTCCACTGTTATCGGCTGGAGCTATTATGGTACAAAGGCATGGGAGTATCTGTTTGGGGTAGGAACGACATATATTTATAAGATATTATTTGTGGGAATGATCGTTGTAGGAGCTACTATGAATCTGAATCTTGCATGGGAGATCTCAGATACTTTTAACGGCCTTATGGCGATACCAAATTTGATTGGCGTATTAGTATTATCGAAAACTGTAGTGAAAATTACAAAAAATTATATAAACAGAAGATTTCATGATAGCAGGGAGCGGCCTATGATATCCGCATTTGAAGAGACTGCGGGCAATTGACCGACATAAAATTGATGATATTATGCAGGATAAATAGTGTCATAAAATATGGAAATGGAACTTGACAAAAAAATATATATCCGATATAATCAAATCCGTTGAGTTGCTAAAACTCGTATAAAGAATTTATCTTGCGGGATGAATTGCTTTATGAGATGCGTGCGTAGCTCAGTTGGATAGAGCGTCTGGCTACGGACCAGAAGGTCGTGGGTTCGAATCCTGTCGCACGCGTAAAGAAAAGGCTTTTGGAGATATCTCCAGAAGCCTTTTTTATTTCAAAGAAGATAATATTCTAATTGAAACTGCGTTCCATTTGCCTTTTGTACTGAATCCATCACGTCAATTTCCAAAAACCATGAAGGTGCTGTTTCCAGATCCTCATGTTCCACATCCGTTGAAAATAATTCCAATGGCGAGCTTTTAGGTAATTTATCAAAGTCGAGATGTTCCGTTAATTCACTGGACAGGTAAGTACCTGCGGGCAATTCACGTACACAGACCCCCTGAGGATTATCCTGTATATTTTCTAAGTGTGCAGGAATATCTTTTATATTGGAGAGTAACAGAAACATAAAACGATCTATTCCATGACCGGTGTATTCATAGAGAACACCGGATGGGTAGGAGGCTTGCAAACCAAGCTGCTGCGCACAGACAAATAATTTTAAAATAAACTGGCCATAATATTTAGGTGTTGTCTCCGGATCTAAAGGTACCATTAACAGGTGACGACAGATTTGTGGCAACATAAATGCAGAGGTTTCTTCTGTGTTTTTCTTGGCTGGAATAGCTGCTCTTGTACTGGCAGGTATCTTTACAAGACCCGTAGTAAGCGCCATATTTTGAAGTGTGTTTTGCAAAAGTTCCAGATTTGCACGGATTTCCAGGATCTGCTGTTCTGCACGAACTTTTCCATCATAGAGAAGCTCCTGTAAATTAATGGAATCTCCCTGCACATATTTTTTCAGATCTTTTAATGGGATACCCAATTTGATACAGAGACTAATGGCATCTAGCAGATAGAGCTGGTCCTTGGTATAATAACGATAATTAGTTTCAATATTTACGAAAGCAGGCTTCAGGATTCCAATGGAATCATAATATCGAAGCGATTTTATGCTGACATTTTTTAATTTGGCAACCTTTCCAATGGACATATATTCGTTCATGACGGATCCTCCTTGCATGGATTTATTATAGCATGAAAGATGGCATTAGGACATGAAGTTTTGTGCTATAATAAGCTTATTTGATACGGATGGTGAGTTTATAATATGAGTAGTGAGCGTATGAAGAACAAAACAAAAAATATTTTCTGGAAGGTTGCATTTAGCAGGGCTATGGTAACTATTCTTTTGGTTTTGCTGCAATTATTTGTAACCGTTATTGGATTTTTGTGGCTGGGACAGTACTTTCCGTATTTGCTGTACGGCATGGCAATCGTTGGCTATATGCTGGTTATTTTTATTATTAACAGTGATGATAATCCAAACTTTAAACTGACCTGGATCATTCCTATTTGTATATTCCCAATGCTGGGAGCCCTGCTGTACCTTTACATACACTTAAATGTGGGTTCTATCGGTTTACGTAAAAAGATGTTGGATCAACGTCTCGCTTTTCGTAAATACTATAAACAGTCTCATACTACAGAAAAAAACGCATTCAAAAATCCGGAATTAAAAACACTTTCTTCTTATTTACGATTTGCAGGAAATTATCCTGTATATGAAAATTGTACTGCTAAATATTTTCCACTGGGGGATGATTTATACCCTGACCTGATTGCAGAGCTGGAAAAGGCAAAGCACTTTATTTTTATGGAGTATTTTATCATTGCCAAGGGAAGTGTTTGGGATGGTGTTTTAGATGTCTTGAAGCGAAAAGCAGCAGAGGGTGTGGAGATCAGAGTTTTATATGATGGTACCAACATGCTCATTAATTTACCCGGAAAATATCAAAAACAATTGGAACAATATGGAATAAAAGCTAAAATCTTTTCTCCGATCATGCCGTTATTGTCTACCCATCAAAATAACAGGGATCATAGGAAAATTTGCGTGATAGATGGGCGTGTAGGATATAATGGCGGTATCAATTTAGCTGATGAATATATGAACCGGATAGAGCGTTTTGGACATTGGAAGGATTGCGCAGTAAAAGTGGCGGGCCCTGCGGTAAACAGCTATACGGTAATGTTCTTACAGATGTGGAATGTGGCAAAAGCTGATATAGAACCGGAGGATGCAGCCGGAAAGCAGCAACCGGAGGATTATAACCAATATTTGAAAATAGAAGAGCAGGAAGCAGCGGATCAGGATCTTACGATGCGCAAAGGTGGATTTGTCATTCCCTATGCAGACGAACCCATGGATGGAGAGTTATCCGCAGAAAATGTATATAAGTTTATACTGAATACGGCAACGGATTATGTTCATATTATGACTCCGTACTTTATCGTGGATGATGGCATGGTAAATGCCTTGACTTTTGCAGCAAAGCGTGGAGTTGATGTCAAACTGATCGTTCCCCATATTCCGGATAAGAAGACCATTTTTAGTATTTCCAGAACTTTCTATCCAACACTCTTGAATGCAGGAGTGGGGATTTATGAATATACACCCGGATTCGTCCATTCCAAGGTTTTTGTTTCAGATCATGAAAAAGCAGTTGTGGGATCAGTCAATCTGGATTACCGCAGCTTTTATCATCATTTTGAAAATGCTACTTATTTCCACGAAAATCCTGTCATACAGGATATCGAAGATGATTTTCGAAATACATTGGGAAAATGTCAGCGGGTGGATATGATGTATTATAAGTCCATTCCTCTTTTGGAACGGTCAATTGGCAGAGTGTGCAGGTTATTTGGTCCGTTAATGTAATTAATTACTTGAAAGTAACCAAAATATAAAATTTTTCTGAAAGAAGTGCTGATAGGATTTACGCCGCAAAGTCTCTATGCTACAATTCCAATCAATGGGGGATGAGAAAAATTTCCTATGTGTATCATGATTGGAGCGATATGAACAAATATGAATTTCTGGATTCATTGAGAGCCTTCTTGACTGGAAGAGTCAATGAGATGGTAATCAGTGATAATATCAGATATTATGAAAACTATATAAATATGGAAATTCGTTCCGGCTATAGCGAAACTGAGATCATGGAACTTCTTGGTGATCCCAGATTGATCGCCAGATCTATTATTGAGGCTGAGAAGGCGCAGGATCAAAGTGAGAGAGCGGCTTACGGAACGGGATATACAAATGATGACGGCGGGTTTCATGAAAATGGAACTACTTATAAGAAAAATAGTTTTTGGGAGAAAATTGGTTTTTCTAAATCGGGATTTACCGGCGGCAGTTTGAAAAGTCGGATGATGTTGTGGCTGACGGCGGGAATTATTATTGCGGTAGTGGTTTTAATAATAGTAGCTTTTGTGTATCTGCTATGGTGGCTGATGCCGGTATTGCTGGTATGCGCCTGTGTTACCGCAATTTACAAATTTTTGGAATGAATTAGAAAATGATTAAAAAATAAAAAGAGCAGAATAAATTCTTCTTTTCGGGGACACAATATTCCTGTAACAAATAAAACCCCAATGGAGGAAAAAAATATGCCAAGTTATAATGACAATCAGAACAATCAGAAAAACAATCAGAACAGCAACAACCAGAACAAATCCAAAGACAGCAACAGCAACAGAAACAACGACAACGAATTTTAATACATGGGGACGTCCTAAAGGGCGTCCCCTTTTTCGTTTCAATTTGATTGACATAAATTTTATGGGGCTTTAATATAGGAATATGAGAAAATTTGAATTAATAGCGCCATGCCATTTTGGGCTGGAATCTGTATTAAAAAAAGAAATTATTGACCTGGGGTATGATATTACCGCAGTGGAAGATGGAAGAATTACTTTTTTCGGAGATGAGGAGGCACTTTGCCGTGCTAATATTTTTCTGCGTACAGCAGAAAGAATACTGATTAAAGTTGGATCTTTTCATGCAGAAACCTTTGACGAATTGTTTGAAGGAACAAAAAAATTACCATGGGAGGAGTATATTCCAAAGGATGGAAAATTCTGGGTTGCCAAGGCAGCCAGCGTAAAGAGCAAGTTGTTCAGTCCGTCTGATATCCAGTCTATTATGAAAAAGGCTATGGTTGAAAAACTGAAAGGCAGTTATGGTCTGGATTGGTTTAAGGAGGACGGGGAAAGCTTTCCGATACGCGTCTTTTTGATGAAAGATGAAGTAACAGTTGGTTTAGATTCCACGGGAGAGTCATTACATAAAAGAGGTTATCGTAAGCTGACCGCAAAGGCACCTATTGCCGAAAATCTGGCAGCTGCGTTGATTATGCTGACACCTTGGCATGCTGACCGTATTCTGGTAGACCCTTTCTGTGGAAGTGGAACCATTCCCATAGAAGCAGCCATGATGGCAGCAAATATGGCGCCTGGTATGAACAGAGAATTCACTGCACAGAACTGGGATCATATTGTAGGTAAGAAAATCTGGTATGATGCAATGGATGAAGCCAATGAAATGGTGGACTTATCTGTGGAAACTGATATTCAGGGATATGATCTGGATCCTGAAATGGTGTCTATTGCCAGGGCGAATGCAGCACTTGCCGGAGTTGATAAACTGATTCATTTCCAGCAAAGAGGTGTAAAAGATCTTTCCCACGCCAAGAAATATGGCTTTATTATTACCAATCCGCCTTATGGGGAACGTTTGGAAGATAAAGCAGATTTACCGGAATTATATCGGATCATTGGCGAACGTTACAGTAAGCTGGATGCGTGGTCCATGTATTTGATCACCGCATATGAACAGGCTGAACGTGATATTGGAAAGAAAGCAGATAAAAACCGTAAAATTTATAATGGTATGATGAAGACCTATTACTATCAGTTTTTAGGTCCAAAACCACCGAGAAGACCAAGAACAGAGGATAAATAATCTATGCAGCAGCTGATGAAAAGAACAGTTGTGTATGCGATGATCTTATCAGTTGCTATTATGTGTATGGTATTGGTATATGCGGGAAACAGACAGATCGTCATTACTGATATTACGCAGGAGCAAGGACAGGTCAAGAGCAGTATGACTGTGGCAGATGGGAAAAAACTTTCATTTGGTAGCGCGGTGGCGGATTCCAAATATTTGATCATTCCGCTGACTGAAACTATTAAAGCGGAAGATGTTACCATTGAAAATCATTACATGGATCATGAACTCTGGATTGAAATACAGGGACTGGAGAGCGGTTTCTTTCCTACACATGAAATCACAGGAGATGCAACACATGTTTCTGACGGAAGATTTACCAGTAAAAACGGAAGTTTTTGTCTCAAATTTCAATTGACAGATATTTATGAATATCGTAGTATTCTGGAAAAGAATCAACTGTATATAGAGTTCGTACACCCAAAAGATATGTATGAGCGGATTGTTGTAATCGATCCGTCAGCTGATGATGTTTCACTGGAAGTTGCAGAAAAACTTCGAAATAGTCTGAACCAGACAGATATCAGAGCTTATTTTGTACGCCAGGATAAAACAGCAGCCGATGTTGAGCAGACTATGGAGCTGGTAGAAAAAACAGGCGCGGATCTTTATATTAAACTTGGTGTACTGGAGCACACAGATACAGCAAAATATGGTGTCGTTTCTTATTATGATCCGGATTATTTTATACCACAGTTTGGAAATCAGGAATTGGCGGATCTGTTAGAACGAAATGTAGTGACTGTATTGCGGGAAAAAGCAAATGGTATTCTTCCCTGTGAAGAAAATTCCATATTGAGAAAACTTAAAATACCATCAGCAGATCTCAGGCTGGGGTACATGTCTAACAGAAAAGAAGCAGAATTACTGCAGGAGGAAAGTTATCAGAAACTGGCAGCTGAGGGTATCATGACAGCATTACAATCATATTACCAGTAATATGGAAGATTCATAGTTATGTGAGCCTGTCAATAATCGAATAAATAGAGTTTTGAAAGGACGAAACAAAAGAAATGACGAAAAGGATTGTATTCGCAACAGAGAATGCCGGAAAAATCCGGGAAATCAAAGCCATTCTTGCAGATATGGATGTGGAAGTCCTGACAATGAAAGAAGCCGGCATTGCAGTTGACATTGAAGAAAACGGAAAAACATTTACAGAAAATGCTATTATAAAAGTAAAAACAGTGGCAGAATATACTGATGCTATTGTTTTGGGTGATGATTCCGGATTGGAAATTGATTATCTAAATGGAGAACCCGGTGTTTATTCTGCTCGCTACATGGGGCATGACACGCCGTATGAGATTAAGAATCAGAAGCTCATAGAAAAACTGGCAGGGGTACCAGATGATAAACGAACGGCTCGATTTGTATGTGCTATTGCAGCAGCTATGCCTGATGGAGAGGTTTTGACTACAACCGGTATTATGGAAGGCATTATTGGTTATGAGAGCAGGGGAGAAGGCGGATTTGGCTATGATCCCATTTTCTTCTTGCCGGAATACGGTAAAAGCTCAGCAGAATTAACTGCTGAACAAAAAAATGAAGTCAGCCATAGGGGAAAAGCACTGCGGGCTATGCAAGTGGAATTACTAAAGAGAATATAATGGTGATAGCATGAAGATTTTAATTGTAAGTGATACGCACAGGCATAATGACAGCCTGTATAAATTACTGGAACGTGTTGCCCCCATTGATTTACTGATCCATTGCGGGGATGCCGAAGGCAGCGAATATGAAATTGCTGATGCTGCCGGCTGCCCCACACAGATGGTAACGGGAAATAATGATTTCTTTTCTGATTTACCAAGTGAGTGTGAATTTATGGTGGGCGATTATAAGGTATGGGTAACGCATGGTCATACCTATCATGTTGCCATGGGAAATGAAGAGATTAAAGAGGAGGCCAGGAGCCGGGGCGTCGATATTGTGATATATGGACATACCCACAGACCGGTCGTTGATTTAGAAGACGATGTGATCGCACTGAATCCGGGTAGTATGTCATATCCAAGACAGGAAGGCAGAAAACCTTCCTATATTATTATGGAATTAGACAAGAATGGAGAAGCACATTTTACTTTAAATTTTATTTGATTTATTATGTATCGAAAGGACTAAAAAAGGTTTTAAAAAAACATAAAAAAATATCAAAAACATAAAAAAATATCAAAAAAATAAGTTGACATCATAAAAACGTTATTATATAATATGTCTTGCGTCACGGCTGAAGGACATCCAATAGTCGTGTGAAATATCGGGGTGTGGCTCAGCTTGGCTAGAGCGCCTGGTTTGGGACCAGGAGGTCGCAGGTTCGAATCCTGTCACCCCGATTTGTTTATTCTTAATATTTCCGTTTATTATTTGCGGGTGTGGTTCAATGGTAGAACATCAGCCTTCCAAGCTGAATACGTGGGTTCGATTCCCATCACCCGCTTAATCCTTTTTTAGCATAGAATATGGTCACAGTATTGTATGCAATTAGGATTGTTTTGTCTATATGTGTTCGTAGCTCAGTTGGATAGAGCAACGGCCTTCTAAGCCGTGGGTCGGGGGTTCGAATCCCTTCGAGCACATTTGAATGGCGGAAAGCGCTGTTCTCAAGAAATACGGTGGGTGTGGCGCAGTTGGCTAGCGCGCCAGATTGTGGCTCTGGAGGCCGAGGGTTCGAGTCCCTTTACCCACCTTTTTAAACAGGGCATTGATGGTGCATGTAGTGGGCTATCGCCAAGCGGTAAGGCACAGGACTTTGACTCCTGCATTCACCAGTTCGAATCTGGTTAGCCCAGTTTGATATGGGATACTAGCTCAGTTGGTAGAGCACCTGACTTTTAATCAGGTTGTCGGGGGTTCGAATCCCCCGTGTCTCATTTCTAAAAACATCTTTTGTTGTACAGCGGCAAAAGGTGCTTTTTTTATGATAAAGCATATATTATAATAGGTAGTAAGCGGATATGGCGGAATAGGCAGACGCGCTGGTTTTAGGTACCAGTGGGAGACCGTGCAGGTTCAAGTCCTGTTATCCGCATGCCAAGACCCCAGTATTTACTGGGGTCTGTTTTTTTGTGTTGCATTTCGTGTTGCATTCATTTTGGTAAAATACGCATTTGCTTTATCATTTTCGACCTTGGCACGATCTGATAATGCATGCCGGTAGATCTGTTTTAATACTACATCGCTTTCCCAACCGCCACGCTGCATGATATACGCATCAGGCATTCCATTCGCGTGGAGAGTAGATGCACAATAGTGACGCAGGTCGTGGAAACGGAAGTGGTGCAATCCAGATGCCGCTATGAGGTCTCCAAATCGGTCTGAAATGTTGCTGGGGTATAAATGTATAATTCTTCCCTTTCGTGCCCCTATTACGTCAATAACGAAGTTTGGGAGCGGTATCTCCCTGTCTCCGGCAAATGATTTCGTTGTCTTTATGATCCATTCATTGTTTTCGTCTAAAACCATTGCGTTGTGAACGTGAGCTGTTCCGTCTTTTATGTCGCTGGCTTTTAGTGCACATATCTCTGATCGTCTCATGGGTCCATAAGCGGCCAGAAGGATCGCAATTCGCAGATCGTCATCCATTTCCATATCAAGTAGAGTATTTACCTCATCGTCAACCGGTATATAAAGATCAGGACGTATTTTCTGTGGTAGGGTCGTGTGCAACGAAAATGATGGACGGTATTTTTTCATTACCGCTGATAGCAGGCCGTGTAAATTTCTTACGGTCTTTGGCTTGCATGTACTGGATTTATTGTTTATAAGGTTCTGCACCATCTCCTGGGTGATGTCTCCAATAAAAAAATCGTTGATTGCTCCGAAATCTTTTTTCTGACTTCTTTTATATTCCCTGATCGTACTGGCAGACAGCACATCAGCTCTCGATGATATGTATCTTTCAATTGCAGTTTTAAATAAGATTCTGCTTGTGCCGGATTCGTTTCCTTTGGTGACGGCAAATTCTGCAGCTTGACGTTCACATTCTCTTTTCCCAGCAGGAGTTGGGTCATCACAGGTAAAAGATTTGTAAACTCTGTGAGCCACGTTCTTTTGCTTTTTTTCATCCCATATTTTTTCTGTGTGGTCGTAAACCAGACAACGCCATGATCCAGATGGTAGCTTCTTTGCAGTAGCCATAGTAACACTCCTTTCGTAATTTTTGGGCGCAAAAATAGCGCTACAATTGACTTTGTGCGCTCCGAAAGGTATACTATG
>JAQUUX010000108.1 GCA_028693705.1 Lachnospiraceae bacterium | reverse complement strand
CAATGTATCAAGGATAGTATCTGGTCGACATCTGTCAAGTTCATCCACAAAAACAACCAATCGACTTATTTTTGATTCATCAAGAAGTTCAGAAAACTCTCTCTGAAATTTTCTAATATCTTCACGAAGCTCCTTATTGTTTAATTCATCCGAAATCGAATTCTGTACTTTTTCCAAATCAGCATCTTCGGTAGCACTTTGTGCTTTCTTTATTATTTGATTGGTAGTAATTCCAAGTATTGTTCCAATACCACCAGTAAGGAACACATCCGTGCCAAATTTTAAAGCACCTTTCATCAATTTAAATTTGTCCACGCTCTTATATAAACCTTTTATGATGTCCTTTGCCTTATCTGATAATCTTTCTTCTTGGCTTATCTCATCAAGTATTGAACCCAGTATTGCAGTTTTGGCATCTTCATAATTTTCAAACAGCCATCCATTAAATACAAGGCACTTTACATTTTTATCTTCTGCTTCTAAGCGTTCCTTACACATATACATAAGACTAGATTTACCGCTCCCCCAATCGCCATAAACACCAATGCTAGCCGGGAGAAGCGCATTATCTTTTATGATGCTCTGAATTGTCTGTATCAAATAATCATAATCTAAAAAATCAAGTTCTGTTTCACTATCTTTCCACATATTATTCCACCCCCAATGCCTTAAATACCGCATCCTCCGCACTCTGGTACGGAATCAACTGAAATGCGCTCATCAAATCTGGCGGTACTGTGGCGAAATCCACCATCGATGTTGCTGGTATCAGTACCTTCTTAGCACCGCTGTCCATGCATACCTGCAGGGAGTTAGCGAGTTCTTCTGCTTTTATAAGTGTTCCGCTGATACTGATTTCACCCAGCACAGCCAATGCCCCCAATGCAGGCTTTCCAAGCGCAATGGAACATAGTACAATAAGGGTAGGCAGCGCCAATTTGCTTGTCATACCAATTCCCTGTAAATCCTGATAGTTGGTGATGTAATCCTTCATCGTGGTGCTGATGGAACCGCTGATGCGATTTCCATTCGCTTTCAGGAAATTGAATGCTGTGTTCGTAGCTTCCTTGCATTCCCGGTCGGAGCCGATACCTGTACGCTCGAACTTTCCGCTTCCCTGCAGCATCTGGCTTTCCAAACGGAATACGCCAATCATGCCCGACTTGCCCTGTGATACGGTATAGACCTGACCCGGATTGCAGATACCGTCCGGTATCAGTTTGCCGCCACCTTGCTCCGGTACGGAAACATAATGTTCTTCGAATGTCTCGTTGTCGATATAGGAGAAGTTGACATCGTAAAATTCCATGCCGCCCAGCTTCTTGAGCTGCTCTTTGACACGGCGACGCATCTCCAGCGAAAGCTGCAGCACTTCTTCCAGTTCTTCCTTGGTAAATACTCCGTCCGGATAAACCAGCTTCAGGAAGCCGCCGACCATCTTTCTGACAGCGATGGTGTCATGTTGGTTGAGGTTTTTGCCAAGGTGATAATACTTGTCGAGAGCATCTCCGTATTGTTCTTTGCGAAGTTCACGGATAAACTCCGCCAGATAGTCTGTGATAAAACCGTAGTCATCGGTAAAATGTTCCGGTCTGAATTTCGGTATCTCCCAGCCTGGTATGTAGCAATGCATACGGTCGAGGAATGCTGTGTCAGTACCCATTTCTGGTGGAAACGGATCAAAGAGGCTAGAAGTCTTTAATAGAACATCCACGCTCTGATTGATATTGCCAACAAACACCATAGAGGCAGAGGCAGTTTTTTCTTCCTTGCCACGGGCGAAGGCGCCAGAAGCCATGCAGTCCTTCATGATTTGGATGCCGTCTTTATCTTTGAAATTGATACCTGCTACCTCATCAAAGGCAACACAATCCCAGAGTCCGACCAACCCCACGCTCTTTCTTCCCCTGTTATAAAACAAGTTTGCAACCGTAGTCTGTCCACCGGATACCAGAATACTGTTAGGTGAAATCTCTTTGAATAAGTGTGATTTTCCGGTACTACGGGGTCCTAATTCACACAAATTGAAATTATTTTCTATCAGTGGCAGCATACGGGCCAGCAGCAACCACTTTTCCCGGCACTGTAACTCATCCGGTTCCATACCAATGGAGCGAAGCAGAATATCTATCCATTCATCTTTTGTGAATGATTTTCTTCCATTTTTCAACTCATCAATATCCACATGCGGCATCTGGATTGGAGTCAACTTGCGGATGCGAATCGGTGTACCATTTTTCTTATCCTCTTCTACATACTCATAATCCAGCTGCACGATGCACCAGATACCACCGTAGAGAAGCCTATCAGATTTGGTCGGATACTCCTCACCAATAGGTATTGCTTTTAGGCCGAGATTAGAAAACTCTGCTTCATAGCAGTCCTTTTTAATATTCAAATTGACCGTGATTTTATCAATAACGGTGTGGCTTCCACGCTGGCGCAACATGGATAATATCTTCTGTGCTTCATCCAGACGGACAAAGTTGTCCGCCAGAATTCGCTTTACATTCTGTACGTCCAGTTCAATGACCTCGTCATCATCAGAACTGCAATATTGACCAAGCAGGAACTCAAGGACATAAACAGGCACATTGGCCCCTTCCTTGATTTTCTTTGTAAGATCTTTGCGGACAATCTTGCCGTTAAAGTTCTGCCAGAGTTTATTTCTTATTATCAGTCTAGCATCTTCATTTTCTCTAAATTCATCCATTGCATTCTCCTGTAATTACCTTTGTATCTTCCATATGCCAAAGCGTTTACCTCCGCTTCTTACAAGTATGCCCTTTTCTTGTAAATCAGGGAGAATACGTTTTATTGACCATAACGGAATTTGCGTCTTTTCACAAATCTCTTTCTGCGTGCTTTGTGGATATTTTTCTAATACATCTAAAATTTTATTTTCATTTTCATTAAGTTTATGGTCTGCTTTAGATTCCTTAGTTGCAACTTTTGATTCCTTAGTTGCAACTTTGGGTTCCTTCGATTCCGTTGCTGTTTCATTTTGTTTATCTTTTGATTCATAATCATACGAATATGCGTCATCCAAAGGAACAATAATTTTAAATACATCTCCTTCAACAAATTCTGGTTCTTTTCCTGAATAGTATTTTGTATATTTAAACAGATTTCTAACTCCAGAACCCAATTGATCTGCATAACCTATATTTCGGAAAAAGGATGCAATAATTGGATTTTTAGGATTTGGTTCCAGATTATCCGGTGTAATATAACCACTCTTTAACGCTCGATTTGCATTTTCTACGTACATCTGGTCTTTTTCAATTACAAATTTCGCAGTATAGCTACTGGTCAGTTCTCTGTGCATTAATGTATTTGCTACCATTTCACGAACAATTGTATTTCTCAAACTCTGTCTTATTGTATCCTCTAAAAAGAACTTATCAAGAAGGTGCTTTCTTCCAAACTCCAAAAGTTGCTCATAGCTTTCTATTAAATTTGTCTTTATGACCTCTCTGTCATCATAACGATCTATATTGACTTTACGAACAATTGCATCCGTCACATAAGCGGGCGCTACGTTTAAAATCACGTCATCCTTACCAAGTAACATAATTGCAGCCAGATTTAAACCATTCTCACCAGTTGCAACATCATGTCCATAAAGACCCGCACTTTTTAATAATTCTTCGTCGCTCATTTCTGACCACGAATGCTTTCCGTTCGGATTATTATTCTTCGCCATCAACCGTATTTTAGGGAATAAATCCAGGCGCAAATCACTCATATCGGCATGTGGATAAATCTTTCTTTCTGTAAATATATTTTGTTTTCTTATATACATCTGTGCAATGGCACTTGTAGCAGTAACTTTAACATCTGCATCATCTACACGGTCATAGATAATTTTCTTATAACTATGAACTTCTGCACTAGGCGGAATATGAACATGAATAATTGTATGTCCATCAGTGTATTTAACAATTTCGGGAGCCAGATATATTGTAGGAGAAAATAAAGCCTGATTACTTACCACACTTATGAAATTCCTTACCATATCTGGAGCAGATTTTTCAGGCACACCAACTACAGTACCATCATCTAATACACCCATAAAAATGTCTCCACCAAACCGATTCAAAAATGAACATACTGTTTCGTAGGTATCTGTTTCTATCCCATTTCCGCAGCGTTTAAATTCAACTGCTACGGTTTCTCCCATTGTAAGCATGGATCTAATTGTTTCATTATTCATTCTATCTGGCTCCTCCTAATATATAAGTATAGGGTTTAGATACCCCAACATCCAGTTGGGTTCTATCCCTCTTATTGCTAAAGCTGTACAATGATGAGGTATCGGTCTGACATATTTCTCCTTGGACTCTGTGACGTCCGTTAGGAAGCCAGTCAGCCAGCCTATCATTTGCAGCCGTTCGATTTATGCAGGTTGGACTGCCCTATGCACGTCCGTTTGATACCCCAGGAGATTGAATAAGCAATGAGAAATAGCTGGACACCATGCAAATTCACTTTTGGAGGTACGAGAATGTACAACGCAGTGGGTATTGATGTATCAAAAGGCAAGAGCACCGTTGCAGTCCTGCAACCCGCAGGTGTTATTGTTCGTAAACCCTTTAATGTAAATCATACGTCCAACGAACTGGACGAGCTTGCCAAATACATTGGCAGTCTGGAAGGTGAAATCCGAGTTGTTTTGGAATGCACTGGGCGTTATCATGAACCAGTGGTAAAAACTCTTTCTGAAGCCGGTTTGTTTGTCAGTGCCGTCAATCCACACCTAATCAAGAACTTTGGCAATAATTCCATCCGTAAGGTCAAATCAGACCCTGCTGATGCAAAGAAGATTGCACGTTACACTCTTGACAACTGGCTAGAACTGCGACAATATTCAAGTATGGATAATACACGTACTCAATTAAAAACTTTAAACTCACAATTCAGCTTCTTTATGAAGCAAAAGGTTGCCGCAAAGGCTAACCTGATTGCACTATTGGATAATACATATCCTGGTGTCAATAAACTCTTTGACAGCCCTATCCGCGACGATGGCAGTGAAAAATGGGTAGATTATGCTTACTCATTCTGGCATGTGGATTGTGTCCGTAAAATTGGACTAAAAGCATTTACGGAACGCTATCAGGCTTTCTGTAAAAAGCATCACTATAATTTCCAGCCAGCAAAACCAGAGGAACTATTTCTTGCGTCCAAAGACCTTATTGCTGTTTTTCCAAAAGAAGCCTCTTATAAGTTACTTATTCAACAAAGTATTAAGCAGCTTAATCTTGCTTCTTCACATTTAGAAGATCTGCGTTCTAAGATGAATGAACTTGCTTCTACTCTGCCCGAATACGCAACGGTAATGGGCATGTATGGCGTAGGTAAAACTTTTGGTCCACAGCTTATAGCAGAAATAGGTGACATTTCCAATTTCACACATCGCGAAGGATTAACCGCATTTGCCGGAGTAGATCCAGGTGTGGATCAGTCTGGCTCCCATAATTCAAAGAGTAATAAAGCATCTAAATGCGGTTCCAGCCGTCTTAGAAAGACTTTGTTTCAAATCATGTCCACACTGCTTCAAACGGCTCCTGAAAATGATAAGGTATATCAGTTTCTCGCCAAGAAACGTGCCGAAGGAAAGCCTTACTACGTCTACATGACAGCTGGTGCTAATAAGTTCCTGCGTATCTATTACGGCAAAGTCAAAGAATGCATCCGTAGTTTAGAGCAATAGTCAAGTCTAATTTCATTTCTCTTTAAACCGGCAAATATGGCGGTTTAAAATTTGTGCCCAAAATCACAATCGTAAAAATATTTCATTTTCCTATTGACTTTTTATTAGCAGGCTTCCTAAAACTGTTCTTGCCTTAATATTATCCTTAGCTAAAGAAATCAAACTCATCTACCGCAAATGCAATGTCGATTTGGAATTCCTCTCGCTGTGGCAACTGCAATCCTGATTCATCTGCAATCACAAGATAATAGCAGTCTGTATTACTGTATTTCAAAAATTTCAAGTTAAAGCTGCAACGGAACGTTCTTTCCTGTCCGTTATCGCTAGTCTTATCTGCAATAATTTTCTGTGTATCACTGATTTGCTTGCCACTGGCATCTGTATAGTACAACAAATAGGTTGCCGCTTTACGGTTGTCGCTGACTGCTTCCTTCTGGTAGAAGTTCAGTGAGAATATCATATTACTGATTTTACGGCTGGCAGAAAGAAGATTTACAGTAACTGGTTTCGTATCAAGCTTATCTCTATTTCTCTTATAAGCCTTTGAATCACTTCTCAGATATTTATAATCAATCACTGGAACGACCATTTCTTGAAGGCTGATACCACCATGCACGAAATTCATGCCGCCGCCTTTTTTCTTAATGCGAACACTTTCTCGCGGAACAAACGCATCATATTCCGTATGTCCGCTCAGGAAGTTCACTGGCAACAGGTAATCTGGCGTAGCACCTTTTCTGGTAATAAGGTATCTGCGGTCGATTTCCACATCATGTTCCGTAGGAGTGGTTTTATCCACTTTGTCATCCTCGGTAAGAGGACTATATGTGTATAAGAATCCATGGTCTGCTGTGATGTAGATATTTGTACCACTAAACTCATTGATAATAATACGCACCAAGTTCTTGATTTCTGTAATGGCATCATCACAAGCAGGGAAACAGCACTGTCCGAAGTATGGCTAGCTTCATCCACCTTGTCATGGTAGATATAAACCACATCCATTCCTTTCACCAATGCTTGTCTATCAAGTCGCTTCATCCCGATAATATTTTTATACTAAAGAGCAACACTATTTGGTTCAGCATTCTTCAACACCTTATCTCTGTTATTGCTTTCAGTCGATTGACCATCAGCGAGTACCTGTAATCCACCACCATTTTTCTCAACAACACT
>JAQUUX010000107.1 GCA_028693705.1 Lachnospiraceae bacterium | reverse complement strand
GAACGTCTGCTTAATAAACGATATTTGAAAGCAGGCAAGCGCACAATATACACTTCTTTCGAAGAGAACAATACACTTTGTGCGACTTGCTATGATTAATCCGTGAGTTTCACGGATTCAGGTTATACGCATTATAAAACGTTATCGGAAAAGAAAACGAATACATATTAGAATGATAGTATTATATACTGCGGATGTGAAACCACATGAAACAGAAGAATTTTTTGATGTGGGAGCTGTGCAGTTAACGATAGAAGAAGCTTTTTTATCAGAATTGAATTCTGAAGAAATTAGAGAACGGTTGACGGGAAAGATTTATTCTAATGAGGCATTAACAAATAAAGAATTAATGGAATTTGCAATATTGCCCCTTACCTATGAAGGCAAGGAACAAAAGAAAGCTGTTATAAAGGAACTGTTTTCCGCGGCAAAAGAAATACGTGATGAAAGGACACAGATTTTTTTACTGACAGGCGTTATGGTGTTCTCGGACAAGATTATTGATGAGAAAACGGCAAATCAAATGAAGGAGTGGATTATGATGACAAAAGTATCGAAACTTTTTGAAAAAGAAAAACAGGAAGCCATGAAGAAAACAGCACAGGAAGTAATTAAAGAAGTAACCAAAGAAGTAGCTTCGGAAACAGCACTTGCTATGTTAAAAGAAGGGGATTCGATTGAGAAGGTTGCAAGATGTATTAAAGTCCTTTCTTTTACGGAAATAGAGGCTTTAGCTGATTCATTGGAAAAATGGGCGTGTAGATAAGAAAATCATATCATTTTATTAAAAGCACTTTTCGTTGCCAAGGTAACGTAATAAGTGCTTTTTTATTGACAAAGGCAAATAAAGGTAATATATTACCAATATAGGTAATGTATTACCTTTTTGCGTGTATACTTTGAAATCACGGGAAATCGGGAGGGAAAGAATGGAATATCAATTTACAGATATCACGGAAAACGGTGTTGACTTGAAGAATATGGATCAGAGATATTTTTTGGTCGGATTGCTGAATGAATTTACCAATTTGTTTCAATCGGTAGGGGACAGTATTTTTCAGGAGATCAGTTGGAAGCAATGTTTTGTCTTAAATTGTATTCGCCTGTTTGAGAAGGCACCCACGTTAAAGGAATTGTCAGATATGCTGGGGAGTTCACACCAGAATGTGAAACAAATGTTGCTCAAATTAGAAAAAACAGGCTATGTGAAATTTGTACCGGATGAGGTGGATAAGCGAAAGCAGCGCATTATGGTAACTGAGAAAACAGAGAATTTTGCAAGAGAGCATGAAGCAGTAAGCGAGCATCATATGGAGAAACTTTTTTCTACGGTAGACCCGGAAAGCCTGGCGATTACCGTGCAGACATTTATGAAGCTGGATGAACAACTAAGGTGTATCAAAGAGGAGAGGGACGTAAAATGAAAACAATCGTAATTTATCAGAGTTCCACGGGTTTTACCAGACAGTATGCCGAATGGATTGCAGAGAGTCTTGGGTGTGAAGCAATTGATGTGAAACATGCGCCAGAAAAATCTGTGGGAGAAGCAGAATTGGTTATTTTCGGTGGCT
Source organism: Lachnospiraceae bacterium (assembly GCA_028693705.1). Taxonomy (GTDB): domain Bacteria; phylum Bacillota; class Clostridia; order Lachnospirales; family Lachnospiraceae; genus JAQUUX01. Next base: position 5,533 of record JAQUUX010000107.1, on the reverse strand, counting down.
GGATCATGGGAAATATGGTGAGCGGTCTGGAGAAAATCAGAAAATGGAATCCGAAGAATTTGGTAGTATTTGCAGTGGGAGCAACACCGGGAAATATCGTGGATGTAGAGAGCATGCAAAAAGAAAATCATTTGGAAGGTATTCCATTCTTTTACATGGAAGGAGGTTTTCGCTTTGAAAAGCTGAATTTCCTGGTGAAAGGGATGCTGAAGAATTTAAAGAAAGCAACTGCCAAAAAAGAAGAAAAAACGGCCCAAGAACAGTTTATGGCAGAGTATCTGGGCACTTCCTTTGATCATGCAGATCAAAAAAATATTGAGTCTCTGGTAATGTATGTAAAGGAGAGGTCATCTGTCGAATAAAGTAGTAAATTTAGTTTCAATCTGCCAAAATATATATGGAGAAATAGGGGAAACATATGATAGAATAATAAAAAACAAACATATGTTTTGGTAAGAGGAGCATAGACAAGATGACATACACACAGCAGAAGACAAAGGAGCATACTTATATCGCAATTGATCTGAAGTCATTCTATGCTTCTGTGGAGTGTGTGGAGAGAGGCTTAGATCCTCTGACGACCAATCTGGTAGTGGCGGACCCTACCAGAACGGAGAAAACCATATGTCTTGCTGTTTCCCCTTCTTTAAAAGCTTATGGCATACCTGGAAGAGCCCGATTGTTTGAGGTAAATCAGAAGGCGAGGCAGGTTAAGGAACAAACAGGCAAAGAACTGGAATTTATCATTGCACCACCTCAGATGGCTCTTTATATAGAAGTGTCTGCCAATATCTATGCGACTTATTTGAAATATGTAAGTCCGGAAGATATTCATGTCTACAGTATTGACGAGTGTTTTATAGATGTGACTGATTATCTGAATCTTTATCAGGTATCGGCGGCAGAAATGGCGTCTCGTATGGTTCATGATGTACTGGAAAAAACAGGGATTACGGCGACTGCCGGCATTGGGTCAAATCTGTATTTATGTAAGATAGCCATGGATATTATGGCAAAACGTGTAAAACCGGATGAACATGGAGTCAGGATTGCAGAACTGAACGAATATACCTACCGAAAACAGCTATGGGATCACAGACCGATTACTGATTTCTGGAGAGTGGGAAGGGGTATTGCCAGTCGTCTGGAGAAAAGCGGAATGTATACCATGGGCGATATTGCCCGTATGTCGGTACATGGTGAGGATGTATTATATAAAATGTTTGGAATCGATGCAGAACTGTTAATCGATCATGCTTGGGGATATGAGCCTTGCGGTATGCAGGAGATTAAAGCCTATAAGCCGGATACCAATTGTATCTCTTCCGGACAGGTATTGGGATGTCCGTATGATTATAAAAAGGCAAGGATTATTGTGCAGGAGATGACTGATCTGGTGGTACTGGATCTGGTAGATAAGGGACAGAAAACGGATGGTCTGACATTATCACTGGGATATGACAGAGGCGTGGTGGATGATGGCAGCTATCAGGGTGCTTTGACACAGGATTTTTATGGAAGAATCGTACCGAAATCTGCCCATGGAACGGCAAATCTGGGTGCACACAGCAGCAGTACCAGGAAAATTATGGCAGCAGTTTTGGCACTTTATGATAAAATTGTAGATCCGAAGCTATTTGTGAGAAGAGTTACTATTACAGCTAATAACCTGGTGACGGATGGCTATGAGCAGTTTGACTTATTTACAGATCCGGTGGAATTGGAAAAAGAACGAAAGATACAGGAAGCCATGCTCAGCATTAAGAAAAAATATGGCAAGAACGCAATTTTAAAGGGCATGAATCTGGAAGAAGGCGCAACCACAGTGGAACGAAATAATCAGATCGGGGGACATAAAGCATAGTAGATGGAACATGAATATGATGATATGATAGAGATGGAATATCCATTAAAAACATTTGATACTGTGAAACATCCCCGTATGTCCATGTCAGACCGGGCTAAGATATTTTCTCCTTTTGCGGCTTTGAAAGGATATGAAGCGGCAATTGCTTTAAAACAGAAAAAAGTAGTACCGCGGATAGAATTATCTGAGGAATCCAAGGAAGAGCTGGATGAGCAGCTTAGGAAAATAGAAAGTGAACTGCAAGCGGGTAAACACCCCATGATTACAGTTGTTTATTTTAAAGAGGATGAAGACAGTCGCTTCGAGGGTGGCAATTATATAGAGGTAACCGGCATGGTGGCAAAGTTGGATCCTGTTTTGCGGAGCATACAGATCGTGGAAAAGAAGCTGTGGCTGGATGATATTTTTGAGATTCGTGAAACAGAAGCTGGTGTAAACAAAATATAAATTTATAAATGTTATGGAATATAGGGGAAACAGGAGGCCGCAAATGGTAATCAGAATGGAACCGGAAGTTGCAGAACGGGAATTTCCATTTGGATATTTGGAAGTAAAGTATCCGAATCGGGAAGCGTGGAATGTGGAAGCATTTTATGAAAGCGTGGAAACGGAAATAGAAGAATTGAAAAGTAAGTATGCAGAGTATGAAAGAAAAGCATTCTTTGGAGAGAACCCGTATTATCGTTTCTTTAAGAAATTCAAGAAGACATATCCGGTATTATTGCAGTTTGAGTCGGTGTTGATGAAGGACAGACCTTTTCCACATGAAAATCCAATTATCGAAGTTCCTTTTATTGCAGAGATTATTACCCAGATACTCATGGGGACTCATGACGTGGATTCTGTGATGGGAGATGTGACATTGTATCTGCCAACTGAGAAGGAGCCATTTATTGAACTTCGCGGTGAAGAAACTCATACCTATCAGGGAGACCTGGCAGCCCGGGACGGTGAAGGTATCATCTTTAGCATGATCGCCGGTGCAGATCAAAGAACCTGTGGCAGAGTAGAAAGTAAGCATGTAATTTATCCGGTATTTGGTACACCGGGACAGGATCCGGAGGAATTAAGGCAGGCAGCAGAAGTATTGAAACGTTTTGTGAAAATATTGGCACCTACAGCAACGATGGAGTACATTACAGCAGGAGGAAGCTTATGAAGGGAAAATTAGGAAAGCCGCAATATTCTTATGATGACAAGGTGGATTTTACATTTGATTTTCAGAATCAGACTCTTTCTTTAACCGGTGTGATTCGTGTCGTTGATCCAAACGGTACGATAGAGCAGAGCGAAGAGCCTTCCTATGATATTGAAGCATTTCATAAAGGAGAAATCTGTTTATTTAAGCATGTAAGAGAATCCAGCGTGTTTGGATTAGAGGAACTGTAGCGGTACATAGAACAGCATATGATTATATGTATCGAAAGAGGAAAAAACTGTGTTATATCAGATCAGTAATGGCGTGGTATCAGTGGGGGGACAGACTATTTTGTCCCGCATTGACCTGGAAATAAAAGAGAAAGAAAAAATAGCAATTGTAGGCCGAAACGGTGTGGGGAAAACCACACTGCTTCGGCTTATTTCCGGTGAGCTGGAATTGGATCGAGATGACAAAAGGCAGGGAAATCAGATTATCAGCTCCAGGAAGGTGACCATTGGGATGCTGCGACAGACCTGTTCATTTACACAGGATGAAACAGTAGAAGAACTGTTATTGGGAAGCTGTCCGGAGAAAGACAGCTTTTCCAAGGAACGATTCGACTATGAGATGGAATATGACCGGATTTTTACCGGTTTTGGATTTACAAAAGAAGATAAAAAACGAAGGCTTTTCTCTTTTTCCGGCGGGGAACAGACCAAGATTTCATTGATTCAGTTACTGTTGATGAAACCGGATATCCTGCTCCTGGATGAGCCGACGAACCATTTGGATATTCAGACCACACAATGGCTGGAAGCATATATGCGGGATTATGAAAATGCTGTGGTATTCGTGTCCCATGATCGTTTTTTCTTAGACCAGGTGGTGAATGTGGTCTATGAGATTCAAAACGGAGTAATGAAGCGATATTCCGGCAATTATACAAATTACAGAGAGCAGAAACTGAAAAATCTGGCACAGCAGCAGAAAGCTTATCAGAAACAGCAGACTGAATTGGAGCATATGAATGAACTGATTGAAAAGTTTAAACATAAGCCTAAAAAGGCGGCCTTTGCCCGTTCCAGAAAATCCATGATGGCAAGGATGAATCTGGTGGAAAAACCACAGCCGGATGATGTGTATATTTTTACCGGAGCCATCGAACCGCAGATATTAGGCGGTAAGTGGGTCTATGAAGCAGAGCATCTGAAAATCGGATACGATAAACCTTTGCTGGAATTATCCCTTCGAATCAAACGTGGGCAGAAAATCGGGATTATCGGTGATAATGGAGTAGGAAAGAGTACTTTCCTAAAGACCGTAGCTGGATTACTGGCAAAAAAAGCCGGTGCAGGAAATCTGGGACAGCATATTCTTATGGGGTATTTTGACCAGAATTCAGCAGCTTTGGAATCAGAAAAGCAGGTAGTAGAGCACTTCCATGATTTGTTCCCGAGTATGACGGAGAAAGAAGTAAGACAGACTCTGGGAGCCTATCTTTTCACCGGAAAAGATGCTTCTAAAAGAGTCAGCGATTTATCCGGTGGGGAGAAATCCAGATTGGTACTGGCAGAATTACTTACTAGCCGTCCTAATTTTCTGATCCTGGATGAGCCGACCAATCACATGGATATCCAGGCTAAGGAAACTTTGGAGTCGGCATTTCGCGCTTACACGGGAACGATTTTATTTGTATCCCACGATCGGTATTTTATTAATCAAGTAGCGGATTCTATTCTTTTATTCGAGGATCATGCCGCCATGTACTATCCTTTTGGATATGAGCATTATGTGAGTAAGAGCCGTCAGATGCAGAGTGAAAATCCCGCAGCTATGATGCGTGCTGAAGAGCAGGCAATGATCGCTGATTTTAAGGCTGTGCCTAAAAAGGAAACGGGAAGACTTCGAACAATTGGAACCGAAGAAGCCTATCTGGATTGGAAACTTGGATTGACAGCAGAAACTATGGCAGCAGAAGAAGCGCGGGTAGAAGAGTTATGGAATCAAAAGCTGGAAGCGGAACTTTCGATGCTGGCAGATATAGAAACGGAAGCGAGAGTTATAAAGATTGCAGCGGAATTGGAGCAGGCTACTGAGAAGTGGACGGAGAAGTGTCTGGAGTGGCTGGATATCTGGGAGACTACCTACTATGGCAGGAGGCAGGAAAGTCAGACAGAGATTGGGCAGGCGGGTCAGGCAGACGAAAAATCTAAATCATGCCCTGCGGACATAGTGTGATATGTATAATAAGCATTGGATATAAATAAAAAAAGCTATTATGATATGAGTGTAAATAGAAAACGTCTATTTACACTCATTTTTTTGAATCAGGAAATCCGGGAGAAAGCTATATTTTAAATACTGGTATCGTAAGAAAGTGAACTATGAAAGTGGACTATGACTTGAGTTTCCGCAGATTTATCCACAAGCTCCTGATTTTATCAGCATTGTAATGAACAACTTTAAAAAAATGCCCAAAATATAAGGAATCTCATTCCTTTTTGATGTAAAATTAAGCTACCAAA
>JAQUUX010000106.1:2121-7127 GCA_028693705.1 Lachnospiraceae bacterium | reverse complement strand
TCCAGCGGGGCTTATTTAAGTGTCTCTACTCTGTTCAACGTCACTCATCATCATTCAGAAAACTGACGGATTGACACTTTAGGAGAAGTTAATCATTTTGAAATAACATTTTGCGGAAACTCAAGCACTTGCAAAATTTTGGCAGTATTTTATACTAAGAGAACGACCAGTATTAGAAATGGAGTTTTAAACATGCCGGCAGAAACAGAAAAACAAACAATTTCATCTGCAAAACCTTATTATCCGGAGGTTGATATCCTAAAAGGTATCGCCATTTTTCTAGTTATTCTCGGACATGCAATCATTGTCTATCCGGTTAATCTGCACAGTATTCCCTGGTGCTCAGCCATTTATGAATGGGTTGAGTCCGTGCATATGCCTTTATTTTTTCTGGTGTCCGGTTTCTGCTTTTCTTACCACGAAGAAAAAAATGGACATTTTACCAGTCAATATAAACAATACCTTTCCAAAAAAGTTCGTCGTATTTTAATTCCCTACCTGATCTTTTGCCTGGCAGATGCGCTTACCCGCATACTCTTCCCGGCTTTGGTCAACCGTGACAAGGGATTTTGGCTCAGCGTATATGACATCATATTCGGTGGCGGCGGTTACTGGTTTCTCTATACATTGTTCATGCTATTCTTAGTCTTTCCTTTTCTGCATCTGCTACGGAAAAATTATCCATGGATCAGAATCCCGCTTTTCGTTTGTATTCTGGTTCTGCCATTTGTGCCTAATATTCCGGAAATCTTTTTGATCCGGCTAAATGTTCATTATCTGCCATTCTTCTACGTCGGCTACCTTTTGCGACAGCATATGTATCTGCTGAATCGCTTTAGCTCCTGGCCGAAACAGGCAAAAGAAAACCATCAGCAGGTACCGTTTCTGGTAACTGCACTGATGGCTGGTTTATTATTTATGCTTTGGATCTTTTTCATGGGAATCAATGGAAGCTCCACCTCCACGCCCCTTGCCATGGTCATTGCCTTTATCGGAATCCTGTTCTTTTATCTGCTGGTAAAAAGCAGATTGATTGCTTTGCTTTCCCCGGCTTTTCGTGCCATTGGCATTTACTCTCTGCAATTATATCTGTTCAATGGCTATCTGCTGGTGATTTCCAGACTGTTGATCTGCACCATATGCGGTGTGACTTCACCAATTGTGATCATCGCGTTCAACATGCTGATCGACCTGGGCTTTTCCTATGTTGTGATTCACTACGTAGTAAGCCGGGTGAAATTATTCCGCTTTCTCTGCGGAATCCTCTCTTGAAAAAATGCAACAAAATAGAGCCTTTGCAGTAACAATTGCTGATGTGTCATACCACAACAACTTTCGTTTACTGCATAGGCTCTATTTTTTTTAACTGTCTCACATAATCTGAATCTTTCTTTTCAAAATGAACGATCTGCGTCTGACTGGGTCGCTGCATTCCATATTCGTAAATAGCTTTTCTTTCAATCTCCTCTAAATCCACTTCGGAGAGCAATTTCGTATACGTTTCATCATTCGTAAGTCTAAGTGCATGATATTCGGCTTCCAAAGCTGATATCTTCTTCACTCTCTGCACATTGCTGTACCACAGACTGGCATAAGCGATCATAACGGTTGACATAAGTGCAATCAGTCCTAACATCGCCAGCAAACCGGTATGTCTGGTCTTATGATGATCCCGTTCCTTTAGAAATTCATAGGTTTTAGGGGTACGAAGCCCGTCCGTTTCCTCTACTGCCGGTTGCAGCTTGATAACGGTGTTTTCATATACGATATAAGCAGACAATCCTGTCCACGAATTGACAATCTGTATTTCGTTATCCGGTTTGCGTTTCAAAAGGTTTCCCACCCATTCCCCATTTGTATCTTATATTAACTTAGGATACCATATCTTGTATGGTGATGCAACATAATTTCCATTTTATGTAAATTGTTTTTTGTAAACCAAATCCTAAAATTATGTTCACCTTTTTTCTTTTTCAACACCTATGAAATGCTCTTGATATTCATTGTATTTTGCTTCTATAATGCTTATTATAGATACAGTAAATATGCATATTTTCGGAAATATAAACCTACAGATCAAAATCTCGGCATTTGTCTTTATTTCCAGCAGACTGTGTTATCCGCTTTTTTATTTAATTAACATAATCTGTCGATATATACTTTACATAATGTACTTCGTAATGAGAATAGGAGAAACATGAAAAAAATAGTTTTATTTCGTGGTGATATTGAAACCCAGGGATATTTTTCAGAGCAGTTAGCAACAGCTTTTACTGCCATGGGACATGCCGTTTATTTATTTGATTATGAAAAAGAAGGAAACTCTGCTCTGGGATTGCCTTATTTCATTGAAAAAGGAAATACTGTTGCCATCAGCTTTAATTTTCACGGCATTACAAACGAACAACTGCTAAAGGATCAGAATGGACTTTATATCTGGGAAGCCATGAACATTCCATTTTATAATATCGTTGTGGATCATCCCTATTATTACCATACTTTTCTGCAAGACATTCCGTCCACCTACTGTCACATCAGTATTGATGCTCATCAGGATGCCTATATGAAGCGATTTTATCCCGAAATCAAGCGAGGACCTATTCTGTATCTGGGTGGCACCAGCCTCTATCCTGCCGGGGATTATCCCCGTATTGCAGACAGGCCTTTGGATATTGTTTTCACAGGCAATTACAACAATCCTCTGGATATGGAACAATACATACAAAAAAATGGTCCGGAATATGCCGATTTCTATCATGGCATGATCGATGAATTGCTGGCGCATCCTGATCTGGTTATCGAAGATGTCATCGAAAAGCACATTCGAAGAGAAATTCCGGAAGTAACTGACACCGAATTAAAAGACACTATGAAGAATCTTATCTTCATCGATCTCTATGTCCGTTATCACGCCAGAGGTTTAGCTGTCCGGACTCTTGCCGACGCGGGCATACCTGTCCACGTTTATGGCGGTAACTGGGACTTACTCCAGGAACAATGTAAGCATCCGGAAAACATCATCTGGGAAGGCGAACTGGATTCCCTGGAATGCCTCCAGGTCATTGCCAAAGGAAAAATATCACTAAACGTACTCCCTTGGTTTAAAGCCGGTCCTCATGACCGTATCTTTAACTCCATGTTAAACGGTGCCGTCTCTCTGACCGATTCTAACCCGGTTATTGACAGTCTTGTAACAGACGGTAAAGATGCCTGCATCTATTCCCTGTCCAATATAGACAAACTCCCGCTAATTGCAGACCATCTGCTCAGTCACCCGAGACTCATGCAGGAAATCGCCGACGCCGGCTTCCAGACTGCACAGGAGCACACCTGGGAAGCGCGGGCAAAAGTGCTGCACAAAGTAATAGAAGGGGAAGAATAAGATCTATCGGGAGGGGATGGGAGTGTTTTTATTCCGTTGTACGGAAATAAGAGTTGCTAGGTATTCCCGTATCATTTTAAGGAAAGTGACGCAATCCGGCTTACATTCGGCATCCATGCCTCAGGTAAGCCTGCCCGGACGTCCTGTCCGGGCATTGCTGTATTCGGATGGGAATACCAAGTAACTCTATATTTCCTCCCAAAGTCATAAAAACACTCCCATCCCCTCCTACTCCCCCCTACTCCGCCCCTTCCCATGCATATAAAGTTATACTCTTGCACCAATTCCCGGCGTGCTCGCTTTCATGCGAGCCACGGAGTCCTGCCGTACCCTTCAACATCTAACTGGCGAAGCCAGGAGGCAGGTGTTATGCCTCCGGTTACAGACTCTTGGCGGACGTCAGTACTTGAAAAAAGCAAGGGAGCTTGATTGCCTGCTCGCAGGCAAATCAAACTCCCTTGCTTTTTTCTTAGTACTGCTACGATCCGCCACGAAGCGAGAGCGCGTCTGTAACCGGAGACGTAACACCCGCCTCACCGTGTTTCACATACAGTTAGTCTTCGAAAGGTACGACAGCACCCTGGTACTTCTCATTGATGAAGGACTTGATGTCGTCGGATTTCAGTACATCAACCAGTGCTTTGATGCCAGGCTGTTCTTCATTACCGGCTTTTACACAGATGATATTTACATAAGTCTGTGCTGCCTGAGACTCGGAAGTCTCATAAGCAATTGCATCGGTAGAAGCATTTAAGCCAGCCTGCATTGCATAATTACCATTCAATACAGCAAAAGAAACTTCACTTAATACATGAGAAATCTGTGCTGCTTCCATTTCCTGGAAATCGATATTGTGAGGATTTTCCTCAACATCAAGAATCGTTGCGTTGATACCGGCATCTGCTTTTAAGGTGATTAAACCGTTATCCTGTAATAATAATAAAGCTCTTGCTTCATTTGTTGTATCATTAGGAATTGCAATAACTGCACCATCTGTAATAGCAGAAAGATCGGTTTCTGTACCCGGATAGATGCCAAGTGGCTCATAATGGATACCGCCTGCACTCGCAAGATCAGTACCATGTTCTTCATTATAGCTGTCCAGATATGGCTGATGCTGGAAATAGTTTGCATCAAAATCACCTGAATCAACAACTTCATTTGGCTGGATATAATCCTGGAATACAGTATACTCCAGCTCCCATCCCTGTTCAGCCAGAATAGGCTTTGCAGCTTCTAATATCTCAGCATGAGGTGTTGCAGAACAAGCAACAGTTATCTTACCGCCCTGTGCCTCTGTTTCTTCTGCAGTTGTGTCGGCAGCGGTTGTTTCTGCTGCAGGTGTTTCAGCGGTACCTGTGGATGCTGAACTGCCACATGCAGTTAACGTTCCAACAGTGAGTACTACCGCAAATACCAAAGATAAAACTTTCTTTTTCATAATACAATCCTCCTTGTTTTTCGAAGAAAAATGCGAGCCTTGCGAGCAGAGGATTTTCCTCCTTGTTTTTCGAAGAAAAATGCGAGCCTTGCGAGCAGAGGATTTTCCTCCTTGTTTTTCGAAGAAAAATGCGAGCCTTGCGAGCAGAGGATTTTCCTCCTTGTTTTTCGAAGAAAAATGCGA
>JAQUUX010000106.1:0-2021 GCA_028693705.1 Lachnospiraceae bacterium | reverse complement strand
GCCTTGCGAGCAGAGGATTTTCCTCCTTGTTTAAATCTATTTGATAACTCCGTTTCCGGAAATTTATCCTTTAACCGTTATTCCTCTTAACCGTTGACACGCTTATCACATTTCTGAGATAACCTGGTTCCGGCGACTTGCAGGATTTGTACCAACGCCACCAGTAGAACAACTGTCACGATCATAATGCCCGATTCGTACCGGTAATATCCATACTGAATTGCAATATCACCCAGACCGCCACCGCCAACAACACCGGCCATTGCGGAATATCCCAAAATGGTTCCCAAGGCGATAGTCGCTCCGACAATCAAAGACGTCCTGGCTTCTACCAATAAAACCTTTACAATAATATCCATGGTGCTGGCGCCCATACTCTGTGCTGCCTCGATAACACCATGATCTACCTCCAATAAAGAGGATTCTACTAATCTGGCAATAAATGGTGCCGCTGCCAGTGTTAATGGTACGATTGTTGCCGTTGCTCCGTAGCTCTTTCCCACAATCATTTTTGTTAACGGAATGACAAGTATTAACAAAATCAAAAAGGGAACGCTTCGTACCAGATTAACTAAAATGTCCATAATTTTAAAAACTGCTTTATTGGGACGTAAACCGTTTTTGGCTGTGACCACCAGAATGATGCCCATTGGTAATCCAACTACATATGCGAAGAATGTTGACACCAATGTCATATATAAAGTTATCAGGGTGTTTTCCCCCAACATGGTAAGCAATTGACTATTCCACATAACCTTCCAGCTCCTCCACTTCTAAATTTCTATCCTGCAAATACACCATCATTCGGTTGGCTGTCAGCTTGTCCTCCGGCAACTGTAACACCATCTGACCATGTGCCGTTCCACCGATATCCTTGGTATCAGCCAGCAAAATATTCACCGGAGCTTTACACTCCAAAACCATATTGGCAATTACCGGTTCAAAAGAAGAATTCTCCTGGAACACAATGCGGATACAATGTTTTCCCTTCATTAAGGCCGTATCAGAATTTTCTCCCTCAAATACCAGCTTTTTAGCGGCTTTTGTTTTCGGTCTGGAGAATACTTCTTCCACAGTTCCTGTTTCAGCCAATTCACCCTGATCCACAATTGCTACATGGGAACAAATCTCCTGTACTACTGACATGGAATGGGTAATGATCACAATGGTAATTCCCATCTTCTCATTTATTTCTTTTAATAATGCTAAAATAGATTTTGTAGTGGTCGGATCCAATGCGCTGGTTGCCTCATCGCATAAGAGAATCTTTGGATCATTTGCCAGTGCTCTTGCAATTGCAACTCTCTGCTTCTGACCACCGGATAACTGGGCAGGATATGCCTTTGCCTTGTCAGACAAGCCGACTACTTCCAGCAAATCCATGGCTTTTGTTCTGGCATCTTTTTTGGATACTCCTACAATTTCCAATGGGAAACAAATATTATCCAGTACATTTCTCTGCATCAGCAAATTAAAATGCTGAAAAATCATGGATATCTTCGTTCTGGCTGCTCGTAATTCTTTTTCAGACAACGCGGACAAATCTTTTCCTTCCACAAAAACGGTACCTTCTGTAGGCTTTTCCAGGAAATTCAGACAACGTACCAAGGTACTTTTACCGGCACCGCTCATACCGATGATTCCGTAAATTTCCCCTTTATTAATATCCAGGCTGATGTTCTTCAAAGCCTCGACTGTATTTTCTTTTCCGACAAATGTTTTTGACACACCATCTACACGGATAATCAGGTCCGTCAATTCGTTATATTCTGCTGCCATACGCTCACCTTCTAATATTCCAAATTCTTGATAAAATCACGTAAAAGTCAACGTTTATCTTACCATAAAACACTTTGGGTTGCAAATACGTGTCAGGTAAAACAAACTATCATATGTGTAGAGTTACAATTGATGTGACACCTATACCTATACAAAAACGGTTGAGTCCTATAGAATGTTAATCACCACAACAAACAATCTATAAAAAGGAACATCAACCGTCATGAACAATATAACACATT
>JAQUUX010000105.1 GCA_028693705.1 Lachnospiraceae bacterium | reverse complement strand
GTAACTATGCGTGCGCAAGATCTTCAAAATATTTTTACTGTTGCCAACACAAAATCAAAAACTACTGTTGGTAATATGAGAGCTATTGTAAGAGGAATGTGGAGTTATGCTATAACGAATGAATTTACTGAAAATGATATTACGCAACATCTTGTATTTGATTCTGCCGAGTCTGGGGTTCCTATTCATACAAGATTTACCGACAAAGAAATATCACAGCTTTGGGATGCTTTATGGACTATCAACAATGTTGATATTGTTCTAATTTATATTTATACCGGAATGCGTCCTGTGGAGCTTCTGGAAGTATTGTCAGAGAATGTACATCTTGAGGAACGTTATATGATTGGTGGTGTAAAAACGGAAGCAGGCATAAATAGAATCATTCCGATACATGAAGCTATCGTTCCCCTTGTGGAATATCGTTTAAAGCAAAATCGTAAATACCTTATTACAAACAAATTTGGCAACCATTACACCAGAGCTGTATATCATAATTCAAATTGGAATACACTCATGCTTCGCATGAATCTAAATCATACACCACACGATGGACGTTATACCTTTGCTGCACTTGCTGATACTGTAGAGATGAATGAAACATGTAAAAAAATTATTATGGGACATGCTTTGCAGAATAAAGACGGTACTACTTTTAAAACAGGTGGAAGATCTGATGTAACTCGCGATGTTTATACTGAAAAAACGCTTTCCCAACTATTAGATGCAGTGAATCTTTTGCCTACCAGTTTTGAGTGTATACCACCTGTAGTCCACCTGTGACCCGCTTGTAGTCAACGACCTCATTTTATCCCAAGTTATTTCGAGCGTTCAAACAATTCAGACAATTAAAAAAGCCAGGAAGTGTCTTACTTCCTGGCTATCTTTATAATTATTAGCAAACACCCTGTGCGAGCATAGCGTCAGCGACCTTTAAGAAACCGGCAATATTAGCACCGGCAACATAATTGCCTTCCATGCCATATTTCTTTGCAGCACTATCAAGGTTATGGAAGATATTTACCATGATATTCTTCAGCTTGCCATCAACTTCTTCAAAGGTCCAGCTAAGTCTCTCGCTGTTCTGGCTCATTTCCAGTGCGGAAGTAGCAACACCACCTGCGTTGGAAGCTTTACCAGGGCAGAACAGAATGCCGTTCTTCTGTAAGTATTCTGTAGCGTCTAAGGTAGTAGGCATATTAGCACCTTCTGCAACAGCGATACAGCCGTTTGCAACCAATGCCTTAGCGTCATCGATCAATAACTCGTTCTGTGTTGCACAAGGAAGCGCTACATCACATTTAACTGACCATACGCCACGTCCTTCATGGTATTCAGCAGATTTTCTGGTTGCTGCATACTCGGTCAGACGAGCACGTTTTACTTCTTTGATATCCTTTAATAAAGCAACATCGATTCCTTCCGGATCATAGATCCAGCCAGTGGAATCAGAACAGGTAACAACCTTAGCCCCTAACTGCTGTGCTTTCTGAATTGCATAGATTGCAACATTTCCGGCACCGGATACACAAATGGTCTTTCCTTTGATGTCATGTCCATTGCATTTTAACATTTCTTCTGTTAAATATAATAAGCCATATCCAGTAGCTTCTGTTCTGGCAAGGGATCCGCCATAGGATAATCCTTTTCCGGTTAAAACACCTTCATATAAACCACGGATTCTCTTGTACTGTCCAAACATATAGCCTATTTCTCTTGCACCGGTTCCGATATCACCGGCAGGAACATCAGTATCTGCCCCTATGTATTTACAAAGCTCTGTCATAAAGCTCTGGCAGAATGCCATAACTTCACGGTCTGATTTACCCTTAGGATCAAAATCAGAACCACCCTTACCACCACCAATTGGCAGACCGGTTAAAGAGTTTTTGAAAATCTGTTCAAAACCAAGGAATTTAATAATACCAAGATTAACGCTGGGATGTAAACGAAGACCTCCCTTGTATGGTCCGATTGCGCTGTTAAACTGTACACGGAAACCATTATTAACCTGTACCTGTCCCTTATCATCCACCCAAGGCACACGGAACAAAAGCTGTCTTTCCGGTGTTACAAGTCTCTCTAATAAAGCATCTCTTCTGTATTCCTCTTCATGTGCTTCAATTACAACACGAAGGGATTCCAATACTTCCTTTACAGCCTGATGGAATTCCGGCTGAGCAGGGTTTTTCTCTACGACCAGGGCGTAGACCTCATCTACATATGACATCAATAAATCCTCCTTTAGTTAGTTGATACAAAAAAAGCCAGACTAATGCCTGGCTTCCCCCAGACACCGTCGTCCAAAAACAATTATATAACGGCATTTTTCAAACCACAAGACACTTCATTACATTAAATTGTAAAAGATTACCCGAGTTTTTTATGCACAATTACCAAAAAGCAGGTCTCATAATTATCTAATATACTTATAAATAAGTATATTAGTCCATCACAAGTACCTCTTTAGTTCTTCTATTGTATTCTCTTCAAAATCCATAAGTTCTCTCGCAAGTTCTACAGATACAGAATCTGTCTGGGAAATATGATTCATCACCTTACACATATCTGTAATACCGCGATTAGTCCCCTCTATCATTAGTTCTGCCATGTGACTGGTGCTATTATTCAGCATGGTTCCTGCCCGTATAAAACTCTTTAAAACCATGTCCTGCAGATAATTACCATGATAGGACTCCTTTTTATCATCCACCAGACGACTAAGCGCACGATTATAAAGTTCTGAATACTTAATGGACTCTCTTGCCAACTGCCTGGAAAAGTCCCGATCCTCCACCTGCTGTTCCAGCTCTGAAATTGTTTTTATTGCCATTTCGGTGTTTTTTTGAATTTGCTGATAAACCCTTTCGTCTTCCTTTTGCATGGCGCCTCCCATTCAGAGTTTTGCTTTCAGTATTTCCATGAAAGACTGCCATTATACAAAAAACTGCTGTCAACAGATCATTCCGTTAACAGCAGTTCAATTTTTTATTCTTTTTACATATTAAAACAGCCTATTCCACAAAATCAGATTTTACGTAGGCAACCTGATCATGATATTTTATTTTACACCAGCCATCACCCTGTTTTTCGATCAAATCCAAGGTTTCACCCTGATATGCAAGACCTAATTTGTCGCCTGTTTCACTTGCTGAAGAACGTATATTAACATTTTCTACAACCTTCACAGTGCCATTAGTGGTAACACCATCTGCTGATTCAGCCTCAGCGATGATTGTTAGGAATTCAGACTTAACATACGCTTCTCCATCTTCAAAGGTAATCTTGCTCCAGCCATTTTCCCTGGTTTCCAATACAGGTACTGTTTCACCCTCTGCCAGTTTTCCCAGCTTATCTGCTGTTTCACTATCAGAGCTTCTCACGTTAATCGTAGTGGTTGTTTTGGCTGTTTTTGCTACGTTTTCAGCAGCTTCTGCATCCTCTGCCGGAGTTTCCTGTGCGGTTTCTTCTGCCGGCTGCTCTGTTTCCGCAGATTCTGTCTCGCTTGCTGCCAGAGTTTCACCAACTCTTACCAGAATCTGGTTATTCAATTCCACAAGAAAACTATTTAAATCAGCATCAGCAGCTACCATATCATTATATTCTACTGCAATCTTATTGTTCAAATCGATTACATCATCCTGTAAGGATATGTTCATGATGTAGTCCATTTCCTCATCTGTTACATCGCCTTCATTCAGATAATATGAACCATCTTCAGCTTTACATACGTAAAATGACTGCATACCCGGAACTTCTGCTTCAAAGTCAAAGAATTTTACTTTAGAATATACATACGCAAGATAGGAACCCTCTACCGGTCCTGTTTTGGTATATACTTCAATTAATGGATAAGACTCAATATACTGTCCGGTTTCTTCAATTCTAATCTTTTCTGTATCATCCACATTGTTATCCATTGCTTCAATAGCAGCAGAATCACCCTGTGAAAGAGCCTCATAATATTTTGCAATTAATGCGTTTACTTCCGGATAAGCATCTTTTTGTAAAGCTTCTTCCGGAACAGCAATTTCTGTTGTTTCTGTCTCAGCGCCTGCAGCACCACCATCATTATTTCTTCCAAATACCAATACAAGTACTAAAACAATGATTAAGACGATTGCTAAGATACCAGCCTGCAGTACTCTCTGTTTATGCTCCATTGCCCAGGCAATAATGTTTTCTTTCTTTTCTTTTAGAATGTCAGAAACGTCATGCGCATGAGAGCTTTTACGGCTGTCGTTTCTGGAATGCTTTTTTTTTGTCATATATCAATACCTTTCTAACTTTCAAAAAGTTGATGCACCCGACAGGAATCGAACCTGCATTAAAGGCGTCGGAGGCCTCCGTTCTATCCATTAGACTACGGGTGCATATCAAGTGGCAAATATTACGAAATTGTTACGCCACTTGGATATAATACCATAATCAAAACGGATTGGCAAGAAAAAGCGATGATTTCCAAAATCTAGTATTTACGCCTAAATTGCTATGCTAATCTGCCCTGTTTCCCGTTCAAACCGATAGACATTATCAGACAGAATTTCCTCTGCTTCAACCTGGGTAGCATTTACCTCTTTTACCATTTTCTGCAACTGTTCAATACCCGAGTGTCCATCGTCCGGTAATAAAATAACCTCATGTACCGAACTTGGCAGCACAAACAGGCTGGTCTCAAACTGCTCTGCCACCTCCTTTAGTACATCCTTATATAAAATGCAGACAGCCCCATGCATTCTCTTTTTGTTACCCAGTACATACATAGCTGTCTCACCAAAAGATCCCGGCACATCCAGTAACATTGTTTCTGCCAGCTCCTCGGTCCATTCTTCCTTTAATGCAATATCTGCCCCTGTACTACCATGTTTGATAGCATGTCTGAAGTTCCTGGACAGCTGTTCTGCAAAAAGTTCTTTCACAATTTCTTCCATACTTTTTATTTCTACCGGCATAAGTGATGGTGTATTTTCCTTTGCAGCCTCATAAAGTTCAGTCTCTGTAACCTCCCAGTTTTTCAGATGGGAATTGTCAATGAGAATTGAAGCATTTCCCAATACAGAATGCTGCAGCTGACAGTAGAATACAATTGCCAGATCCAGGAACTGTATGTGTGGAATGTTTTTCAATAGCTGTTGATTCTTTTCAAAATTGATTAATTTATAGGCAATTTTTTTCTTCATCTTTTCAAAGTCCAGGAAAAATTCTATATTGATATTTTTCTCCATTTTACTTTTTTCGTAGACATCTGATATTTCTCTAACGATCTCCCCTTCTTTTTTTCCATCCATGTATGCCTCGTAGTAGGGATTTAGATAGATGGTCGGCGAGATGTTTAATTTAGGACTTTCAAATAATAAGCCGACTAATACGACACCGTTGTTTTTTGTAACCTCTTTAACTGATACATTGATTTCTTCCCCAAGAAAATCCTGCACACTTTTTTTCATATAGTTTGTGAACTCCATAAAATTCATAGTAATTTCTTCCTTCTCTTTTTTTAATTTTGATGGTACCTTCGGGTGCTTCCCGATTCACGTAGTTCATTGTTACACGCAAAAAAAGACAACGGAAATAAATTTCCATTGTCTTATAAGCTCTGATAGATATATTGAGTTTCAGAGAGAAGTATTAAACTCTGCTTATATATTCATGCCCGTTTTTGCTGATGAAATCGGCGTTTTTGTTACCAACGTGTTACCAACCCACATTTGGTAATTATTTTTTTTCGTTCTGTTTCTTCCTATTAAATATGTAATAATATTATTTTTTATATTATGTTATAATATTTTCATTTGGGGGTATCTTATGAAAAATTTCATTTTGAAACACTTTCCTCAACATTTCAAAATAATCAGAGCCTGTGACTCTCTTGTAGAATTTCGTTCTGAATATCACTATTGGATTTTGTTGCGAGTTGATATCGATAAATTTGTTATTCATCACAAACACAAACTGCACCACAGATACCACAAACATCATACTACGCCAATCTCCTTTAGATATGCTGTAAAGTTAATTATTGATCATGACAATTACGTTAGAAATGTTCTTTCAGGCCTCTGATTTTTTATCTTATCAGTAGTTTAAATAATGGAAACCTCCAATTTCGCATCGAAAACGGTAAGCTCCAATACCGCTATGATTCGGAGGTGATCTAATATGGCATTAACAGAATGGAAAAATGCTGGTAGCACTATTTATTGTCTGGGTTCCGGTACAACTTTTGATATAAAAACATTGTTACCTGATGTTGATTATACAAAACTTACTAAAGATAATTTTATTATTAAAGTAATAAGTTCAAGCGTATCATTAGATGAAGACATAACCAGTATTTATCATTTAACCACAACACCGCAAGTAACCTACGATGCAATAACTGGTATCGCCACTTTAACCGGACTAAGTAATTCATACTATAGAAGTTACTATGATGGTGCAAAGCACGTAAGTTTATCAAATTCTATTAGTATCATGGTTTATTTAATAGATGGCGAAGTTGAAACAATATAAGTTAGATATTTTATACGATCCATATTTTATAAGTTAATTTAACAGTGCCGGAACTCCGCCATCGGCTGTCATTATGCGTTGCCGTAAGTATAAATTGCATACCACTAACTGATAGTGTTTTTGTTGAAACATTATATGTCTTTTCCAATGTCATAGCTGATGTGCTTGCGTAAGAATAAGAAAACGCATCCCCTATGGCTGTTTGACTACCACCGGAAGCACTTACAAACTCCACGATAAAATTATCAGCTGTTGCATCGTCTGGCGCAGAGTCAATAGTTATACTCTGATTACCCGTATACGTACCTATTAAGGTGGGTGCAGATTTAAAAGGGTGGAATGTATCAGCACCCCGCGCCGGATCTGTGTTATATCCAGCCACACCGTTTTGTACATCATAGTAAAATGTATTATCACCAGACTTCACGCTGTTGGAAATATCCGCAAAACTACTGGATAATTTAAATATTGCAGTAAAAAACCAGCAGCCGGAGCTACTTGGATTTTATTTAATTACTTATTGGCTGTTTCCAACATAATGAATAAAAACAAAAGGCTTATACCAACATTAAACATTGACAACGAAATGCATATACAAAAAACAACAAATATAACCTCATTCCATAT
>JAQUUX010000104.1 GCA_028693705.1 Lachnospiraceae bacterium | reverse complement strand
TTAACGGACGCGAAGTCCAAGAAAGGAGCAGATATACCATTGCTACCTACATTCTAACAGCTTAAGTAACAAGATGGATAATTCCTTACTGGTTGTAAGGGATATTAACCATAAATATATTGTAGTAAAAAAGGAGGGGAAATAAATCATGGAATTTGGAAAAATAGGAAATACGGATATTGAGGTTTCAAAGCTCTGTGTAGGTTGTATGAGTTTTGGCAAGCCATCAGAGGATTTCCACCAGTGGACACTGGAAGAGAGTGAAACAGAGGATGTGGTAAAACATGCTTTGGATCTGGGAGTTAATTTCTTCGATACAGCGAATGGATATTCTCATGGAACCAGTGAGGAATATCTGGGAAAAGCACTTCGCAAGAATATTGACAGAGATAAAGTAGTGATTGCTACCAAGGTTTATTTTAACGAAGGAAAGCTTTCAAGAAATGCAATTATGCGGGAAATCGATGGCTCCCTGAAACGACTGGGAACGGATTATGTGGATCTGTATATCATCCACAGATTTGATTATGATACTCCGATCGAGGAAACAATGGAGGCCCTGCATGATCTGGTAAAAGCAGGAAAAGTCCGTGCATTGGGTGCCTCTGCCATGTATGGTTATCAGTTCCAGAACATGCAGCACGCAGCAGAAAAAAATGGCTGGACAAAGTTCTCTGCTATGGAAAATCATTATAATCTGTTATATCGTGAGGATGAAAGAGAACTGATTCCGGTATGTAAGGAGCAGAATGTGATGTTAATGCCATACAGTCCTCTTGCAGGCGGGCATCTGGGGCGTGCTACCTGGAATTCTGAATCCAGGAGAAGTCAGACTGATCAAATGGCAAAAGCAAAGTATGATGCCACTGAAGAGCAGGATATGAAAATCGTAAAACAGGTAAGGGAAATCGCCGAAAAATACAATGTGAAAATGTCCCAGGTTGCACTGGCATGGCTCTGGAAAAAAGGAGTAACATCTCCAATTATTGGCGCAACGAAAAAGCAGTATCTGGATGATGCAGTGGGTGCTTTGCAGGTAAAGCTTACAGAGGATGATGTGAAGTTGCTGGAAGAAGCTTATATGCCGCATAAAGTGGTTGGGGCGATATAAACTGCAGTTTAAGGTACTGCAAAAGGCACAGAAAGTCCCACTATAGTACTTATCGAGGCACGCTTTCGCTACAGGAATTGCGTAGCATCACATAAGCGCATATACTACATGCGCTAAGTGATGACGCATTCCAAGTACCTCTCAAAGTACTATAGTGGGACTTTCTTTCGTTTTGCACCAACCCAGGTGCCCAGTCTGTAGCCAAGGCCAAACCGGGCCAACTGCAGATTGCAACTTGAAAAGAATAATGAATGTAACGAACAGGCAGTGGTGTGGGTATCTATCCTTCCATTACCTGTAAACACGTATTAAAACCACTTAATCATTCCAGCTATACCCCAGCTATTCCGGGCATGGATGCCCGGAAAGTAACCCCGGAGCCTGGATGGCGATTGGGTTACGTTAGCGGAAGTAACAGCAAACTAAAAGAAATGATTTAGTGGCTTTTTACGTGTGAGCGGTAATGGAAGGATAGATACCCACACCACTGCCGTCTCATTATAAACATTATATTTTCAAGTTACTAAACTACAGTATAGTAGCGTTCAACGTCATATTATGGCGTAACCCTTCGCAACAGCTGTGGAATTCTGCCATTTCTGCTTCAGTGAGCGGCAGTTCAAGCACTTGTTCCACCCCATTTTGACCAATGATGCAGGGAACACCTGCGAATAATCCGAATTCACCGTACTCGCCATCTAACTGGAAGCTGGCGGGCATGATTCGCTTTTCATCATGCTGGATCAGGAATACGTCTCTAGCAAGGGTAGTGCAGATGCCATATTCGGTACAGCCTTTACCTACATAGGTAACCCAGCCGCCACCGATTGATTTTTTCTTTAATTCTTCCTTATCAAACTGGAATTTGGGATCTTTTTTCTCCAAGGCACTTAATGGAATACCGGCAAAATTTACGGTAGACCATGGTACCATTTGCTTGTCACCATGTTCGCCCATCATATAAGCACTTATGGATTTATGGTCAATACCGGTCTGCATGGAAAGTGCGGATACCAGCCTGGAAGTATCCAGTCCGGTCCCGGTACCAAATACGTGCCCCTTTGGTAAACCGCTTAACAGGGCAATTTGTCTAGTAATGATATCGCATGGATTTGTAATGTTGATGATGATGCCGTGAAAACCGCCAGCCATTACTTGGGGGATATAATCATTTATCTGAGCAATGGTAAAATTCAGCTCGGTAAGTCTGTCATGTGTTTCTAATAAAGTAATCTTACCAATACAGTTGACAATTATGTCGCAATCCTGCAACTCATTATAGTTTGCAATTCTAATATCCACGTGGTTAGGGCAGTATACTACTGCATCTCTAAGATCCTGACATTCACTGGCTGCTTTCTGCTCATTATTATCCACCAGTAAAAGCTCATCTACAAGCCCCTGCATCATCAGACTGTATGCGCAATGTGCACCAACATGTCCCACACCGATAATGGCAATAATTCTTTTTTTCATAATGCAAAATCCTCTTTTCCATTTTTGATTTATGATAATGTATTCATTCATTTCAGGATGATTTTGAAATAAATTTTAGTCTTTTGATGTGATGAAGTCAATGAGTCAAAATGAGTAATTTTAGTTAAAATAAGAATATAATTGAAAAGTTTCACTTGACCTCGAGTGGGGGTTAATACTTACAATAAAATAAAAGAGGAGGTTCCTATGGAAGTCAGAGTATTAAGATATTTCCTGGCAGTAGCCAGAGAAGAAAGCATAACAGGGGCAGCAGAAAGTCTTCATATTACCCAGCCTACATTGTCTAAACAGCTGATGGAAATGGAACAGGAGCTGGGGACGACGCTTTTTCTACGCGGAAAAAGAAAAATCACTTTAACGGAGGATGGTATTTTCCTTCGCAAGCGGGCTCAGGAAATTGTAGATCTGGTAGATAAAACAGAAAATGAGTTCTCAGATAAAGATGAAGATGTCATCAGCGGGGATGTTTACATTGGTGGAGGAGAAACTGAGGCTATGCGCTTGATTGCCAGGACAATTCAAAAGATGTCAGGGGAATATCCACAAATCCGTTATCATTTATTTAGTGGAAATGCTGATGATGTGATGGAACGAATGGATAAAGGATTGTTGGATTTTGGAATCGTGATCGAGCCGGCAGATATTAAAAAATATGATTATATTAAAATTCCGGCAACCGATGCTTGGGGATTGCTTATGAGTAAAGAAAATCCGTTATCTGCGAAAGCGGTTATAAAACCCTCAGATATGCTTGGGATTCCATTGATGATGTCAAGACAAAGCATGGCGCAGAACGATTTATCCGGGTGGCTTGGAAGCAACGTGGAAAAATTGAATATTGTAGGTACTTATAATTTGATTTATAATGCAGCGCTTATGGTAGAAGAAGGTTTTGGCAGTGCACTTTGTCTGGATAAGCTTGTAGATTTATCAGGTAATCGAAACCTGGTATTCAGACCTTTTGCACCAAAACTGGAATCAAATTTGGATCTGGTATGGAAAAAATATCAGGTCTTTTCCAAGGCTTCTCAAAAATTTCTGGAATATTTACAGGAAGAATTTTCACAAATGGTATAATTTCGACCGACATTATATCGGCAGAATGGACATCCGAAGCAGCCTCATATGCGAAGCATATGGAATAATAAAGACAGCATGCCTGAAAGCTATACCAACGTATGAATTATATCTATTGGATATTTAAATGAAAGCACCATACAATAGAAATATAAAATTATGCAGATTGGTTAACAAAAGGGAGAAACACATGCTAATGGGAAAAAGCGAAGAGTGCTCAGAAGAACGTGCATTAATTCAAAATATGGAAGATGCCGGCTGCAGTACGGATGAGATAAAATTGTTTCTGGAATACAAGGAAAACTGTAGGATCAAAGAGGCACTGGCGCTTTTGTCGAAACACAGATCCGGTCTGTTAGATCAGATACACAAGGAACAGAAAAAACTGGATTGCCTCGATTATCTGATACGAAAGGTGCAGATGGAAAATGACTGTTGTCCTTGTGCTTGCGCAGGATATGTGAGAAAAGGGAAAAGTGAATGTAAAGAATAGTCATGTTTGTAATAAATGACGCAATTGGAGGCGGATATGCATTATAGAGAATTAGGTAAAACAGGTATTAAAGTAAGTGAAATTGGCATGGGCTGTGAGGGATTTGTGGAAAAGACTCCGGCACAGATCAAAGAGTTCGTGGATGTGATGGAGAAAAATGGGGTTAATGTAATTGATCTGTATGCGCCTAATCCGGAGATGAGGTCCGGTCTGGGTGCTGCATTACGTGGACGCAGGGAGAAATTCGTTTTACAGGCACATTTGTGTACAATCTGGAAGGATGGACAATATAAAAGAACGCGTGATCTGGAAGAAGTAAAGACAGGTTTTCAAGATCAGTTGGAAAGACTGGAAACAGATCATGTGGAAATTGGTATGATTCATTATGTGGATTCAATGGCAGATTGGGATATTGTAAAGGATGGACCTGTGATGCAGTATGCCCTGGAGTTAAAAGAAAGAGGGATCATTGGTTGCATTGGATTGTCCAGCCATAATCCGGAAGCTGCTTTGGCAGCGGTCAATAGCGGACTGATAGATGTTTTGATGTTTAGCATAAATCCATGTTATGATTTACAGCCGGCCAGTGAAAATGTGGAAGAACTCTGGGCAGAGAAAAATTATGCCAGCCCCTTGATTAATATGGATCCGGAGCGTCAGGCGCTTTATGAAACCTGTCAAAGACTTGGTGTTGGCATTACTGTTATGAAAGCTTTCGGTGGTGGAGATTTGCTAAATGCAAGTCTTTCACCTGCAGGAAAAGAACTGACAGTTTTTCAGTGTCTGAATTATGCGCTGACCCGTCCAGCGGTAGCCAGTGTAATGTCCGGAGCTCGCACCATCGAGGACTTACAAAAAAGTATTGCTTATGAAAGTGCGTCACAAAGTGAAAAAGATTATGCTCCGGCACTGGCAGCATTTCCCACGATTAGCTGGGAAGGGCATTGCATGTACTGCGGACATTGTGCACCCTGTCCAAAAGGAATTGATATTGCCCTGATAACCAAGTTTTTAAATCTGGCAATTGCGCAGGGAGATGTTCCGGAGACCGTTAGGGAGCACTATGCAGTTTTACCACACACAGCAGATGAGTGTGTAGGCTGTGGAGCCTGTGAAAAGAGATGTCCTTTCCAGGTAAAGGCAGCAGACAACATGAAAAAAGCAGTAGAGATTTTTGGAAAATAAGTTTTAGTGGTTGTCTTCGATTCCATGGGTCAAGTCATATGCGTAGAAAAGACCATAGATGATCAAGGCACCGGCCATACCACCGAGCCATCCCCAGATGCTGGTTTCCAGGTGGGGCCATAGCATTGTAATGCCTAAAATACTTACCATTTCTCCATAGTAAAGTCCTAAAATAAAGAAGATAATATGTGCGATAATTAGTAGTGCCAGGGGTTTATAGAGTGCATCAAGTGCCGCATTAGTTGTCCAACGTTTCATAATTTTGTTATCCTTTCTGCAGTAACAGGTAGTATAATATTAGTTGTCGATTATCGAAGGCATTAAGATGATTGGTTTTAGTATTACCGTTTTTGTTAAGAATATGTTTTTTTTGAGAAAATGGAAAAGAGGAATATTGCGTGAAAGCAAATACAATGCGACGTTTTCTGGTTATGCTGATAGGCATTATCATCCTGGGACTGGGAATTGCCATGTTTAAAATCTCTTTGATGGGAAATGATCCCAGCAGCGCTTTTGTTATGGCTGTTGGAGATCGGATTGGTGTTGATTTTTCACGGGTACTGATATGTGCGAATACGGTTTGGTTTATCATGGAAGCGTTATTAGGGAGAAAATACATAGGCTTAGGAACCTTTGTGAATTGGTTCGGAGTTGGGACGATTGCTTCTTTATTTGTGAATTACATTTCTGCACAGTGGGAGATTTCACAAAGCTTTGGAATTCGTTTCATGATCATGCTGGTGGGAATTCTGGTGTTAAGTCTGGCTTCCTCTATGTACCAGACGGCAGATATGGGAATTGCACCCTACGATGCATTATCACTTATATTAACAGACCGGATGCCTATTCCCTATTTCTGGTGCCGCATCTTTACAGATTCCATATGTGCAGTGGTAGCATTTTTATTTGGTGGAATAGTAGGATTCGGAACGCTTGTCTGTGCCGTTGGTTTAGGTCCTTTTATTTCATTTTTTAATAAAAATGTTTCTGAGAAACTTTGTGGAATAAGTTCCAATGAATAAAAACTGAAATTGAAACAGGTTTATTTTTCATAAAAAAATAAAAATTCATTTTAGGTTCTATAATGTCCTTGATTTGGTTTACATAACTGCCAAAAGTACCTAAAATGACATACCAGACTATCTTTTTGTATAGTTCACATATATCTTGAAATCTGCTAAAATTAGTAAGATTTCAGGATATTTTTTTATGAAAGGTATAACCATGGAGAAAAATAACAGTATTTTGATACACATGAATGAAACAACCTCTTTTCCGGCAGAGTTGATTGACTGGGTAAAGGGAAAAAATATATCAATAGAATTCCAAATGGGTCAAAATGTATCCTGGATTCTTCAGGGAAAAGATATTTTGGAAACTGGAAACACAGATCTGGATATGAAGGCTGAAGTTCATTGGGAAGAATTGCAGCTAACGTTCACTGAAAAGCCGGATCAGAACTATCATGTTGTGAAATTTATAATGAAACATAAAGGGAAACTGGGACTTATCGCAGGATTACGTTTTGTAGTGGGTGAAACCTATACCGGAGCGTGCGCCAACCTGTTTTACTGTAATGAAATCCAGGGAACCTATGAATATATGGGGACGGAAGCTGTGGACGAAAATGGAACAGTTGAGTTTCCCATAGCGTTTGGTGCAACATATCTGGTGGTGATGAATGCGGTGCCGATTACGCAGGATATTCTAAGCATCTGTTAAACTGCAGTTTAAAGGAATAAAGATTGATGTAAAGTGACGGTTCAGCCGTGTATCATATGCTCACAAGCCCGTTCTCACTACGGTAAACACGTAGCTGTACGTAGGTTCGCACAAGACGCGAACC
>JAQUUX010000034.1 GCA_028693705.1 Lachnospiraceae bacterium | reverse complement strand
TAGTTCGCGTCTTGTGCGAACTTATGTACAGCTACGTGTTTACCGTAGTGAGAACGGGCTTGTGAGCATATGATACACGGCTGAACCGTCCCTTACATCAATCTTTATTCCTTTAAACTACAGTTTACTACTGCACCATCAGATTCGTATACCCCATCAAACTCTCGTCCACAGCCCTGGCGGCTTCTCTGCCTTCTCTGATAGCCCATACCACCAGCGACTGACCTCTGTGCATATCGCCTGCTACAAATATATTGTCCACAGAAGTACGATACTCGCCCGGAGTAGTCTTTACATTAGTTCTCTCATTTACCTCAACCTTAAAGGCGTCTGTTACATATTTCTGGCTTCCCAGGAATCCGGCTGCGATCAGAACGATTTCTGCATCCAGTACCTGTTCACTGCCTGCAAGTTCTTCCATCTTCATTCTGCCGGTTGCCTCATCTTTTACCCAGTTCAGTTTTACAATTTTGACACCCTTCAGATTACCATTTTTATCTTTGATGAATTCTTTTACCGTACTCTCATAGATACGAGGATCATGTCCGAATACTGCAATGGCTTCCTGCTGGCCGTAATCTGTTTTGCATACCTTAGGCCATTCCGGCCATGGGTTATTCTCAGCACGGCTATCCGGTGCTTTTGGCATCATCTCCAGCTGTGTTACTGATTTACAGCCATGTCTGATCGCTGTTCCCACACAGTCGTTACCTGTATCACCACCACCAATGATTACTACATTTTTGCCTTTACAGTTTACATAATTTCCATCCTGTAAATTGGAATCCAATAAGCTTTTGGTATTTGCTTTTAAGAAGTCCACTGCAAAATAAATCCCCTTTGCATCTCTGCCATCAGCCTTAATATCTCTCGGATTGGCAGCACCACACGCCAGAACGATACGGTCAAATTCTTTTTTCAGCTTATCGACTTTAATATCTTTTCCCACATCAACGCCGGTCTGGAAGATAACACCTTCCTCTTTCATAACATTGATTTTACGTTCTACTATTGCCTTATCCAATTTCATATTCGGAATACCGTACATCAAAAGTCCGCCTGCGCGATCAGCTCTTTCAAAAACAGTAACCAGATGTCCTCTTTTGTTCAGCTGATCTGCCACTGCCAGGCCGGAAGGACCGCTGCCAATAACGGCTACTTTTTTACCGGTACGTGTCTTAGGTGGTTTCGCTGCTGCATAACCTTCTTCATAGGCCCGTTCAATAATGGCATATTCGTTTTCTTTAGTGGAAACCGGTTCTCCGTTTAAGCCACAGGTACAGGCTGCCTCACAAAGTGCAGGACAAACCCTGGAAGTAAATTCCGGAAAACTGTTTGTCTTCTTCAATCGGTTATATGCCTGCTGCCAGTTTCCCGTATATACCAGATCATTCCATTCCGGTACCAGGTTGTGTAACGGACACCCGGAAGCCATTCCGTTTATCATCATACCGTACTGACAGTACGGAACACCGCATTCCATACATCTGGCACCCTGTAACTGCTGTTCTTCCATAGTCAGATGCTCATGGAACTCATCAAAATTTTTAATTCTATCCTTAGGCGCGGCTTCCCTGGAAACCTTTCTCTCATAATCCATAAATCCCGTTGGTTTTCCCATGTCTTTATATCCTCCATACTAAAATGTACCGCTGCATTTACGTCCAGGTGTGAGCGTCCCGCGAGCAGACACTTCTTCACCTGGATTGACTCTCACAATTTATTTTGCCGCTTTATTCGCATAAAACGCCTCAATCTGCGCCTGCTCTGCACTCAGTCCCTTTTCTTCCATCTGTACAATCAAACGCAGCATGGTCTCATAATCATGTGGAATGATTTTCTTGAATTTCGGCAGATACTCTCCAAAGTGTGTCAGTATCAATTTACCCTTTTCGGAATTGGTATAGGATACATGTTCCTTTATCATATCCTTTAATTCCTGCACATCATACTTGGATGTAATCTCATAGGAAGAAACCATTTCTTTATTGATCTTGGTGTACAAATCGTTTTCTTCATCTAATACATAGGCAATTCCGCCACTCATACCTGCTGCGAAGTTCTTGCCAACCTGTCCCAGAATAACGGCACGTCCACCTGTCATATATTCACAGCCATGATCACCCACACCTTCAACTACGGCGCTGGCTCCGGAATTACGAACACAGAAACGTTCTCCTGCTACACCATTGATAAATGCCTTACCGCTAGTTGCACCATACAGTGCTACATTACCAATGATAATGTTTTCATCCTGTTTAAAATGAGATCCTTTTGGCGGATATACGATCAGCTTACCGCCGGACAAGCCTTTACCGAAATAGTCATTGGAATCGCCTACCAGTTCAAGCGTTAATCCCTGTGGAATAAATGCGCCAAAGCTCTGTCCACCGGCACCGTTACACAGAACACGGTAAGTATCCTCAGGTACTTTTTCACCCAGTTTTTTGGTAATTTCAGATCCCAGAATCGTACCAAAGGCACGGTCTGTATTCTTTACATCTACCTCTATGCTGCGTTTTTGATTGGAATCAATGGCTTTTTCCATCTGTTTTAACAGAACCTTCTCATCCAGGGTATTTTCCAGCTTGAAGTCATATACCTTTTTCGGATCAAAGATGAATTTCTCGTTACTACCCTCATAAGGATTAGCAAGAATCATAGAAAGATCAATCTTTTGCTGCTCTTCAGTCAGATTTTTCTTTTTCTGTAATAAATCAGTACGTCCTACCAGTTCATCCACGGTACGAACACCTAATTTTGCCATGTATTCACGAAGTTCTTCAGCAATGAATCGCATGAAATTCTCAACATACTCCGGTTTTCCTTTGAAATTCTTACGAAGCTCCGGATTCTGTGTTGCCACACCAACAGGGCAGGTATCTAAGTTACAAACTCTCATCATAACGCAGCCCATGGTTACCAGTGGTGCTGTTGCAAAACCGAACTCCTCAGCTCCCAGAATAGAAGCGATAGCAACATCTCTGCCGCTCATCAGTTTACCGTCTGTTTCGATTCTGACTTTATTACGAAGTCCATTCATAATCAGAGTCTGATGAGTCTCAGCAAGTCCAAGTTCCCACGGAAGCCCTGCATTGTGGATAGAGTTTTTCGGTGCCGCACCGGTACCGCCATCATAACCGGAGATGAGGATAACCTGTGCTCCTGCTTTGGCAACACCTGCTGCAACTGTTCCTACTCCTGATTCAGACACTAATTTAACAGAAATATTAGCTGCTCTGTTAGCATTCTTTAAGTCATAAATCAACTGTGCCAGATCTTCGATAGAATAAATATCGTGATGTGGTGGTGGCGAAATCAGTGCCACACCCGGTGTGGAATGTCTGGTCTTAGCTATCCATGGATATACCTTTCCGGCCGGTAAATGTCCTCCTTCACCAGGCTTTGCCCCCTGCGCCATCTTAATCTGGATCTCCTGTGCGCTTACCAGATACTTACTGGTTACACCAAAACGTCCCGAAGCTACCTGCTTAATAGCAGAACATCTGTTAAGTCCATCCGGTCCTACAGTCAGACGATCATCTTCCTCACCGCCTTCACCGGTATTGGATTTACCATGTAGTCTGTTCATGGCAACTGCCAGTGTTTCATGTGCTTCCTTGGAAATAGAACCATAAGACATCGCACCTGTTTTAAAACGGGTTACAATCTTCTCAACGCTTTCTACTTCTTCCAATGGAATTGCCTTTTCCGGATACCTAAATTCCAAAAGACCTCTCAGGTTCTTAACGGAATTTTCATCATTTACCATAGCGGTATATTGCTGGAACATACCATAGTCACCGCGTTTCGTAGATTCCTGAAGCATATGGATCGTAGCCGGATTGTACAGATGTTCATCTGCACCACTTCTCATCTTATGATGTCCTAAGCTGTCCAGAGAAAGGTCTGCCCCCAGCTCCAACGGATCAAATGCTCTGGAATGCATGGCATCTACCTGATGTTCAATATCCTTTAACGTAATACCGCCCACACGGCTTACCGTACCTGTGAAGTATTTATCAATTACAGTTTTATCTATACCAACAGCTTCAAATATCTTCGATCCGTGATAGGACTGGATTGTGGAAATACCCATTTTAGAAGCAATTTTTACAATACCGCTTAATATTGCTTTGTTATAATCATCTACTGCTGCATGATAATCTTTATCCAGCATATGATTGTCGATCAGTTCCTTAATAGACTCCTGCGCCAGATATGGATTGATTGCACATGCACCATAACCGATCAGAGTTGCAAAATGATGTACTTCTCTAGGCTCTGCTGATTCCAGGATCATAGCTACAGAAGTACCCTTCTTGGTTACTACCAGATGCTGCTGTAATGCAGACACGGCAAGCAAAGAAGGAATCGCTACATGGTTTTCATCCACTCCTCGATCAGACAGAATCAATACATTTACGCCATCTCTGTAAGCACGATCCACTTCTACGAATAAGTGATCAATCGCTTTTTCCAGACTGGTATTTTTGTAATATGTAATAGGAACCACTTCAACCTTGAAGCCATCTTTTTTCATATTCTTGATTTTCAGTAAATCAGTATTGGTCAAAATCGGATTGTTGACCTTTAACATGGTACAATTTTCCGGTCTTTCTTCCAGCAGATTTCCATCTTTACCAATATATGTTGTGGTAGAAGTAACCACTTCTTCTCGAATAGCGTCAATAGGAGGGTTAGTAACCT
Source organism: Lachnospiraceae bacterium (assembly GCA_028693705.1). Lineage (GTDB taxonomy): Bacteria > Bacillota > Clostridia > Lachnospirales > Lachnospiraceae > JAQUUX01. Next base: position 30,339 of record JAQUUX010000034.1, on the reverse strand, counting down.
GTGCAAACATCTGTTTAAAGGAATCAAATAACGGATGATAGGTCTTACCCAATACCGGTAAAGGTGTATCTACACCCATGGCTGCAATGGCTTCGGAACCATTCTTTGCCATTGGCAGAATCGCCTGCTTTAATTCCTCATATGTATAGCCAAATGCCTTCTGCATCTTCTGGCGTTCTTCATAGGTAAATTCCGGCACACGAATATTTGGAATTTTCAGATTTTTCAGTTCCACCAGATAATTATCCAGCCATTCACCATACGGCTGTTTGGAAGCATAACGCTCTTTTACTTCATCATCATCGATAACTCTTCCCTGAATAGTATCCACTAACAGCATTTTTCCGGGATGTAATCTTTCCTTTACCAGAATCTTAGAAGGATCAATGTCTAACACACCAACCTCTGAAGACAGGATTAATGTATCATCATCCGTAATCATATAACGGGAAGGACGCAGTCCGTTACGATCCAGAACAGCACCCATTACATCTCCATCCGTAAATAATATAGAAGCAGGACCATCCCATGGCTCCATCATAGTTGCATAATATTGATAAAAGTCTTTCTTTTTCTGGCTCATGGTTTTGTTATTTGCCCATGGCTCCGGAATGGTAATCATAACGGCAAGTGGTAATTCCATGCCGCTCATTACCAGAAATTCCAGTGCATTATCAAGCATTGCGGAATCGGAACCGGAAGCGGAGATAACCGGAAGCACATCCTGTAAAACACCATGAAGCTTTTCAGATTCCATGTTTTCCTCACGTGCCAGCATTTTATCTGCATTTCCTTTAATGGTATTGATCTCTCCGTTATGTACCAGGAAACGATATGGATGTGCACGCTCCCAGCTTGGATTTGTATTGGTAGAGAATCTGGAATGTACCATGGCAATTGCAGATTCAAAATCAGGATCCTGCAGATCCGTAAAGAAAGTTCTCAACTGTCCTACCAGGAACATACCTTTATAAATGATAGTTCTACTGGATAAAGAAACCACATAGGTATTCTCTGCTGACTGTTCAAAGATTCTTCTGACTACATATAATTTACGGTCAAAATCCAAACCAGCTTCCACTCCTGCAGGTTTCTTAATAAAAGCCTGCATAATGCATGGCATACATTCTACAGCCTTATGTCCCAATACCTCTGATTTACAGGGTACTTCTCTCCACCCCAGAAATTCCAGACCGTTTTTCTGTGCTATGATCTCGAACATTTTCTTGGACTGGTTTCTCTTTAATTCCTCCTGATGGAAGAAGAACATACCAACGCCGTATTCCCTGTCCTTTCCAATCTGGATACCCAGAGGTTTGGTAACCTTCTGAAAAAATTTATGTGGAATCTGGGTCATAATACCAACACCATCACCAGTCATGCCTTCCGCATCCTTACCGGCTCTGTGTTCCAGATTTTCAACGATTTTAAGTGCATTCTCTACGGTTTCCCTGCTCTTTTTTCCTTTAATATTGACGCAGGCACCGATACCACAGTTATCGTGCTCAAATTCCTTTCGATATAACGGTGCTTCCGGCATACTGCATTTTGCATCAAACATTGCTTTATCTCCTTTCGAACTCCTAAATCCTATGAACACACATTTGTGTCTCACAAAACACAACGCAAAAAGGACGCAAGAAGGGCTTGTTGCCGCCCCTTTGCGTCCGTTATGATGCCAATATACACCCAACGAAAAGGTTTGTAAATAACTTTTTTTCATGAATTGTCTGATTATTTGACAATTTATGTTTTTGTTCCGAAATTGTTTTTATGTTGTGTCTATTTTCTATTCATATAGTCTGTTTTAAAACACTTTTGTATCAGTAAAAAGCAAATTCCGGATAATATTGCCATACCTAAGCAAACAGGCCATGAGATAAACTCTACACCTAATTTTGTAAAAGATAATCCGAATATTACCAGATTTGCAGTAGCATGTAACAGTATTGAAGTTTTAATATCGCCACTTTGCAGATAAAAGCATCCAAGCACGATTCCCAGCATAAATGCATATAAGAATTGTACAGAATTTCCATGATATAGACCAAACAGAGCTGCCGATGCAATAGCTGCTGCCAGTTTTGGAGTAAAAGGTTCTGTCATTTCACCGCAGTCATCTTCGGTCGTACGTTCCTGTCGAACCACATTCTTTCGAAATGCCGTATAAAGTGAACGACTTAAAAGTCCTCTAAATACCAGTTCCTCTGCAACGGGGGCGATCACACCGTATAGAATCACGCCAACTATAAATGTTTCCCCAAATTGAGATACCATAACCTGCTGATAATCAGCACTTGATGCTGTGATACCTGTTTTGGCAAAGAATAAATTCAGTGACAGTGAAAGCGATGCCATAAACAATATCAGTAATACGATCCTACCGGCTTCCCGAAGCCTGACATATTCTTCTGCCCTCTTCCAATTCCAGTAAGAAACCTGCAACGACCTGCAATATCCGCTTAGAACAGGTAAAAATCCCGGTACATTACGTCTGATCCACCAATATGCCGGAATCATACCTATAAGCATAGCCAGGCCTGAACTCTGGGCTGATGAGAGCACCGGTAAAAATCTATTCAAAACCAGAGCTGCTAACTCAAAAGATATACCATACACCAAAGCTCCAACCACTGCCTCCGGTACGGAACAGATATGATGTTTCCACTGTAAAATCTTTTCCCGGTTATCCGCTTCTCCCAGATCAGGATCTTTTCCGGTATAACCTCTAAGCAAAAGGCGTTCCAGCTCTGTCACACTTTCGACCACAAAATCAGCTTTTGCCTCTTCCAATTCCCCTTCCGGCGCATAACCATAAGTAACCGCTACTCCGGTTACACCATGTTCTTTTGCTCCTTCCACATCAAACCGACGGTCTCCTACCATCGCTGTATTTTCATAGGTAAATGCGATGTTCTCTTCCTGTTTGCTTTTTTTACCCTTACCTTTTTTCTCCTGGGATACCATTTGTAAGCGTTTTAATGCTTCTTCCACTACTTCTTCCTTCTTACATCTGGTTCCATCCATATTGCTGCCAACAATAACCGAAAAATAATCTTCCAAATCAAAATGCTCAAGAATTATCTTTACAAATTCTTCCGGTTTACTGGATGCCAAAGCCAGCATTATACCCGCTTTTTTTAGTTTTTTTAACATATGTGGAACGCCTGGATATACAAAGTTTTCAAACATTCCCTTCTCCCGAAAACGTTCTCTGTAATGTTCTACTGCCTGAAGCGCTTCCTCTTTTGACAGCCCGTAAAACTCCATATAACTGTCCGTTAATGGCGGACCGATAAAAGGCTCCAATTTGTCCAGATCCGGCTCTTCTATTCCCATTTTGTGTAGGCCGTACTGCACACACCTGGTGATTCCTTCCTTAGGATCTGTCAACGTCCCATCTAAATCGAATAACACATATTGATACATTTCATACCTCTTTTATTTTCCAACTGTAATTTCCGTTCCCAAAGCAAAGGAATATATGATCTTTTCCTTTACCTTTTTTCCTGTAAGCTGCGTCAGAGCATCACCATAATAATCCAGCTGGGTTTCATAGCGTTTTACCAGCTCTACAGCACTTTTCACACGATCCGTTTTATAATCAGCTACCACCAGACCGTCTTCCTCCTCAAAGTAAACATCAATAATACCTTGAATCAGAAGAATTTCGCCTTCCGGCGCCTCCGCTTTCACACGTTTTGCGGGAATACCCATGACAAAAGGCTGCTCTCTATACAGTTTCTTTTTCTTCATAGCCGCCTGCATGCGTTTTGCCAGGTCTGATCGTAAAAATATCATGAGTTTATCAGTGGATACAAGTTCTTTCGTTTCCTCCGTGATCCTGCCGGATGCTGCCAATTGGTCTAACTGATCTTTTAACATCTTTTCAGAATCTGATTTTTCCGGATCCACTTTTTCCAGATCCAGCAGCTCAAGAATCCGATGAAAGGCAGTTCCCCTTGTGGTTCCGGAAACGTTTTCCTCTTCTCTCGCAAAGTGCGGAAGATAAGGCGCTGTTTCTGCCTCCTCGAATGCATGAAAAGCTTCTGTTTCCTCTGCCTTGATTGCTGCCTGTTCCATAGCTGCCATTTTTAGTTCTGATACTGTTGTCTTGGTGTATAGTCCGGCCAGGTTTTCATGTGGATACTGATAGGCAAAACGTTCCTCCAGTAGCTTCTCTTTCAGCGGATCAGCTTCTTCTAACTGCTCTACCCGCCGTTTCTGCAGTTCCCTGGAAACAGCCTGTCTGTACTCTGCTGTCGTAATATCATCAGCCGCCACAACCTGTAAGGATACATCTTCCAGATCTTGATACATGAAAACAGCCGGTAATACCAGATCCAGATAAGATGCCGCTCCGGCAATATAACTATAGGAAAGTGTTCCGTCAGATCCTGTTCTCACATTTTTCACTGCTTCCAGCAATTCTGTCGGTTCATCTGCAAGTCCGGTTAAGATAAGCTTTTCCCTGGCTCTTGTCATAGCCACATACAGCACTCTGAGTTCCTCCCCCAGACTGTCAAGCTCTAACTTTCTGGCAAGTACGTTTTTACGCACTGTTTTCTGTCTGGTTCTTTTCATACAATCAATGGCATTGATCCCAACACCCAGATCCATATCCACCACTACATTTTCTCTGCTGTCCATCTTATTAAAAGCTTTTGCCAGAGAAGAAACAAAACAAATAGGAAATTCCAGACCCTTACTCTTATGGATACTCATAATCCTGACGATATCTGCATTTTCGTCCAGAATATTTGCTTCTCCATAGTCCACATCATATTTTTCCAGCTGCTCTATATAACGTACAAAATGATGCACTCCAAAAAATGACGTCTGTTCAAAAGCTGCTGCCTTGGACAAAAGCATCTCTACATTCGCCTTTCGTTTCAACCCGGAAGGCATGGCGGACACATAGTACAAATATCCGGTATCCATCAAAAGCTTTCTAAGCAGTTCTCTTACCGATAGATAGGCGGTCATATCCCGGTATCCTTCCAACCAGGAAATGAAATTCCTGCACTTCGTCTGTAATACACTTATTTCCTGTTCTGTCTCCTGTTCTGTCTCCTGTTCTTCCCCTGTCTTCGTACCGTTTTCTCCATAATCCCTTACCGCAAGATATAACTTCTGCTTACGGCTTTCCCCGGAAGCTGATCGGATCCGGGCGATTTCTTCATCAGTGAATCCGCCGAAATAAGATTTTAGAACGCCAAAGAAGGGAATGTCCTGTAACGGATTGTTCAGAACACGTAATAACTGCAGCAAGGTCTGTACCTCCTGCGCCGAAAAATATCCCGTCCTGGATGTAATATATGCCGGAATACCGTGTTCTTCCAGCACCTTCTGATAATCCTCTGCATAGCCGGTAGTACTACGCAATAAAATAACAATATCCCCATAGGAAGCTTTCCTTGGCAAACCCGTGTTTTTATCTGTTACCTGATAATATTCCAGAAGCTCTCTGATACGGACGGCAATGGCCGACGCTTCTCGTTCTCTGTCTTCCTGATCATTTTTACCGATAAGTAAAAGTTCCATGGCATTATCAGAATGATTATCTGCATCTGTCAGACCATGCTTTAACGAAGCAGCTTCATCATATAACACACCGCCGATTTCCGGCTTCATGATCTGTTTAAATACCAGATTGACTCCGTCTAATACCTGACTTCTGCTTCTGAAATTCTGGTCCAGATCAATACGCTGATTCTCTCCTGCCTCTAAAGAATAGTGATTAAATTTATCCATGAAAAGTTCCGGTCTGGCAAGTCGAAACCGGTAAATGCTCTGCTTGACATCACCTACCATAAAACGATTATTAGGAAGTCCTTCTGTTCCTTCATTTTCTCTGGAAATAACTTTTAAAATATATTCCTGCACCAGGTTACTGTCCTGGTATTCATCGATTAGAAGCTCTTCAAAGTAGTCCCTATAGTCCAGGGCTGCTTTACTGGGAATCAGTCTGGTTCCGGTTTCATCTGTTTCCGCTACCAGGATTTGTAATGCCAGATGCTCCATATCACTAAAATCCAGCAGATTTTGTTCTCTTTTTGCTGTCTGCATCGCTTTGGCAAATGAAAGAGTCAGATCCACCAGTGCATTTACCTGATCTGCCGTCTGCTGGCACTGTTCCACAATCTGCTCCGGCGTATTGGCATAAAAAGCTTCTTTCAGTTTTTTCACCTGTTTTTTTACCCGGTCTCTTATATCCTTTACCATATTTCGCTTTTCAGCAGATACACTGTCATCTTTTTTAGAAGGCATTCTTCCTGTAAATTCATATTCCATTACATGAAAACAGGCTTTTACATCCTCTGCTGCTGCCATTTTCTCAAGTATCGCCGTTTCCTGTTCTAATAATTCGGCGTACATATAGGGGCCATCCGATTCCAGACAATATTGCAGGGATTCCTTCATTTGTAAATAACAATCCTGCAAGATCCCATGTGTATAAGTTGCCAGAAACTGCATCCAGTCCGTCTGGTACAGATCGGATACATTCTGCACATTGTATTGTTCTTTCAGATGTTCCAGCCATTTTTCGGGCCAGGGATTGCTGGATGCATACCGATACAATCTGGATATAGTTCCTGCAAGATTCTCAGACTGCGCACTTCTGCCATAGCATTCCACCAAATCCAGAAATGCAGGATCTGCTTTCACAAATCCCTCTTCTAACAGTGTACTTAATACATCCTGCTCCAATAGCTTCAGTTCGCCCTCATCCGCCACACGAAATGCCGGATCCAGTCCGATTTCATTAAAGTTATTACGGATTAGGAACAGGCAAAAGCTGTCAATCGTAGTAATCTGTGCATTATGCAGCAAAGTCGCCTGTCGTTGCAAATGTTCATTTTCCGGATACAATTCCAGTTTTTCGCTGATCGCTTTACTGACTCGTTCCCTCATCTCTGCAGCTGCTGCCTTGGTAAAGGTTACTACCAGCAATCTGTCAATGTCCACCGGATTTTCCTCTCTGCTGATCATCTGGATAATGCGCTCTACCAAAACTGCTGTTTTGCCTGAACCTGCTGCAGCAGATACCAATATATTGCGGTTATGCAAGGAAATGACCTGTTTCTGCTTTTCTGTAAATTGTACTGCCATTATCCTTCACTCCCCTCTCCCAGTTCCTGTCGCATTTCTTCCAGGCACTCATTTTCTTTTACCTTGGGCTCTCGTTCCATAAAACCGGGCAATCGTTTATCAAAACCGCAGATAGCACTATAAGCACAATAAGTGCAGGCCGATCCTTCTTTTTCTATCAGCGGACTCACTGCAATATTACCTTCCAGAATTTCCTCCCCCAGCCGTTTTATTTTGTAGTTTACATAATCTGATATTGTATGAATATCTTCCTGTCCGTAAACCGAGGAATACTTTCCATAGGAACCATCCTTATTTCGATCTACCGATATGACATCCGATTTGGAAGTCAGCTCCTTATCCAGCTTCTCCACAATATCCGTATCTGCATTTACCATACCCGTCATCCGAAGTTCCTGACGTATCTTCTGTTCGATTCGTTCCAGTGAATCCCCCTCGAAAGCCTCCACCACAGGATCCGTCACTCTATAATACAAAAGTGCAGCCGGTACTACTTCTTTCCCAGGGTTTTGTTTTTGCAGATATTCTACCGCTGCATTCAGATAGACTACCAGTTGCAGTCTGGTTCCTTCATATAGGGAAACCAAATCAAAATTCTTACTGCCTGACTTATAATCCATCACCTTCACCAGGATACGATTATCTTCCTCGCAGGTATCGAGACGGTCTATTCGTCCCTGCAATTTTAATTTTCCATGATCCTTTAATTTCAAATTTACAGTATCGCAGTCCTCCATACTCTCAAAAGACATCTCAAAACGTTTCGGTGTAAAGCTTCCTTTTCGTAACTGATACTGCAAGGTTTCCACTGTTCTCTTTAGAATCCGCTTCATCTGCGTGATCATATACTGACTTCTGGCGGTATCAAACAATACAGTTTCACCATATAACGCTGCATATTGATCCACTGCTTCTTCCACCATGGCCTCTCCCTCTTCTTTGGGGAAATTCATCCAGGTAAAACCCTGTTCAGTCAGCTTTTCTGCAAAACGCTCCAACACGCCGTGAAACACATTTCCCATATCCACTGCTTCAAAAGAGAACTCCTCTCTCTCCTCCAGATGAAGCCCATATTCCAGGAAATATGCATAAGCACAGGAAGCATACTTTTCCAGACGACTCACACTTGCCGTCAAAATCTTTCCGTATAGAAGATCTGCTACAGCTTTTACCAGCTTTGTATCCTGATAGGCAAAAAAAGCACCATCCACCAGACGTTTATAAAGTATACAATAATCCTTATTTTCCTGATAATTTTGGAACAATGCCAAATAGGACGACTCTTTCTCCTGCTCCATAGTGCCTTCTGCAAACTGCCTGAGACCGTCAGCCAGAAACCGCAAAGATTCTTTCCTGGTCTCAGCCTGTTCCTCCAGTGGATCCTTTTCCGGCATTTCCACCGTAAGTTTTGGAAACATTTTCTGTAATACGTTAATCAGATATGATGGTCTTTTTGCTGCACCTTCCGCATCTACACGATAATAAGATAAGAAAAGCTGATCTGATGGCTTAGTCATATTCATATATAAATACAATCTTTGAATGAACATCTGCTGTCTTGGTGACGGTGCCAGCTCCATACCGGATGATACCAGGAATTCTCTGTCAATATCAGATATAATACCCCCCTTACCTGCAGCCTTTGGTATATTTCCATCATTTGCACCCACCAGAAACAATATCTTAATTTTATTATGCAGCCTGGTTCTCTCCATATCGCCCACCAGCACACGATCCACATTTTGCGGAATATTTCCTACTTCTATTTCCAAAAATCCAGCTTCCAGAATATCCAGGAATTCTTTGCCCTCCATCGGCTCATCGCCCAATAACAGAATGATCTGATCCAGAAGTTCCATTACCAGGCGATATATCTGACTGTATTCTTTTGCCTTGGACAGATTTCCTTCAGCTTCGAAATCAGCTGCATATTGCTCCAGTTTTTCTGCAATCTTGTTTTCTACAATAAAATCATATAATGCCTGTACACGCATGGCCGCGGTAACAGGTGTTCCTTCCTGTTTTTCCAGATGCAGCGGCTCAAGACATTTAATCATTCTCTCCCTTACGCCATTTAAATTCTCCAGCTGTTCCACTGACAGGGAAAGTTTTTTCCTGCCCGTAAAGCTTCTATTCCATTGGTTAAAAGAGCGAAGTCCATAAGCATGCACATACAATTCCAGTTCATCCACTTCTGTTCTTGTAAAGTCTGCCAGACCACTACGCAGAAAATGAAATACACTGTCCTGCGAAAAATTTCTGTCCCATACCCGAAGGGCTCCCTTTAAATATTCGATAAAAGGGTTCAACAATATGCCTTTTGTTTCATCTAAAAAACAGGGAATCTGAAATGCTGCAAATTCCCGTTCCACATAATCCGTATAAGAAGACAAATTCCCGCTGATCACGGCAATATCGCGATAGTAATATCCCTGCCTTAACAGTTCTCTGATCTTTCTGCAGATCTGCGTAATTTCCTCTCTTGGGGATGACATTTCAAGGAGATGAATTTTATCCACATCACCTGTATAAGGAGCCGATGGATATCGAAACAGATTCTGCTCCAGATGTGCAAGTTCCGTATTATTTTCATACCGATGTACCGGAATCGCCCTGCAAAAATGATCCTCTTCACGTTCTCTTCCGGCCTCAAAGGTAAGCTGCTCTAACTGTTCCACTGTTTTCTTACTCAGATGAAACAATCTCTGTTCCCCATCTACCTGATAAGGATCCTCAGCCGTGTCCAGCAATATAGTGACGATCACCTTCTCTGCCAGAGACAGCAATGTCTTAATAACACGGTTCTGGATAGGTGTAAACCCTGTAAATCCATCGAACACAATTACACTGTTCTTTACAACGCCAGACTTCGGCAGTGCCTCGCAAAGTACATCCAATGTCCCTTCGGTTGTAATATAATGTTCTCCCAGATAGGTAAGAAAAGCATCATATAATATACTCAGATCCTGAAGCTTAGATTGTAAGGATCCCCTTTTAGAAGAAAACGCAATCAGCTCTCCCAGCTGATTGCGATCTATCCCATACTGCATAAATTCTGAAATTGCCGATTTCACCTCATGGATATAACCGATTTTAGATAAATTACGCCCAATCACCTGTAGCTCATTCTTCTTAGAAGCTGCAAGCCGTCTCAGTACCAGACTTTTCCCGGTATCATCCAGAATTGGTTTGTTTTGCACGCCAACTTCTTCGAAGATCCGATAAGTTAACCGTCCAAAACTCAGGACATCAATATTCATAATGCCCTTTCTGGGATGCAGCTCCACAAGTTCCTTCTGGGTCTGCATGGTGAACTGATCCGGTACAATAATCAGGTAATTTTTCTCCGGGTGCTCCATGGACTGATTAATAATTTCCTGATATACGGCTGTACTCTTTCCGGCACCCGATCCCCCAAAATAAAACTGTAAACCCATTTTTTACCTCATTTTTCCAAAACAAACTTCTCCAAAACAGCAGCAACACCATCTTCTTCATTCGATAATGTCACATAATCACATATCTCCAGTATCTGTGGTTCTGCATTTGCCATTGCAACAGGAAAACCAACTTTACTCAGCATGTCCATATCATTGCCACTATCGCCGCATGCCATGATTTCTTCTTTTTTGATATGCAGATATTCCCCCAGCTTTATCAGTGCAGTTCCCTTGGTCGCTGATGCTCTGGTAAATTCTACATTATTACTGCCGCCGGAAACCGCAACAAACTCCGGATATCTGGATGCAATTTCCATGACCTTATCGCGATCCTTCAATGTTCCATCCGGATTGCTTTTAAAATTCAATGAAAATTTATTTACTGCCATTCGTTTCTCTTCCATCATTCGATCCAGATGATCCACATCCTCACGGGAAGCTAAAAGAAAATCCCGGACAGCCTGTGAAACCGGCAACTGTCTGGTTGGTTCTATATTTTTACGGTCTCTGTAAATATGAGTCCCGACAAATGCATCCACAATAACATCCAGACTCCAAAGTTCATGGAAAAGGTCTTTCATCTCTTCCCATTCCATCAAATCCTCATAAATAGGTTCCCTGGTCTTTATATTGTAAACAGCAGAACCATTACAGGTAACTGCATAAGTATATTCCGGTATTTCATCCATCTCTGCCGGTATCCCGTCTACAGACCGGCCTGTTGCTATTACAATCTCCGTTCCGGTCCTGGCAGCCCGTTTTAATGTTTCCAGAGTCTTTTTCGTAATTTCCTTTTTATCAGTAAGCAGTGTTCCATCCAGATCCAATGCTACCATTTTTAGCTTTTGCATAAAAAAATGCCGCCTTTCCTTATTTAGGGTACTATCCCATTATAAGAAAAGACGGCATAAAAATCTACTTATACTTCAAAATTAACACCTGTTTCATCCGGTTTTTCTTCATCAAATACATAATCCTTGCCTGGGAAAACTGCATTCAGAATAATACCAACCAGGGAACCGACTGCTAATCCTGAGAAGCTGATAGTTGCTGTTCCAACAGTAAAGGAAATAGCACCCAATGTACTGTAGTTGATACCAATGGATAATACCAGAATCAGTGCAGCGATAATAACATTACGGCTTAATGTAAAGTCAACCTTGGTCTCCACAATATTACGAACACCAACTGCTGAGATCATACCATAGAGTACCAGGGATACACCACCCATAGTTGCCGCCGGCATACAGCTGATAATCGCTGATATCTTCGGGCAGAAGGAAAACAGTACGGCGAAATATGCTGCCAGACGAATAACACGAGGATCATATACCTTAGATAAGGTAAGTACGCCTGTATTTTCACCATAAGTTGTATTGGCAGGACCGCCGAAAAGAGAAGCAATCATAGTTGCCATTCCATCGCCGCATAAAGTTCTATGCAAACCGGGATCTTTGATAAAGTTATGTCCTACAGTAGAAGAAATTGCCGAAATATCACCGATATGCTCTACCATGGTAGCCAAAGCAATTGGCATAATTGTGATAATGGAATTTACAATCAGGCTGGTATCGGGATTCTCAAAAATTGCAAACACGGTTCTATCCCAGTAAATAGGGAAGCCGATCCATGCTGCTTCCTTTACGGCAGTAAAATCCACCTGACCAAATAGAGCAGCTACTGCATAAGAAGCAATAACACCCAGAATAATAGGAATAATCTTGATCATACCTTTACCCCAGATATTGCAAACGATAACCACTGCAATAGCAACCAGTGCAATTCCCCAGTTAACTGCACAGTTATCAATAGCTGACTGTGACAGATTTAATCCAATGGCAATGATGATAGGTCCTGTTACAATTGGTGGGAAGAAACGCATAACCTTGCTGGTGCCGAACGCTTTAATAAATGCTGCCAGTATCAGATACAGGATACCGGAACAGAAAACACCCAGACATGCATATGGCAGAAGTTCTGCCTCTCCGTTTGGAGCAATAGCCCAATAAGCAGCCAGAAATGCAAAAGAGGAACCCAAAAATGCAGGAACCTTTCCTTTCGCCAGGAAATGGAACAATAAAGTTCCCAGACCTGCAAACAACAAGGTGGTAGAAACACTTAAACCGGTTAAGGCCGGTACCAGTACAGTCGCGCCAAACATAGCAAACATATGCTGAATACCAAGAATCAACATCTTTGGCGTGCCAAGCTTTCTTGCGTCATAAATCGGTTCATCACCGATGACAACTGAATCTTTACTCATAATCTTACTTCCTCCTAGGTATAAGAAATTTTATGTTAACTGATAGTTAAAACTTCCTGTTACTTTCAGGATAGTCAATGCCTATCAGTTACTACTAAATTGATTACTGTCTGAATAGTAGATATTGAACCAGTCTACTTCTCCGATCATGGTATAGGTACTGCTAATCTCCTCCGGCAAAAAATCCTCCGGTTTTTCCCAATTGTACAACAGGATAATATTACTGTCCCCTAATTGGTTGACATAATCTTTGTAATAATCATATACTACCAAATGACCGGCTTCTGTATCGTAGGCGCTGTATTTGTGATCAGCATCCAATAGCCTGTAAATACCCTGGGTATCCGGTTCGTGCATTAATATAACGGAATCCACATCTATATCCATATTATTTACAAATGCGACAATATCCTTGATATGAAATGAATTCGCGTCAAACTGTTTCATTGTCAGACCATCACATCCAAGTGCCAGTAAAAGTGTGCCTCCGAAAACAGCCAGTGACAGTACAACCCGGAATGCCTTCTGTACCTGGCCCAGCCAGTTTTCCACCTGCATGGCAAGAAGTAACATTAGCGGTATAAGCACAATAAGATAATACCTATTTTCGATAATTACATTTTCCAGGCTATATCTCGTCTCTGAAAAAATGAATACAAATACATTCCATAAACATAAAACTGCCACATATTTTCCGTAAGAAATCTCTTCTGTCCGCTCAAACACCTTTTTCAAATGAATGATAAAAGTTACCACCAGAGCAAGCACCAGAATTACTTTTAAAATATATACTATACCCGTGGCTGACAAAACCGGAGTACTCTCCGCCGGTAACGCACCCAGCACCTGGAATATCGACAACAGCACTGCTGCCACATTGCTGTGCATCTCCTGATAATTGGTCAGCATCATGTTATTTCCGTGAGCACTGATTCCAAGTAAAACATTTGCCGCATATCCGGCTCCTGCTGCCACAACAGTAAGCGCTGTCATCAGAATATGATACTTATGATATTTTACAAATCCGTTATCCAGTAAAATATCCAGTACCATCACGCATATAACCGGTGCAACGATACTAAACAGTACATAGATTCCGCTGGAAAGACCGCTTACAAATACCAGCACACATAAAAGACCCAAAAGCAGTATGGTTTTTACGCTCTTTTGCCTTTCTTTTTTACATAGCAAAAGATCCAGGATGAGTAATGGAATCAGCACCTTAATGCCATATTGAGACCCTTGAAAAAAGAGCATGTTATAATAATCAATCATGCCCACACAATAAGGAATCCATACCAGATCCATTGCCAGAACCGTCGTAGTAAAGGAATGACCTGTATTTTTTAAAATATCGGAAATAACGAGAATATAGATGAGTACAAATACCAGATTGGAAAGACCATAGGATATTAAAACATTTCCTGTTATTCCATAAAAGGGAATTGCAAGTAACGCTGCTGTGTCCAGTTCCAGTGTCGTGGTCTCTACCCATCCTGGGATCAGAATCGCTTTATTTTTCCACATTTCCACGCCATGGAGCATCAAATTGGAACCATCAAAATTTAAAATCTTATCAGAAGCAAACAGATTCATATAAATCAAAAATGCCATCTGTAGAAAGAAAATAAGAACTAAACCTATGGAAAACCAGTTCTTTAAACCAGCTTTCCAGGTATCTTTTCCTAATTTCTTCAGATCGCATTTTCCTGATAGCTTCATATATAAATACTCCTGCTTTATTTCACTTTTTTGTAACGCTTTTCATTAGGTATCATTCTATCACGTTGTTTTCTAAAAATGAACCTTTAATTTTATTTCTGTAAAACCAGTTCAGCCATCATCTTTAAATACTCACCGGTCTCTGCAAATAGCATGTCCGGCTGAAAGGTTCCCTCTACAAACTGCTTTTCCATCAGCGCATGCATGGTAAAATCCACAATCTGACAGATCTTCACAGGATCGGCTTCCGGCCTGAAATTATTAAAATCTGCCTGTTCCGTAAACGCCAGTTTTTTCTCCTGAAGCAGGTTTTTCTGATCTTCCACAGCCTCTAGTGCTTCAAACACATCCTCTGTCTGCGCACGATCCAGGAACATTTTCATATAAGGATAATTTTTCAATACCTGGCAGACCGCTTTTTGTCTCTGACCGGTCAATGTAAAATAATTAGATTCCTGTTTATCTATAAAAGTAGACAATTCCAGCAGCATATATCTCACACTGTATTCATATACAAAACTATATAAACCAAGCTTACTTACAAAATAATGAAACAGAAGTCCCTTACTGATGCCTGCCTCTGCCACAATTTCATCTGTGCTGGCTCTTTTATAACCATTTTGTGCAAATACCTTCAATGCACCATTGATCATACGGTCCTGTTTTTCTTTTTTCAGATCAAAAAATTTATCGTTCATTTATGCACTCCTGTTTGATTGACTTTGTCAGTCGATACTAAATATAGCATAGCAGTCACTTCATTTCAATATGACAAAAATACCAAAACTCATTTTAGTTTTTAATTTTTACACATATTCTCTTTTCATTTTCACAAAATAGTATTAAGATAAATACACAACAAAGGATTTCGAAAGGAGTTCCACATGGCAAAAAAATTTGGTAAATTTGTATTCCTGACAACAGTAGCAGGTGTAGCTGCTGCTACTTATTATTATCTGCATAATAAAGATGCTGCTCCGGCTTCCTCTGAATATGAGGATGATGACTTTGATGATTTCACAGAAGATCTGGATGACGAGGCTGTTCCACAGACAGCCAGACGTAGCTATGTTTCTCTGGATTTAAATTCCATGGAAAAGAAAGTAGAAGACACTTTCAACAAAGTAAGCGAAAAAGTAGGCCCTGTTATGAAGCAGGCCGGCAAAAAGGTAGAAGACACTTTAGGTCCTGTTGTGATGCAGGCCGGTAAAAAGGTAGAGGACTTCTTTGATGATGAAGATGATCCGGAAATTTTAAAAGATTTCGACGGGGATGCAGAAATGGATACTCCTGAGGAGAATACTCCCTCAGAAGAAACAACTGCACCGGAAGCAGAACTTCCAAAAGAATAAAGTAATTGTAACTGTTTGTTAAAGCCTGGTCACAGCCATTGTGCCCAGGCTTTTTTCAATGCTCTTATTCCGCTTTGGATCTGTTCTTCAGATAAACTTCCAAATCCCAAGATGACCTGCGCCTGGTCTTTTTCCTTCCCACTGTTTTCCACCAATGTCTCAGACATGCCATATAACCTGATGTTCTCTGTCCTGGCACCGGCAAGCAGCTCCTCTTCCGTTCGTCTGCCTGTTTTATCCGACAGGATCACATGCAGTCCGGCATCCTCTCCGGATATTTTAAAGTTTTTTCTGAAAGGCTTTAATTCTTCTAATAAACAATCATGCTTGCAGCGATAAAATTTTCGCATCTTATTCAAATACCGTTCAAAATAGCCGCCACTGATAAATTCATTTAAAATGGACTGATCTATTCTGGACACAGTAGAGGAATAAAAATAGCAGTTTTTATGATACCGCTCTAACAGCTGTTTGGGCAGCACCATGAAACTGATACGAATTGCCGGTGCGATGGACTTTGAAAAGGTTCCTATGTAGATAACCTTTCCCGTTGTATCTGAAGCCTGGAGGGATGGAATCGGCTTCCCTTTAAATCGCAGTTCTGAATCATAATCATCTTCTATCAGATACCTGTCACTTTTTCCTGCTGCCCATCTAAGCAATTCCATTCGTCTGCCTATCGGCATGACACGTCCTGTCGGATACTGATGTGACGGCATAATATAAGCTATGTCTGCGTCACATTCTTCAAGACTTTCCATCTTGATACCACCTCGATCCACCGGCAATGCCTCCACATGATATCCAAAGGACTGAAAAATACGGTAAGCACGGATATAAGTTGGATTCTCCATTGCTACAATCTGCTTCTTTTCAAAAATCTTTTCCAACAGCATCAGTAGATAATCATTTCCCGCGCCGATTACCAATTGTTCCGGTTCACAGTTTACCCCTCTGGAAGCATGCAAATAACGGACTATAGTCGTTCGAAGATCATAATCGCCCTGTGGTTCTCCAAGGGAAAATAAGCCGCTGCTGGCATCACTCAGGATACTTCTGGTAATCTTACGCCAGGTAGCAAAAGGAAACAGTTCCATATCCACTGCCGTGGGAGAAAAGTCATACAATATCGACTCTTTCACCTTTTGATCCGTTGCATTCCTTTCTTTTGTCTCCTGCCACTTATTTTCCTGCAGCTGAAACAAGTCCTCCAGTCTACAGACAAAATACCCCCTGTACGGCCTAGCTTCTATGTATCCCTCTGACAACAGCTGATCATATGCCATATCTATAGTCGTCCTGGATACCAGCAACTGTTCTGCCAAAGAACGCGTTGAGGGAAGCTTCTCCCCCTGGAGAAACTTCCCTGCCTGAATTTCTTTTTTGATATGCTGATAAATCTGTTCGTAAAGGCGTTCACCTTCACCCGTGGACAGCTTAATCGTTAACTCGTTCATATCTGATCACTTTTTCCCGGTTTTTGCTTTTACGACTTCAATAATCTTATTCTTTAAATCTCTTGCCCGATCTTTCATTCGTGGATTGGTCGTTGATGAGGACAATATCTGAGCCACCAGCTTAGTTGCAATTTCCAGTTGCCCAAATTTCACAGCCATTACTGCAATCAAATAATCCACTGTGGATTCATCCATACCACACATCGGGAAACTTTCGGTTTGTCTGGCACTTAAGAATCCTTCCAAAGCTTTTTTCAGAAATTCATTTTCTTCTGCTTCACATTCTTTTTTCTTCTGGGCATAATCTGCCGCTTTGGCATCTAAATGTTCTGCTTTTCCTCTTAGCAGCCAGGCTGTTTTTAGGCAGATATAAGCTTTCTCGCTTGGTTTTGCCTGTTTTACAATAGCATTAGCCAGCGCCATCTTATACCGTTCCAGAGCATCTTCATACTCATAGATATCCTTGTTCAGATTCTTTGGTTTAAAGCGCTCGGATATGGTCTTTTTTACCATTTTCCCCTGGGTTTCCGTAATAAATTTAAAATACCTGCTAAGTGCAGCATAACCACAGTGAGGACACATGATTACATCATATTTCAACAGATCAATCTGCTCATACTTAGGTCTGAGATCCATATCTGTACCACTCAGTTTGGCTTTTCCAACCTTCACAGTCTTATTCTTAAATTCTTTTCCACAAACCGGGCACTCATATGTTTTATCATATAGGAAATCCGTTTCCTGTACTACCGGCACCTTAGGTGCCACCTCTTCGGCAGCCTTCTTTTCAGATTCGGCTTCTTCGAATAAATTCATATCCTCCAGATTGCCAAGTCCCAGATCTCCTAATCCTGATAATAAACCAGCCATATATGACCTCCTGTTTTTCTCATTTGCTATGACTTCTGCATACTGTCTTTATCTTATTTGATAGTAAATGAACTCTTTAAAGAAACAATACGATTAAATACCAGTGCTTCCGGTGTAGAATCCTTGCTATCCACACAGAAATATCCCTGTCTTACAAACTGGAAGCTCTCACCTGCCTGTGCTGTCTGGAGAGATGGTTCCACATAACAATCTTTTAAAATGGTAAGAGAATTAGGATTTAAATTCAAACTACCGTCCTCATTATAGACACCCTTTTCTTCATCAATAATATTCTCATACAATCTTACTTCCGCTTTTACAGCTGTAACAGCAGGTACCCAATGAATGGTTCCCTTTACCTTTCTGCCGGTAAAACCTGTGCCGCATTTGGTCTCCGGATCGTAAGTACAATGTACTGTAGTTACCTTGCCATCTGCATCCTTTTCAAAACCGGTACATGTTACAAAATAAGCATTCATCAGACGAACTTCATTTCCCGGGAACATACGGAAATACTTTCTTGGATGTTCCTCCATAAAATCGTCCCGCTCGATATATAATTCCCTTCCAAATGGAACCTGGCGTTCGCCCAAAGATTCATTTTCCAGGTTGTTTGGAGCAGCTAACATCTCTGTCTGCCCTTCCGGATAATTATCAATTACCAGCTTAATCGGATCCAGTACTGCCATGACCCTGGCACGTTTCAGTTTCAGATCTTCCCTGATACAATACTCTAACATAGCATAATCCGTAGAAGAGTTTGCTTTGGAAACACCACATAATTCCACAAATTTCTTAAGAGAATCCGGAGTAAATCCACGTCTTCTAAGCGCTGCAATGGATACCAGTCTCGGATCATCCCAGCCATCAACGATTCCCTGTTCTACTAATTTCTTAATATAACGCTTGCCGGTTACCACATTAGTCAGATACAGCTTTGCGAACTCAATCTGTTTTGGCGGATGAGGATACTCCAACTCTGTTACAACCCAGTTGTATAGCGGTCTGTGGTCTTCAAATTCCAATGTACAAATAGAATGTGTGATTCCCTCTATTGCATCCTCAATGGGATGAGCAAAATCATACATCGGATAAATACACCATTTATCGCCTGTATTATGGTGCGTCATATGTGCCACACGATAAATAATAGGATCACGCATATTGATATTAGGAGAGGTTACATCGATCTTCGCACGAAGTGTCATGGAACCATCCTCATATTTACCATTCTTCATATCTTCAAATAACTGCAGATTTTCTTCCACACTGCGGTTTCTATTAGGATCTTCTTTACCCGGTTCTGTTAAAGTACCACGGTATTCTCTCATCTGATCAGCTGTTAATTCAGATACATAAGCTTTTCCCTTTTTGATCAGCTTTACAGCAGCCTCATACATCTGGTCGAAATAATCAGAAGCAAAGAAAAGTCTGTCTTCAAATTCTGCTCCCAGCCAATTTACATCAGCCTTAATAGACTCTACAAATTCATTTTTTTCCTTTGTAGGGTTGGTATCATCAAAACGAAGATTAAACTTACCATTATATTCCTGCGCCAGTCCATAATTTAATAAAATACTCTTGGCATGTCCGATATGCAGATAACCATTAGGTTCCGGCGGAAATCTGGTATGAACAGCATCATAAAAGCCTTCTGCCAGATCCTTCTCTATAATCTGCTCAATGAAATTCTTGGAAACGACTTCTTCGTTTTCGATTTCATTCTCTTTGATTTCTTCATTACTCATTTTTCATAATCTCCTAAGCACTTTTATCATTTACCGAATATGCCAGAATACTTAAAATGGCATACACGAAAATACTCATAATATTTGCAGCAAAATAATGCTGTGAATGTCTGGCTATTACAAATACCCATATAACAGGATACATCGCCACAAAGAAAAGTAACAGACTGCTGTCACACTTGTTAAAACCCTTTTTAACCATCATAACGACCAAAGCCAGAATTATCAATGCCAAAAAAGGACCTTTTACATTTACAGGCTGTAAAAGTCCCATAAAACAGTATCCAAGGCGATTGATACGATCCATAAATCCCATATCTTCCCCTATATACATGATTGCCTGCCCGGCACCATCTCCTATTGCGTGGAATGCATGAGCTATAGACTGTTTCAGTAAAAGTGTTCCCATATATCCAAATACCCAGATTGCACTGTTCAATATGGTACTAATCCAGGCGTTAACATCCTTATCTTTCTGGCGTAACAGCAGGATATTTAATACCAGCGGAATGCCCAATGTTAAAAGGGGAGCAACCAATGGACCCAGTGCAAAAGAAAATGCGCCGGTTACCAGAAAAATATATCTCTGCATATTCGGATAATACTCCTTTTGGTAAAAATGCAGAATAACTATCATTGTTACCAACGTTATCAAAATGTCCGGCATGGTACTGACACAGATAGAGTGCATCAGCCAGACTCTCGAAGCGGCAGCCACCGTGAAAGGCAATACCCCTTTCCATCCCAGGATATGATCGATTTTATAAGTCACATATACCAACAGACCTAAAATGGAGAAATAGAAAATATATCGTATCTCTCTGATCTGCCAGAATATAAATAACAATTTTAGTACTCCTGCCATTAACATCCAGTATCTGGAATAGGTAGGTGTGTTAGTCTCAGGATCATCCGGGAAATATAATGACTGTATTAAGTTTACATAAGTCCCTTCCTGGTCTCCTTCATAATACACAGCCTTGAAAGGAAGTATGGCCGCATCTTGAAAAGCATTTCCTGTTGTGGTAACTGCTATATTGGCCCAAATCATATCAGATCCAAGATCATTCCAATAGCTCTTTCCATCCTTAAAGATAGGAAATTTATCTTCATCTTCCCATGTATAAAGAGACTCTCCGGCATGGAGAATAATTTTCTCTCCCAGCTTTCCGTCTCTGGAAATGGAAAAAATAAAAACCATAAAAAAATAAAAAATTGCATTCAATGCCAACAGTAAGGCAATCCCTTTCAATGCCCCTGTTACTGCATTTTTCCATTTGTAATTCTGCATATCTTATTGCCCCCTCTGCAATAAGAACATTTTAACATAGGTAAGAAAAATAAAAAAGGCTACATATACTACATTTTTTCATAGTTTCTATGAAATTCTCCGGCTTTAATGATGAAAATATCATGTGCATTTCCACATAGTACAGCCAGATAATCCCCCGGCTTTCCTAACTGGTAATGTTCTTCATCATACACGGTAAACACTTTCAGCATTTCTGTAATTGGCTCTGCGTACACAACAATTTCCTGTCGCAACGTACATGGCTGTGCGTATGGCAGAAGTTTTTTTTGTGTTCCGTCCACCCGGCTGCATACCTTGGGTTCATAAATAAAATCCACATCCGGTTTCAGATTGTTTTTTTCCCTATCTTCCGTCTGTTCAACCTGGTAACGTCTTGTAAAAACTTCTTCACTTAAAATATAAACTTCTCCCAGTTCATCAATACAAAAGATTTGATTCGGGTCGATAACAACCCGCTTATCACCCTTCTGGGTTCTGACTGTAACCGGTGTTCCTGTCGGATACAAGGCAGTGGCAGGAGCATAGCCAT
The DNA here is from genome assembly GCA_028693705.1 of Lachnospiraceae bacterium. Taxonomy (GTDB): domain Bacteria; phylum Bacillota; class Clostridia; order Lachnospirales; family Lachnospiraceae; genus JAQUUX01. The sequence goes on along the minus strand of JAQUUX010000034.1, from coordinate 8,533 downwards.
ACTGTAGTTTTTTTCTGCGGAACTGCTCCATTTCTTCCACCGGAAGATTTGCTTTTGCCGCCACGATAACACTGCAGTTTTCATAATAAGCATTCATCCGCTCGCCAAAATAAGCCTCTGTATGCAGTGTGGGGTATCTTCTCTCATATAGATTGCGGCTGATAAAGCCCCCGGCCTTTTCAAAATGCCCACCGCCGCTTCCAATGTCCTGTGTGAGAAACTCTGCAAGTTCATTTGCGTTTACTTCCTTCACACAGCTTCGCACCGATATTTTATAGCCATCCGGTGTTTCATTATATACCACACAGGTTTTCACAGAATCTACCTGTAGCAAAAAGTCACTGATCAGTCCCAAAATATTAGGATCGCATGGCTCCGCTTTTACAATGGCATATTCATGATCATCATTATAAATATTGCGGATCATGGCAATTCCCGCCAATTCCAATTCTTTTAAAGAAATATTGGAATTGCGAAAGAGCCTGATCTTATTTTGGTCACAGTTAATACTGTCCCGCATATCACGATCCATTGGATGATACAACTCAGCAAACTGGCTGCTGTCACAATACAGACCATAATATAAAGCCGTCGACAGATCCCTGTTTTGTTCCATATCATACTGTTCATCCTGCAGCATATTCCAGACCACAGTAGAACAGCTTGCATAATCAGAACGAATCTCTGAAAGTTCCTGCTCTGATGACTCTCTTTGATGATGATCTATCACTGCAATATGAGGTGCCTGCACTCTGGTCACATTACCTGCCCCATACTGACAGTCCGTAAGTAACAACAACGCGTGCTCCTGCTCCAGTGCCTCTGCAATCCAAGGTTCCTGGATCTTACCCTCTTTTACTTTAACGAAACGAAGGGGCAGTTTCAACTCATCTATCATCAATACCAGATTCGATTTCTGTACTCGATTATTACCGCTGTATATAAGGTAAACCTTTTTCCCCAGTTTTTTAAAATATTCATACAAAGCAAATCCGGAGCCGATAGCATCGGCATCCGGATTATCATGACACTGAATAATAATGGGGTTGAACCTTTCCAGATCAGATAATTTCATGACTTGGTCTCCCCTTTTTTCTAGTGATGGAACAAACGAATGCCTGTGAAACTCATTGCCATTCCATATTTATTACATGTTTCAATTACATTATCGTCACGAACAGAACCGCCCGGCTGCGCAATATATTTCACGCCGCTCTTATGTGCTCGCTCAATGTTATCACCAAATGGGAAGAATGCATCTGATCCCAACGCCACATCCGTCATGGTATCCAGCCACGCTCTCTTTTCTTCTCTGGTAAACACTGCAGGTTTTACTTTGAAAATATTCTGCCATGTGCCTTCTGCCAGAACATCCATATAATCTTCTCCGATATACAGATCAATGGCATTGTCCCTGTCTGCACGACGAATCTTATCTACAAATTGTAATCCAAGTACCTGCGGAGATTGACGAAGATACCAGTTATCCGCCTTGCTGCCTGCCAGTCTGGTACAGTGAATTCTGGACTGCTGTCCTGCACCAATACCAATTGCCTGTCCCCCTTTAACAAAACATACAGAGTTAGACTGAGTATACTTTAAGGTAATCATGGAAATTGCCAAATCAATCCTGGCAGTATCCGGAATCTCTTTATTCTCAGTTACTACATTTGAGAAAAAAGCATCGTCAATCTTCAGTTCATTTCTTCCCTGTTCAAAAGTTACTCCATATACCTGTTTGCGTTCCAGCTGCTCCGGTACATAAGCAGGATCAATCTGGATTACATTATAATTTCCATTCTTCTTTTCCCTTAATATTGCAAGTGCATCTGCATCAAATCCCGGTGCGATCACACCATCTGATACTTCTCTCTTAATAAGGCGTGCTGTATCCGCATCACAAACATCGGAAAGTGAGATAAAATCACCAAATGAAGACATTCTGTCTGCGCCTCTTGCTCTTGCATATGCGCTGGCAATAGCAGAAAGTTCCCCCATATCCTCACACCAGTAGATCTTACGTTCTACATCGGTTAACGGAAGTCCTACTGCTGCACCGGCCGGTGAAACATGCTTAAATGAAGTTGCTGCCGGCAAACCGGTTGCTTTCTTTAACTCACTGACCAGCTGCCAGCCATTAAAAGCATCCAGGAAATTAATATATCCCGTTTTTCCGTTTAATACCTGAATGGGAAGGTCTTTCCCGTTTTCCATATATATTCTGGATGGTTTCTGATTAGGGTTACAGCCATATTTTAATTCCAGTTCATTCATGATTTGTCCAAACCTTTCTCTTCCTGTGCAAGTGATAGTATTATTTACAATTTTTATTTACGATTCTGGTCTCAAAGCTTCCATCTGAAATCTTAATAAAACGAACAAACAGTGAAACCTTATTATCTGCATTCAGACTGTTCCAGATCTGATTGGTAAAAGAATCAATATCTCCATCCATAGCCACCAGCTTCGGTTCTCCCTCAAAGCTCGGCAACGGATTTCCATCTCCCATATAGGTATGGATAAAATGTGCCTCTCCAGCCTTTGGATTTTCATACGCAAAGGTGTATCGATTGCAAGAGGACGGATCCTGATGATTGCTCTTTAAAATAGACATGGCATAGTTATAGCTGCCATCTTCTACATGCATGATGCCTGAGATTCTCGGTGTGAAATTAGGAGCATCCGGCTCAAAAGTACGACTGCGCAGAGACTGCTCAAAAGTCAGCTGTTTATCCATTCCTTCATAAATAGTATCTGTCTGATCTCCATTGGTAACAATTGTCTTATTTCCCAACACTCTTACCGGTGCGTAGATAATCAGGCTTGGATCTACCAGTTTGCTTGGATCAAATGCCTGGGTACGAATTCCCTTTCCGTCCTCTACAAAAATACGGTTTCTGCTGTTTTCACTTCTGCCCATAATAAAATAAGCAGTCACAGCATAATTACCATCTGTTGATTTTCCGATTACAATACCTCTGCCAGGATAAGAATTTCCTGCAAGTTCTTCTGATAAAGATCTCAGTTCCATAATACTCTCCTTTACTGTGCAACTTTTCGCATTGCTGTCAGTGGCATTTCCTGCTCCACGGGTTTTAAAAACTTCTCTCTAAACTCTTTTTTCGGCATGGGCTTACCAAAATAATATCCCTGGATTAATCTAACCTTCATACCATATAATACATCCATTTGCTGTCTCGTTTCCACACCTTCTACGCAAATCATTTTTCCAAGTGTTTCAGCAAGTTCAGCAACCATTTTGACAAAAGCCTGTGAATAGGCATTTTCAGCCAGATCTCTTACAAATCCCTGATCCACCTTTATGACATCAAAAGGGATTTCTCTGATATGATTTAAGGAAGAATAACCTGTCCCAAAATCATCCAGTGCAATTCTGCATTTTAATTTCTTAATATCCTCCAAAACCTCTTTCATACGATCCATATCATTGATCGCAAGGCTCTCCGTTACCTCCAGCGTAAGATTTCGTGGATTTACACCCGTTTCTTCAATCGCACGTTCTATCACATTCTGAATATCCGGCTGTAATAATTGTACCACAGATAAGTTTACATTTACCTTATAATCTGGAAATCCGTGTTCATTCCAATAACGACACTCCTTACATGCTTCCAACAACACAAAATTCCCCATTGGATTAATCAGCCCCAGGTATTCTGCCAAGGGAATAAAGTCAGAAGGGGACATAAAACCTATTTTTGAACTATTCCATCTGATAAGTGCTTCTGCTCCGCTACAATGGGGTTTTCCACTGCCTCTGAATGAAAGATCTGTAATTGGCTGGAAATATACTTCAAATTCCTCAAAACCATGTCTGGCTGCATCTCTCATGTTGCGTTCCATATTTAGACGCTCATTGGAAACAGTGCTAAGCTTCTCCGTATAATTAGCCACCCGGTTCTTACCAGCCTTTTTGGCCTCGTACATGGCAATGTCTGCTTTTTTGATCAGATCTTGTACATTATCGCCTTCCTGTGGAAAGTAAACAATTCCCATACTCATGGTACAATAATAGTCTGCGTCCTTCAAAAACCATGGTTTTCCAAAGATATTCTTAATGCCCTGAACAATCTCACTCAAATGAGCTATATTCTCCGGCGGGACAATGATAACGAATTCATCGCCACCCATCCGGTAACAGTTATTGGTAATTCCTCCTACCCGCTGAAGACTATGGGCAATCGCTTTTAGCAGCACATCTCCATACTGATGTCCCAGTCCGTCATTAATATGTTTAAAATCATCCAGATCCAGATACAGAAGTGCGCTGGTCGTCTGATTCTTCTTTGATTCATCAATACAATATGCCAGATCTCTCTCACAGCATAAACGATTATACAATCCCGTAAGGAAATCCGTATAAGCCTGTTGCTCAATTTTCCCCTGATAGCGTTTCTTTTCAGAGACATCTGAAATGGCATATAGCGCAACTTTTCTGCCATCCATCCAGGTAATATGACTATAGTGAAGACTATACCACTTACCGTTCTGGTCGTTTAACAGTTCACATTCGTAAGATTCCCGATCTTTTGGCAAATGCGCCTCAAACACATGATCAATGGCATCCTCTTCCAATTCACCGGCCAGCATATTTTTCATATTGGCATTCAAAAACAGAACCTCGTTGGTCTCCCTGTCTCTTACATAGACACCACAGCCAATATTATCCAATACAGCTTCCAGTGATTCATAAGAGCTTGCAAGAGAGTTTCTCTGTATCCTCTGCAATATAATATTTCGAAGTAACCTGGTGGCATCATTCACAAATCGAATGTCTTCCAGATTCCATGTTCTGTCCTTAGTCCGTTCCGTCACGCAGATATACATGATGGCTTCGCCACCAATGATAATCGGAAAAGCCGCAAGCGCCCTGATACCATACTGTTCAATCTCTTTTCGTTCCGTATCTGTTATTACAGTATTTGTAGAAATTGTATATGGTTTATCTGCGTGTAAAAAAGAAAAACGTGGCAAATGAAAGGTCTTATCAAAGAAAGAAACAACTTCCTTTCTACACCATTCAGCTGCTACATTAATCGTATTATCACTTTTATTAACCTGGTATACCTGCACTGAATCCGCCTGCAGATACTCCCCTATAATTCCACTGCCATGTTCCAGTACAATATCTATAGCACTTTTGTCATCCAAAAGCTGTACCAGCCTTGTCAACGAGTCCGCGCGTTGCTTAGAAATGCCAAGAGCATTCCCCTCTTCACCGTTCTGCTCTGTGACCAGCCGTTCCAAAGATTCTTTTTGTTTTATCAGCGCAATCTTACTGCCAAAGATATTATTTGACACAAAAAACAAAAGATCCAGCTGTCTGTAAAACTGTTTTTCTGTAATCGCTGTTTCTATTTGATCCAGTGAAATTGCTGTTTCCGTCTGATAAATATCGTCAGATAAAACTGCTGCAACGATCCATGTCAAAACGCTCTTCCCTTGATACTTCATAGATACGGCGGCGATTTTCACATTAGAAGCTGTCGTATCTTCAATTGCCTGGTCTTCCAGAAAATCATCTCGAACCCGATCTGCCAGCGCCAGTACCATTTCTTCGGTTATGTATGGTTTGAGGATACTACGGTCATGCTCATTACCTGTTATCCCGGTGAGTAACACACAGTTCCCATCCAGTACACCGGTAATAACACCAGAAGCTTCACAATACTGCTCCTGAATTTTCATAATTTCTTCTTTTTTGAGAATTTCCCCATAAAGCAAACCAAATTCACTTCTTTGTCCAGAATTGTTCTGCATTTAATCCTCCAAAAGTTTAAACAATTACACTTATAATATCAGAAAAAAGCCACAACTTCTACACAAAGTTGCAACTTTTTCATCGCTTTTTCTTGATTTATCGCGTTACTACACTAAATAACTGTTTTAAATGTCTATTTATCATCCATACTATAGTTTGGAGCTTCTTTTGTAATATGAATATCATGTGGATGGCTTTCACGAAGAGCAGCAGCAGAAATTTTTACAAATCTGCCATTTTCTTTCAGTTCTTCGATTGTTCCCGTTCCACAATATCCCATACCGGAGCGAAGACCACCCATCAGCTGGAATACAGTGTCCTCTACAGTTCCCTTATAGGCAACACGTCCTTCTACGCCTTCCGGTACCAGTTTCTTAGCACCTTCCTGGAAGTAACGATCTTTACTGCCGTTTTCCATAGCGGAAATGGAACCCATACCACGATATACTTTATATTTTCTACCCTGGAATAATTCGAAATCACCAGGTGCTTCGTCACATCCCGCGAAGATGGAACCCATCATACAAACGTTACCACCTGCAGCAATTGCCTTGGTCATATCTCCGGAATATTTGATACCGCCATCAGCAATAATCGGAATACCATATTCTTTTGCTACTGCATAACAATCCATAACAGCAGTTACCTGTGGTACACCGATACCTGCAACGATACGCGTTGTACAAATAGATCCAGGACCAATACCAACCTTAACAGCATCGGCGCCGGCTTCAATCAACGCTCTTGTTGCATCACCAGTTGCCACATTACCTGCAATAACCTGTACATCCGGATATTTATCTTTAATCATACGCAGACAACGAAGCACATTTTCAGAATGTCCATGTGCACAATCCAGAACAACCACATCAACCTTAGCGTCAGCCAGCGCAGCTACACGATCCAGTACATTAGCAGTAATACCCACACCTGCACCACACAAGAGTCTGCCCTGTGAATCTTTAGCTGCCAAAGGATATTTAATGGTTTTTTCAATATCTTTGATAGTGATCAGTCCAACCAGATTGTAATTATCATCTACAATAGGAAGCTTTTCTTTTCTGGCCTTTGCCAGAATCTTCTTAGCGTCCTCTAATGTAATACCCTCTTTCGCTGTGATCAATTCCTGAGAAGTCATAGACTCTTTGATTTTCTTGGAAAAGTCCGTTTCAAATTTCAGGTCACGGTTGGTAATAATACCTACCAGCTTCTTTCCCTCTGTAATAGGAACACCTGAAATACGGAATTTTGCCATCAATGCATCTGCATCTGCCAGTGTATGCTCCGGAGTTAAAGAGAAGGGGTCTGTAATAACACCGTTTTCAGAACGTTTAACCTTATCTACCTCTTCCGCCTGTGCTTCGATTGACATGTTCTTATGGATGATACCAATACCACCCTGTCTTGCCATAGCAATCGCCATACGGTGTTCTGTAACAGTATCCATTCCTGCACTCATCATAGGAATGTTCAGTTTGATTTTCTTTGTCAACCAGGTTGTTACGTCAACCTGATTTGGAACTACCTGTGAATAACTAGGTACTAACAGTACATCATCAAAGGTAATACCTTCGCCAATAATCTGACCCATTTTCTTTCCTCCTGTGAATTTTTAATATTTTGCAAAGTTTAACAAACTAAAACCAGTCTGTCAATTGGTAAATATTTTTGATGGAGCACTATTTTTCATCTGCTTCACCATTTCCTCGCTTGGTTCAAAAACAATCTTTTTGTTTCCATCATAATAGATAACGTAGGTGTTCGAAGTTTTTTTACCGGATGAATAATCCAGTACTTCCACCTGGCGGTTCTTGTACGCATCTAACTGCCATGCACCCGATTCAGCAATGATTTCCATTTTATCCAAAACATAGGAACCCATTGTTTTTCTAGTAGATTTTGCCATGATCTTGTCCACTGTCAGTTCCTTTTCCTGATACAGATACTCATACTCAATATCCGTATTCAGATAAATCCAGTATGCTGCAAAACACAGCGCCATTCCGGCAAACAGCATCAGCCAATGACCAAACACACCAAATAACAAGCAAATTGCTGCAGCGATAACAGCAATTACTCTTATGATTTTTCCCATTGCATTCAGCGGCTTTTCCACCCTGCATTCAATAAAAGTATTCATCCACACTTCCTTTATCTTTTATGGCTATTACCTTATATCATAGTACAGACAAAAAAATTCTGCAATACGCGATGAGTGAATTTTCAAATGATTATTACATATTTACTGCTATACCCGAACCTATTTCCGAAAGCTCTGATATTCTTCCAGTGAAATACCAATAATTCCACAGGCTTCTTCCAAGCTAAGATCCAGTTTTTCGCGAAGTGAATTAATATCTTCGATCTTTCCTTCGATCTTTCCTTCGATCTTTCCCTCTGTTTTACCCCGCTTGATACCACGTTCCTCCGCCGCATGTGTCTGGGTTTCCCAATCACTGATTGCCATCATTCGATTATTGTAAGCTCTCTGTTCTTCCGGGCTGTTCTGGATATCCTGCAATTCCTGTACCGCTGCTTCCATGCTTTCATCCCCCTTTGAGATTTCTTCATATTCTTCCCAGGTCTTCGCCGCGAACAGTCTGCTCCAGCGATAAAGGCTGGTCCGCTTCTCTTCCTCTGTCGCTGTAATGAGCTTTGGCAGTTCGATCATGTGAAATGCAACCCGGTCAGAATACAGGTGTCCTGTTTTCCTGTTTAATATTTCATAATAATTATAAAAATCCGGTTCTT
>JAQUUX010000033.1 GCA_028693705.1 Lachnospiraceae bacterium | reverse complement strand
GACAAACGATATGGCATAGTCTATTATGATTACATAAGACAAATGTTGACACACATAACATATGCAATCATTTGGAGGGAATACTGTGGAAAACAATAATAATAACAACACCACAGAATATATGCTTTCCGTAAAAGGCATCTACAAATCATTTGGTAGCAACGCTGTTCTGAAGGGTATCAGTATGGACCTGAAGGCTGGCGAAGTAATCGCACTGATTGGTGGTAATGGTGCAGGAAAGAGTACCCTGATGAAGATTATCATGGGTATTTATCAGCCGGATACGGGTGATATCTATATTTCTGGTGAAAAGGTAAATATGACAAAACCGTCTGTAGCATTGGCAAAGGGTATCTACATGGTACCGCAGGAACCAATGTTGTTTCCTAATATGACGGTAGAAGAAAATGTATTGATGGGCTTTGATGAGAAGCCGGTAGAATTAAGAAAGCGCCTGGACGCTCATGTAAAGGAACTTGGCTGGGATTTAAACCTGCAGAGAAAAGCAAACAGCTTGTCTATCGCAGAACAGCAGCTGGTAGAGATCTTAAGAGGTCTCATGAGAGAAGCAAGAATCCTGATTCTGGATGAGCCTACCAGTGCTCTTACATTTGACGAAGTTCAGTCCTTATTTAAAGTAGTAGAGGATCTGAAGAAAAAGAATATCAGTATTATTTACATAACACATCGTCTGACAGAAGTTTTTGAAATCGCAACACATGTAGCAATTATGAGAGACGGTGTTGTAACCTTGAATGGTCCGGTAGCAGAATTTACGAAGGAGATGCTGGTAAAAGGCTTACTTCCTCCTAATACCGTTTCCAAGGAAAAAGAAGAAAAAGCTTATGAAAAAGTAGATTATGAAAAATTAAAACCGGTATTACAGGTAAAAGATTTCAGCGGCTACGGTTTCAGCAATATTACATTTGATCTGTATCCCGGAGAGATTCTGGGTATCGCCGGTGTAGTTGGCGCAGGACGAACAGAACTGGTCAGCACTATTTTCGGCAGAGACAAAGTATTAGGCGGTAAGGTATATCTGGACGGTCAGGACATTACAGGGCTTACTACTAAGAAGATCCTGGATGCGGGTATCAATTATGTACCGGAAGACAGACATTATCATGGACTGTTTAAGATTAGTTCCATTGCAGCGAATACGACATCCGCACTGTTAGATACAAAGACAGTTGGAAAGTTTATTTTAAATAGGAAGAAAGAGAACGAAATCGCACAGCAGTATGTTGATGATTTCCGTACCAAGATCGTAAGTCTGAATGATGATATCGGAAGTCTTTCCGGTGGTAATCAGCAGAAGGTAGTTATTGCGAGGGCGTTGTCAACAGGTCCTAAGGTGGTTATTCTGGATGAGCCCACAAGAGGTATTGATGCGGCAGCCAGAGGTGATGTTTACAATATTATCCACCAGCTGAAAGATACAGGCGTTGCAGTTCTTTTGATTTCCTCTGATATGGAAGAAATTCAGGAATTAGCAGATCGTTCCGTTACCGTATTCCAGGGCAGAATCAACGGAGAATTCAGCAAGGATGAGATCTCTCAGGATAGCCTGACCAGTGCTTCCTTCGGATTTACAGGAGAAAGTGAGGTAGCAGAATGAAACAGTTAAAGAGTCTCAAAAATGTAAGATGGCTCTCCAGCCTGGCATTTTTGATCGTATTATATGGTATAACAGGTATTATCAACCCATCATTTTTAAGTTATTCCAGTATTTTAAGCTGTTTTAACAGCAGTGTTGTATTTACATTACTGGCAATGGGTATTGCGTTTGTTATTATGACCGGTGAAATCGATGTTTCTATCGGTTCCGTCATGGGTCTTACCGCTACTATAGCCGGTTTGATTGCACAAAAAGGCGGCAGCCCGGTGCAGATGTTAATTTATGCAGTTCTGGTAGGCATTGTTACAGGTATGATCAATGGTCTTGGTGTTGCATTCTTCAATGTACCATCCCTGATCTTCACATTAGGTACTTGTGGTGTTATCCGTGGTCTTGTGTTTGTAGTGGCAGATGGCAAGACAACAGAAAATTTTGCCGGACCATTTACAAATTTAGGCAGTAAAGTATTGTTTGCAAATATTACAATGTATTTTGCACTGGTATTTATCTTGGCAGTAATCGTTCATCTTCTTTTGACCAGAACGAAAAAAGGTAAATATTTTATCGCAGTAGGAGATAACCCAAATGGTGCAAACCTGGTAGGTATTTCCGTATTAAAAACAAAGATGATCGCATATATTCTTTGCGGTATTTTCGCCGGTATTTCCGGTGTTGCATTTGCTTCCAAATATGGTCAGGTAAACATCGTGGCCGGAACCGGTTATGAAATGTCGGCTATCGCTGCCTGTGTACTTGGCGGTATCAGCCTTTCCGGTGGTCTTGGAAACATGGCAGGTGCAGCAATTGGCGCGGTTATTATGTCTTCTGTAAGCCGACTGCTGGTGTTCATCGGACTTTCCTCCGATTATGATAATACCATCACAGGCGTAATGCTTATCACCATCGTAGTAGTGGATGCCCTGATGCAGCACAGATCTGTTGAAATGGCCAGAAGAAAACGACTTCTTTCCAGAACTATGACAAATGAAACCAAAGAAGGAGGCGAAGAAGCATGAAAACTTTAAAAAACCTCTTTAAACATTGGGAGTTCATATTGTTACTTCTGCTTGCAGCAGAGTTCCTGATTTTTGGAACAGTGAATCCGACGAAATTTTTAAGACCGGTTTCCATTATGTCCAGTATTACGAACTATATTAGTATTTGTATTATCGCATTGTTTGTAACCTTCGTTATGATCACCGGAGGAATTGATATCCAGGCAAGTTCTATTGTGGGTTTGACCTCTATTATCATCGGTGTTCTCTGGAGTGATGCCGGATTAAATATTTGGGTGGCAGTTTTCATCGCTATCGCTGCATCTGCTCTTTGCGGTGCGCTTTCAGGTTTCTTTATTGCCTACTGTGGTGTACAGCCTATGGTTGTTACATTGGGTGGAAGTTTTCTGTATTCCGGTATCGCATTACTGGTTTCCGGATTGTCAGCAACACCGGCATATCAGGGTATCAGCGGATTTCCTTCTAAAACAGCAGAAGGTGCATTTGTGAATTTCCGTTTCCTTGGAAAAGGAACACTGTTTGGAGTAATTCCAACACAGATCGTTATATATGTTATTTTGATTATTCTTTGTTACTGGCTGTTACATAAAACCAAATACGGCAGAAAAGTATTCCTGATCGGTGTAAACCAGCAGGCGGCTGAGTATTCAGGTATTAACACCAGATTAACAATTATGAGCACTTATATCTTAACCGGTATCGGTGCCTCCATTGCAGGTGTGCTGTTAACGGCAAATGTTGACTCTGCAAAATACAACCTGGGTTCTTCATTTACATTATCCATTATCACAGCAGTTGTACTGGGTGGTACACTTTCCACCGGTGGTAAAGGAAGTATTATTGGAACTGCACTGGCATCTATTGTTATCTGTATTTTAAGATACGGTTTGCCATTGTGCTTCGGGATTAGCACACAGAACCTGGATCTGCCGGTTGGCGTAATGCTGATCGTAGTAGTTGTCGGCCGTGAAATCGGACACAACCAGCAGATACAAATGTTATTCAAACGGCTGAAAGCGAAAAAGTAAGCCACCAAGAAGGTATTTCGGGAATAGTCCCAGAAATATAAAAAAGTATCACGAAAAAGAAAGGGAGGTACTCTATCTAATGAAAAAGAAATTATTATCTTCACTCCTTGCTGTTGCAATGGTAGCATCTTTAGTTGGATGCGGAAGCTCTGCATCAACTACTACAACAGCAGAGACACCTGCTGCAGCTGAAAGCGCAGCAGCAGAAACACCTGCAGCAGAAACAGAAGCTGCAACAGAAGCAGCAGCTGGCGAAAGCGCTGTTTCCGGTATGACCGTAGCTTTTATTCCTAAGCTTACAGGTAACTCATTCTTCGAGGCAGCTAATGTTGGCGCTCAGGAATATGCTTCCAAATGGGGCATGACAGTTGAGTACATGGGAAGTGCAACTGCTTCCGTAACAGATCAGATCGAAGTTATTCAGCAGGCTATTGATGCAGGCGTTGACGCTATTGCAATCTCTTCTGTTGATGCAACCGCTCTTGATGAGAAATTAAAAGAAGCTCAGGACGCAGGCATTGTTGTTTGTACTTGGGATTCAGATGTTTCCGGTGACGCTCGTGCACTGATGGTATCTCAGGGTACTGCAGATGTATTAGGGCCTATGCTGGTAGACATGGGTGTTGAAGCTCTGAAAAACCGTGGCGTTGACGTTGACGGCGAAGTTAAATATGTATGGCATTATTCACAGGCATCTGTTGCAGATCAGAACTCCTGGTATGTAGCTGGTGAGGAATACATCAAAGCAAACTATCCTAAGTGGGTTGCTGTAGCTGATCCTTACTACTCAGAGCAGGATTCTCAGAAATCTGTTACAATCGGTGAAGCAGTTCTGGATGCACATCCGGATGTAGATCTGATCATCTGTAACGATTCTACAGCATTACCTGGACAGTGCCAGGCAGCTCAGAACAAAGGCTTAACCAAAGACGATATCACAATTACCGGTTTCTGTACTCCTTCCGGAATGACAGCTTATCTTGAAGCTGACATCCTTGAGAGATGGGGCCTGTGGGATTGTGGCGTTCAGGGTGCTTTAGGTTGCTACTTTGCAGCATACCTTGCAGCTGGCAACGAAGTTAAAGCTGGTGATACTGTAACTGTTCCTGAAATCGGTGATGTTTCTATCGTTTCTAACGGAGACTTAGTTGATGGCGCAGCAACAGCTGATACTAACAACGGCGTTGTATTGTTACCAGAACGTGTTGTATTTACAGCAGAGAACGTAGCTGATTACAATTTCTAATAGGAATTGCATTAGATATGAAATCTATGTAAAATAGTTTTATCAGGTCTGCAGGCATGATAAGTGCCTGCAGCCCATTCTACCGGAGCTGGTATGCTTACGGTAAAGCTGATAACAGGTGTTATCGGTATTATTTATCCAATCAATGTTCTAATTATATGAAGGAGGCTATTATGGCAGATAAAGACGGTTTGAAAGTAGCAAAAGACTACCTTGCAGAGGTACCTTTTGCAAATATGGGAGATTTTCACGTAAAGGGCGCAAAAAACCTTGACTGGGGTATGAAAAAACATTTGTCCAATATTTTTGATCCTAAGACAGGCAAAACAGTAATGTTTGCATTTGATCACGGCTATTTTATGGGATCTACAGCAGGTCTGGAAAGACTTGATCTGATTGTTCCTACACTTACACCGTATGTTGATGTAGTAATGGCAACAAGAGGTGCACTGAGAACCTGTGTACCGGCAGAGTGTGGATGTGGTGTAGCACTTCGTACAACCTCCGGATCTTCTATGATAAATGATGATCTGAGCCATGAAGTAGTTGCAGTTGATATTGAAGATGCAATCCGTATGAACGCTGACTGTATGGCAGTTCAGACATTCATCGGCGCTGATGGACAGTTATCCAGCATTGACAACCTTTCACAGGTAATTAATGCAGGCTTCAAGTACAGCATTCCTACAATGGGTGTTGTAGCAGTTGGTAAAGAAATGGAAAGAACAGATCGTTTCTTCAAATTAGCTACCAGAATCGTGGCTGAAATGGGATGCCAGATCGTTAAATCTTACTATTGTGAAAACTTCGAAGAAGTTGTAGCTGCTTGCCCGGTTCCAATCGTTGTAGCCGGTGGTAAGAAATTACCTGAAGATGAAGCTTTAACATTAGCTTACAAATGTATCCAGGGCGGTGCTGCTGGTGTTGATATGGGTAGAAATATCTTCCAGAGTACACATCCGGTTGAAATGGCTCAGGCTGTTCGTAAGGTTGTACATGAAGGATTTACAGATAAGGAAGCATATCAATTCTTCCAGGATCTGGCACATAGAAAATAAGATATATATAATCAAATATAAAGAAGAAATACACCCTGGATTGCAGAAAATTCAGGGTGTATTTTTGTTTTGATTTCATTAAAAAGGAATATTGGGTATAACTGGAAAGAACTGTTATTTTATTGTATAGTGTAAAAGGAAAATGGAGGAGTGACAATGTATAACAGTTTTTTCGTAGCTATGAACGCAGTAGTTCCCTTTTTGTGCTATCTGGCGTTAGGATATGCTATTAGATCAACGAAAAATGTAGATGCAGATTTTTTGAAACGGTTAAATCAAATGGTTTTCAAGGTCATGTTTCCCTGTATGACTTTTTACAACATTTATAAAGCAGAGAGCGATAACGCTCCCAGCATAAAGCTGATCGTATTTTGCGGAGCAGCCATTCTTGTCCTGGAAGGAATACTGTTACTTATTGTTCCGAGACTGGTAAAAGAGAATGCAAAAAGAGGTGTTATTATTCAGGGAATATATCGAAGCAATTTTGTGCTATTCGGTTTGCCGTTAACGGTTTCCCTGTTTGGAGATGAAGCAGCATCTGTAGCTGCAATGCTGATTACTGTTGTCATAAGCATTTATAATTTTACCTCGGTTATTATTCTGGAAATTTTTAATGGCAACAGTGTGATATCTCCGTTATATCTGTTAAAGAGACTGGTGCAAAATCCATTGCTCCAGGGCTGTATGGTGGGATTTGTATTCTATATTTTGCACATTCGGCTTCCGGAATGTCTTGATACACCAATTGCGGCATTTGCAAATATGACTTCGCCACTTGCTATATTTATTCTTGGAGGAACTTTGGAATTTAAGGCAATCAGAAAGAACTTAAAGTACCTGATTCCGACGCTGGGTGCAAAGTTAATACTGATGCCTATGTTCATGATCGGGACAGCGTGCCTAATAGGTCTGCGTGGTGTGGAACTGTTTCTGGTACTGGCTGTTTCTGCAACACCGGTTGCGGCATCCTCTTATCCTATGGCACAAAATATGGGTGGGGACGGGGAACTTGCCGGGCAATTGGTCTTCATCAGTACGGTAATTTCAATCTTTACTTTATTTATCTGGATATTCCTGTTAAAAGAAATAGGTCTGATCTAGTTTTGAGATCTCATAGTACACAAAAACCTCGAAGTCAGGCATCGAAACGTCTGCTTCGGGGTTTTCTCATGTACTACATGTATCAAGCGTACTACTTGACATAATACACACAGTATGGTAGGGTGAAAACAGATAAAGAAACAATATATGTAAAAGGGGATTTAAGATGTATTGCGAAGAGAAAGGGAGAAGGAGGTAAACCGTGATCATATTGGATTATAAGGACGCCAGACCTATGTATGAACAGGTGGTGGATAAATTTCAGGTACTGATAGAAAAAGAAGTGCTGAAAACGGATGAGAAAATGCCGTCCGTAAGGGCATTGGCAATAGAACTGTCTATCAATCCCAATACTGTACAAAAAGCATATGCAGAGCTGGAACGAAGAGGCTACATCTATACGGTAAAGGGAAAAGGAAATTTCGTTTCCTATGACGAGAGTATGAAACTGCAGAATAAAAAGAAACAGGAGAATACTTTTGCCGAGGCTGCCAGAGAAGCAATGCGAGCAGGATTTAGCAGGGAAGAGCTTCATGCCATTGTGGATCGGACAGAGAAAGAGGGGGGGAAACATTCATGATTGAAATTATAGGCGTAAGCAAGAAATTTGATGATATTGTAGCAGTGAATGAAATCACATTACCCATAAGGGAAAATTCGGTATTTGGTATGATTGGTACTAATGGAGCAGGGAAAAGTACGGTGCTTCGTATGATGTCCGGTGTACTAAAGCAGGACAGTGGAGAGATTCTCATCGATGGACTGGAAGTGTATGACAATACAAAGGCGAAAAGCCGTTTGTTTTTCATTGCTGATGAGCCTTACTTTTTTGCCAATGCAAATGCAGCGGAAATGGAAGCCTATTATAAAAGTATTTATACCAAATTTGATACAGAAAAATTCTACCGTTATCTGGATCAGTTTGGACTAGAGAAAAGAAGAAAAATAAATACTTTTTCCAAAGGGATGAAAAAACAGCTGGCGTTGCTATTGGGAATTTGTTCCAATACGAAATATTTATTCTGTGATGAGACCTTTGACGGTCTGGATCCGGTTATGCGTCAGGGTGTCAAGGCAATTTTTGCGAATGAAATGGAAGAACGGGGTTTGACTCCAATTGTTGCATCTCATAATCTTCGAGAATTAGAGGATATCTGTGATCATGTGGGACTGTTGCATAAGGGCGGTGTTTTGCTGGCAAAGGACGTGGAAGATATGAAATACAATATCCAGAAGGTACAGTGTGTATTTGCCACCCAGGAAGAGGAAGAAAAGGCGCTGAAGGCCCTGCAGGTTATCAAGGATGACAGACGCGGAACCTTGCATACGATCACAGTCCGCGGCAGTAGAGAGCAGGTAGAGCAGGTGCTGCGGCAGACAGAAACAGTTTTCTGTGAAATTCTTCCATTATCCCTGGAGGAAATCTTTATCAGCGAAACGGAGGTAATTGGATATGATATCAAAAAACTCATTTTTGGTTAAATTATATGAAAATATAAAACGAAGAATATGGTTACCTTTTTTAATGCTGATCGTACAGCTGTTTGAATTTCCAGTGGCGGCAACGATTGCCATGAACCAATTAAGAGAGTATACCATGATGGCTCCCGAGGCACTGGAGAGGGAGATGAGATATTCTCTGGAAATTGTATTGGGATTCAGCCCGGTATCCGCAATCATAGCGATCATATTTGGTGTTCTGGCTGCGATACAGGGTTTTGGATATCTGTATAGTCGGAAAAAAGTAGATCTGTATCACAGCGTACCGGTAACGAAGAAAAGCCGATTTGGTGTAATCTGTCTGAACAGTCTGCTATGCTTTGCTGTGACACATGCAATTTGTGAAATGCTGGGAGCAGTAATTGTAGCCGGATTCGGACATGGGGATCTGGGATTTTTCACACATGTTCTGATCGCGGTTTTACTGAATTGCATTAGTTTTCTGGCAGGCTTTGCTGTAGCAGCGGTAGGAGTCATGCTCACGGGTAATCTGGTGGTTACTGTATTGGGAACAGCTGTTATTGGAACCTATGAAGCGATTTATTATGTGCTTTTATTTGGAGAAATGAGACTGTTCTTTGAACATTACAGCGGTTATAGTCCATTGTTTACATGGCTGACCAAGTTCTGGATTTCGCCGGGACTGCTGGCATTCCGTATTATGGTAGATTTGTACGGTGCTGCATTGGAAATGACATGCTGCAAGGAAATGCTGGCACAGGCAGGGTATATTCTGTGGCTCTTGGTATTGATCGTGTTATATCTTGCAGCAGCCTATGTGCTTTATCATATCAGACCATCAGAGGCAGCTGGAAAAGCCATGGCTTTCTCTAAGAGCAAACCGTGGATTAAGGTATTTATAATGATCCCGATGAGCTTGGCGTTTAGCTGTCTGTTCTATATATTAGCCTCCAATACAATGGGATTTTTGATATTCGGAATAGGAGCAGGTATTCTGCTTTCTCATATGTTAATTGAAATCATCTATGAATTTGACGTGAGGGCGGTGTTCCACCATTGGATAGGAACCGGTATAGCATCAATGATAACAGTAGTTATCATATGTGCTTTTGTATTTGACCTTACCGGCTATGACAGTTATGTGGCAGATCCGGCTGAAGTGGAGTCAGCAGCACTTACGCTGGCTGGTAATACAGACACTTTGTATGGCAGTTTCTATGATGAAGATATGTCCTGGATGCCGGTAGAAGAGACCATATTGAACCGCATGACAGTAAGCGATGTTTCTGCAATTTGTACTTTGGCAGAAAATAGTCTTATGCTGGAAGAAGAAACAGTGGATCAAAAAGGCATGTATCCGGGAACAGTAAAATATCATTTGAAGAATGGAAAAGATGTTTACAGGACGATTTACTTAGACTATAACGAACAGGAAGAGCTGTTAAATCGGATTTTCACAAGTGAAGAATACTATACAGCAGCCTATCAGCTGTTTTCGGAGGATTTTGAAGAAAATATTTCCGCCATGAGTTATCGATACAGTTCCATGAGAGAGACCAGTCAAGGTCAAACAACAGATGTGGATCAGCTTTATGAGGTTTACCGTGCAGATCTGGCAAACAGGAGTTTTCAAGAGCTTCGTGATGAGGTTCCTTGCGGCGTGATAACTTTTGCCATGAAAAGCAAAGATCAGAACGATGATTTATGGGATTGGTCATATCCGGTATATGTTGATTTTACAGAAACAAGAGCATTTTTGGAAAGCAAGGGTATTGTTACGGTTACCACTCTTAATACAGAAGAAATCAATAAAATCGAGGTTTTCGGACCGGATACATATACCGAGGACCAGGAATATGCAGACAATTATTCCACCTGGGAAGAATGGGAATTTACAGATCCTTCGGAAATCACGGAAATCGCAGATTATATCTATTCAGATTATCTGATGCAATATTCGCTGTTAGGAAGAACCTCTGCCTATTATGCTAATGTTTATTATGAAGGAAAAGGCGAAAAATATTCTGATTACTATAGCTTCCGGTATGGAAAACTGCCGAAGGTGGCAATAGAAAAGATGAAATAAGGCGCAGAATCCATTAAAACAAGCTATATAAAAGGTTGTCGGACAATTTGGAAAAGACATAATGAAAAAACTGTCGGACAATACGACACAAAAAACTTTAATTTTCAAATAGAATAACACAAAAAAACTGGGGTTTTGACGAGGGTATCAAGCTTTGATACGTCAAAATCACAGTTTTTTGACTTTCTTTTAGGCAGTTATTCACAAAAATAAAATATAAAACTGCACATAATTGACAAGATTGTCTTACAATCATATAATAAATGTGAATGATTTGTGAAGTTTTTATAAACGAATTATATCTTTAGGAGGAAATTGAAAATGAAGAAAAAAGTTTTATCTACCGTACTTGCACTTTCTATGGTAGCAGGCATGCTCGTTGGATGCGGAAGCTCTGCATCTACTACAACAGAAGCACCTGCTGAAACAACAGCAGCTACAGAAGCAGCAGCTACAACAGAGGCAGCAGCAGACGCAGCACCTGCAGCAGAAGCTGAACTTACATTTATTATCGCATCAAACCAGACATCAGCTGAGAACCCATATCACTTTGGTCTCGCTAAATTCAAAGAAGTAGCAGAAGCTGAATCTAATGGTAAGATCGAAGTTATCTGCCATGATGGTACTCTGGGAGAAAACGAAGATGAATTAATCGAGAAACTGAACATGGGCGCAGCTCAGATGGTAGTTGCATCTCCTGGTTTCATGACTTCTATCGGTGTTCCGGAAGTTGATATGTTATCTCTGTTATACTTATTCGATAGCTTTGATCATTGGGAAGCTTCCATGGATGGCGATTTCGGTACTGCTATGAAAGACGTTATCATGGAGAAGACTAACAAAGATTACAAGGTTATGGGTTACTGGTCTTCAGGCGTTCGTGATTACTATGGTAAGAAAGCAATCAAAACTCCTGCAGATGTTAAGGGCTTAACAATCCGTACACAGACATCAGGTGTTGTAAATGATTTCTGGCAGGCATGTGGCGCAATCCCTACAAACGTAGCTTGGGGTGAGTTATACCAGGCATTACAGCAGGGTGTTGTTGATTCCGCTGAAAATGATTACACTAACTTAATGTTAAAAGATCATCATAAGACAGATAATGGACATTTCATCTGTGAAACACATCATGATTTCACAACCCGTCTGTTCTTAATGGATGGTAATTACTATGACAGCTTAACTGATGAGCAGAAGGGCTGGATCGATGATGCAGCTGCAGCAGCTACAGAAGCTGAGCGTGCTAAAGTATACGAAATGATGGATTCTTCCAAAGAGCAGTGTATCGCTGATGGAGCTGAAGTTACAGAATTCGCTGATATGGATATCGATGCTTTCAAAGCAATCGCTATTCCGATTCAGGATAAATTCGCAACAGATAACAACATGACAGAATATCTGGAAATGGTTCGTAATGCTGCAAAATAATTGCTGATTACATAACAGCATAAAAAACAGCCGTCTGTTACAGGCGGCTGTTTTATTAGAAGGAGGTATAACGTGAAAAAAGTTATTCTTGCATTGCAAAGAGCAGAAGAATTACTGGGTGCTGTATGTCTTTGCGTTTTCCTTGGTTCCGTATTGCTTCAGATGTTCTCCAGATATTTGGGAATTTCCATTATTTGGACCGGAGATGTATGTACATATGCATTTATTCTTTCCGTATTCTTAGGCGCAGGTTCCATGGTTTACAACAGACAGCATTTTGCATTTACTGCTATTGTTGATAAATTACAGGGTACAAAGAAAAGTATCATCAAAATCTTTATTTCTGTAGTTATGTTATTCTTTAACGGTGCTATGTTCTATTATGGCATTTTAATCACAGAAAAATATTGGAGCTACACATGGACTACCATTCCTTCCTTTAAGAAGGGACCTTTATTCCTGGTAATTCCGGTTTCCGCAGGTTTATCCATTCTGTTCCTGATTGCATTAATCGTAGAAGATATTCAGGAAATGAATGGCAAAAAAGTAGAAGATAAGAAAGGAGAAACAAAATAATGGCTGTTATATTAGTTCTCCTGTTTTTAGCATTGATCGCGTTAGGCGTTCCAATCGCATATTGTCTTGGTTTGATTTCCTTTGTAGGTATCGCTGCACTGGATTCTATTCCAAACATGGTAGTATTTTATAAAATGTTCAACGGATTGAACAGCTTTACATTGCTTGCAGTTCCGTTGTTTATCCTGGCAGCAAATCTGATGAACTCCGGTTCCATCACTGATCGTCTGATTGACGTATGTGTTGCCATGATTGGTCATGTAAGAGGTGGTCTTGCTCATGCAAACATCTTAATTTCCATGATTTTCGCAGGTATCTCCGGATCCTCACAGGCTGATACAGCCGGTGTTGGTAAGATCCTGATCCCGGCTATGGAGAAACAGGGCTATGATAAAGAAGTAGCAGTTGGTGTTACCGCTGCATCTTCCACACTTGGTTCTATCATTCCTCCAAGTATTTTGATGGTTGTATATTCCGGTATTGCCAGCGTCAGCACAGGTGCCCTGTTTATCTGTGGTATTATTCCAGGTATTTTACTGGGTCTTGCTATGATGGGTGTTGTAGCTGTAGATGGTAAGAAGAGAAACTTTCCTAAGAGCAAGAGAGTTCCGTTTAAGGATGTTATGCGTAAAGTATTAGGCTCTTTGCCAGCGCTTTTAACACCTGTTATCCTGATTGGTGGTATTGTCAGTGGTTTATTTACACCTACTGAATCTGCTGCATTCGCCAGCTTATATGCATTACTGATTGGTCTGCTCTTCTATCATTCTATCAAATTGTCAGTTCTTCCAAGCATTTTGATGGATACCATGAAGCAGTCTTCCCTTTCTCTGTTTGCATTGGCAACAGCTACTTCACTTGGTGAGTTATTAAGCTACTATCAGTTAAATACAATCGTACAGGGTTACTTCCAGACTATGCCGGGCGGAAAATTCACATTCGTACTGGTAACTGTAGTATTCTTCCTGTTCGTAGGTACCTTCATGGATGCTGTACCGGCTATGATCCTGTTCGTTCCGATCATTCTGCCTTCAGCAATTACACTGGGTATCAGCCCATTAATGTTAGGTCTGATCATCGTTATCACTCTGGCACTTGGATTAACAACACCTCCTTATGGATTGTGTCTGTTGATTGCTGCTTCCATTAGTGGTATATCGGTTGAGAAAGCCTTCCGTGGTGTATTGCCATACTTCCTGGTTGCAGTTGTAGTCCTGGTTGTTCTGGTAGTATTCCAGAATGTGTTCCTGGCAATTCCGCAGGCGTTGTTCCCGGCGTTGTTCTAAAAACTGTAGGTTAGCAAAATAAAGAATAGAATTAAGTAGTGAGCCGGCAGTGGTGTGGGTATGTACCCTTCCATTGTCGGCTCACACGTTTAAGAGCCTCAAAATCATTCCCTTTTAGATTACTGTTTCTTACGCTAACGAAACCAATCGCCATCTTGGCTCAGTGGTTTCTTTCAAGCCATTTATGGCTTTGGCATCCATGCCCGGAATAGCTTGAATCTGTGCTGGAATGATTGGAGGCTCTAAAACGTGTTCACGGACAATGAAAGGGTACATACCCACACCGCTGCCTAGTTGCTACATATATTATATTTCTTTCAATTGTTTATCTGCAGTTGCCCCGGTCTGTAGCCAAGACCGGACTGTTGCAATTTTTCAGTTGCTGTAACTGAGATCTCTGCGTCCAAGGGCACCACAAACTGCAGCATAAAGAAAATAAATATTGCGTAAAACGAGGTTCAGCCGTGTATCGTATGCGAACAAGCACTGTAAACACGTCTGTACTTAGTTCGCGTCTTGTGCGAACTTACGTACAGCTACGTGTTTACCGTAGTGAGAACGGGCTTGTGAGCATACAATACACGGCTGAACCGTCACATTACATCAATCCTTATTCCTTTAACCTGCAGTTTAAAAATATCTGGAATATCAAGCGCGCACAGGGTATAGTAGAACTATGGAAAAAGCATACAAATTGGAATTTAAAACTACAGAAACAGGAATGCTCACCGTGAACAGCTGTGGATGCTCCAGGACAGAGGGGCTTCATAGTTTTGGACCGGCGATTAAGCCGCATTTTCTGTTGCATTATATTTTGAGTGGAAAAGGTGTTTTCCGTCTAAATGACAGATCGTATCCGCTGGAGGCTGGCTTTGGTTTTTTGATTTCACCGGAACAGCTGGTATTTTATCAGGCAGATGAGAAGGAACCATGGACTTATGTGTGGGTAGGATTTAGCGGTGACGGTGCCGAACGAATAGTACAGGAAATGGGATTGTCTGATCAGCATCCGGTATTCCGGTCTGATAAAGGGGACAAACTTTACGCTATTGTGAAAGAAATGATAGAGCATAATACCTATGAGATATCCAATGAACTAAAGCGTGTAGGATTACTTCATTTATTCCTGTCTATAGTGGCAGAAAATACGCCAATGGAAGAAAAGGAAACTTTGGAGAAGGGAAATAATTACGTAAGGAAAGCAATCAGCTATATCCAGAGTAATTATTGTAATCCAATTAAAATCGCAGATATAGCAGATTATGTTTGCATTAACAGAAGTTATTTATATACTTTGTTTGAAAATGCCATGGCAATGTCACCGCAGCAGTTTCTTACTACGTTTCGACTGACGAAGGCAACGGAACTGTTACAGCTGACGGAATTGTCCATTGAGAGTATTGCTTTATCATGTGGCTATAGTGATCCTTTTGTTTTTACGAAAGCATTTAAACAGGCAAAAGGAATCTCACCAAGTGGATACCGCAAGGCCGTGATAAGCGGGGAAGAGCGCAGAAATACAGAGAATTTAAAAGGTGTAGAAGAATTTATACGTCAGATAAATGAAATTTAAAGAATTAAAAATATAACATTATGACAGGTTCTTGTAACAATCCTATATATAAATAACGTGGGTTATTTTATTATACTGAGCATATAAAAGTCAGGTAAAAAAATGGGGATTTCAGGAGGTTGTTAGGAGATGGACATGAAACAAACCGTATTGGCAAAATTTACAGAAGTTTTTGGAGATGCAAATGGTGCAAAAGTTTACTTTGCACCAGGACGAGTAAATATGATCGGGGAACATACAGACTATAACGGCGGACATGTTTTTCCGTGCGCATTGACCATTGGAACATATGGTGTGGCAAGAAAGCGTTCTGACAGGAAACTGCGTTTTTACTCCATGAATTTTGAACAAATAGGTATGTTAGAGGCTTCTCTGGACGAACTGAAGCCGGATGAAAAAGCGGACTGGACCAATTATCCTAAGGGAGTAATGTGGGCTTTTGAAGAAAAAGGAGACCAGATACCTTGCGGCATGGATTTGTTATTAAATGGAAATATTCCCAATGGATCCGGACTTTCCTCTTCAGCATCAGTAGAGGTTCTGACCGGTTTTATTCTCAGGGATTTCTTTGGATTTGATATGACGAATCAGGATCTGGCATTGATTGGACAATATTCGGAAAACCATTTTAATGGTGTGAACTGTGGTATCATGGATCAGTTTGCCATTGCTATGGGAAAAAAAGATCATGCAATCTTCCTGGATACAGCAGATCTTTCTTATACTTATGCGCCTATTAAGCTGGAAAATGCAAAGATTGTCATTGCTTGTAGTAATAAAAAGCGTGGTTTGGGAGATTCCAAATATAATGAGCGTAGATCCGAATGTGAAACCGCATTGGCAGAATTACAGGCAGTAATCGGAATTGAAACATTGGGTGACTTGGATGAGGAAACCTTTGAAAAATACAAGTCCGCAATAAAGGATGAAGTAAGACGTAAACGGGCAAAACATGCCGTATATGAAAACCAGAGAACTATGAAAGCAGTAGAAGCCTTAAAGCAGAATGATGTACAAAAATTTGGTGAACTGATGAATGCTTCTCATATTTCCTTAAGAGATGATTATGAAGTAACCGGTGAGGAATTAGATACTCTGGTAGAAGAAGCCTGGAAGGTAGAAGGCGTGATTGGCTCCCGTATGACCGGGGCCGGATTCGGTGGCTGTACTGTGAGCATTGTGAAGGATGAGCAGATAGCTGCTTTTGAGGAACAGGTTGGAAAAGCATATCTGGAGAAAATAGGGTATGCGGCTGATTTCTATGTGGTAGAGATTGGGGATGGACCAAGAGAATTGGTGTAAATTAAGTGATTGAGTTATGAGCTCACAACTTCGTTGTGAGCTCATATTTTCAACTGTTTTATTTATGGACTTTATGAAGATTGCTTGATTGTAACTTGAAGAGAACCTCAGATTATTATAATAACAGGTTAGAGATTAGAGGACGACAGAATAAAATCTGTCGTACCCCTCATAAAAAAGAAAATAATGAACGCAGGGTTCATCGAAGTTCACAGAAGTGTGAACTTGAAATGCAATTGTTTTGCAATTGCCCTCCTCAAACGCCTGGTATAATCAATAGAAATAGATGATGTCAGAAGATATGCTATCGTATTCTGGGAACGGGGTCGGTATCTGCCGGGGCAGGTGTATCTTCTGCATTGTTTGGGTTGAATTTGTTGTTTTTGCCATTCTGAAAATAGTATTTCTGAAAATCCCGGAGAAACTCTCCATAGTCAGGAAGGTAACGTATTTCGCTTCGAAGCAGGAGATAGTCTGCGGATACGTGATAGAAATCTGCGGCACGGTTAATTAATTCCTCGGTAAGTGGCCTGTTGCCGCTTTCGATACGACTATAGGCACTTTGATCCAGATGAAGTTCATTACAAATCTGCTTTTGTGTAAGATTGTTTTCAAAACGCAGTTGTTTTAGTCGATTCGCCATTTTTTGACCTCTGCTCTCATTCTATATTCCATGAACTGGAAAAATATGCCAATTCGTTATTCAATATGTCGAATTGACATATTGCAAGAAAATAAGAGATAGTATTAAATTTGCTGTAAAAATGGGAAAGCATTATAATGTAATAGAAATACCAAAAATACTGAATTTGTGATTTATAAGGAGTACCATGAAATTCTTACTTACAGCAGTAAATGCAAAATATATCCATACGAATCCGGCTCTTTATAGTTTGCGTGCACATGCCGGAACAGCATATCGACCATATATTGAAATTGCGGAATATACCATCAATAATCAGATGGAAGATATCTTAAATGGCATTTATGAAAAGGCTCCTGATGTGCTGGGATTTTCCTGTTATATCTGGAACTGGAGAGTGATAAAGGAGTTGATCGTAGAAATTCATAAGCTGTTACCGCAGGTCCCTATTTGGCTTGGAGGACCTGAAGTGAGCTATCAGGGGGAAAAGATTTTGACAGAATTTCCATTCCTGGCCGGTATCATGGTAGGAGAAGGAGAACAGACTTTTCTGGAATTAATGCGATATTATTGCCGGGAGGAAAAGACGGTTGGAGCGGGGAGAGATCTGGTTGAGCTGGAAGAAATTCCCGGACTTTTAACTGCGCATGGTTTTACAGCGCCCAGAGCGATTACGAATTTGACAACACTTCCTTTTTTATATGAGAATCTGGACGATTTTGAAAATAAGATTTTGTATTACGAGTCCAGCAGAGGATGCCCGTTTCGGTGCAGCTATTGTCTGTCCTCAATAGATAAAACAGTGAGACTTCGTTCGCTGGAGACAGTGAAAAAGGAACTGCAGTTTTTTCTGGATAATAATGTAAAACAGGTGAAATTTATAGACCGTACCTTTAACAGTAATCATGAACATGCTATGGGAATCTGGCAGTATATTTTAGAACATGACAATGGTGTCACAAATTTTCACTTTGAAATAGAAGCAGAATTATTAAGGGAAGATGAGCTGCGGCTGTTAAAGAAACTTCGCCCCGGTCTGGTACAAATGGAAATCGGAGTACAGACGGCGAATCCTGAAACACTTAAGGAAGTACACCGGACTCCGGATCTGTCCAGATTAGAGGCAACGGTTGCCAGTCTGCGTGAGGGAAAGAATATTCATATTCATCTGGATCTGATCGCAGGACTTCCCTTCGAAGATTATGAAAGCTTTGGACATTCTTTTGATCGTGTATACCGGATGAAGCCTGAACAGCTTCAGCTGGGCTTTCTCAAAGTACTAAGCGGCTCTGAGATGTGTGCCAGACAAGAGGAATATGGAATAAAAGCACTGGATAATCCGCCTTATGAGGTACTTTCCACAAATTGGCTACCTCATGACAAAATCATTAGTTTGAAGCGGATAGAAGAAATGATAGAATTGTATTATAACAGCTGCCAATATACGCATACGTTACCCATATTAGAACAGGTATTTTCTACACCGTTTGCCATGTATGAGGCACTGGCTGATTTCTATCGTGAGAATGGCTTTTTTGTAAACAGTCCGTCCCGTATGTATCGATACGAGGTACTCCTTCAGTTTGCCAGAACTGTGGATTTATCCAGGGAGGAATTATATTGTGAACAGCTGACTTATGATATGTATTTGCGGGAAAATCTTAAGAGCCGACCTGATTTTTCGGGAGTGCTGGAGGAAAAGGTACCGGGATGGAAGGATAGAACAAAAGAGTTCTACCGAAATGAGGAACAAAAGAGACAGTGCTTGCCGGCATACCGGGAGTATGATGCCAGGCAGTTAGAGAAAATGACTCATCTGGAGCCATTTTATTATGTACAAAAGAAAACAGAATGGATAAAGACTGATATACCGCAGCTGGTATTATTTGATTATAAAGAGCGAAATCCGTTAAATCAGGAAGCCAGAACGATTTGGTTGTGACGTAAACAATGTGCTGTGGAGATAAAGTGCAACGGAGATTTAAAACAGGAGAAAATATGACCAAAAAAGAACATGTACAAAATTTAATGGATAAGCTGGATGGCTATTATGGAAAGGTCACCAGATGTTCTCTGGATCATCAAAATGCCTGGCAGTTATTGATCGCAACCATGCTCAGTGCCCAATGTACTGATGCCAGGGTTAATATCGTGACCAAAGATTTATTTCAAAAATACACTAGTCCAGAGGCGTTTGCAGCAGCTGATCTAAAAGAATTGGAAAAGGATATTCACTCCACCGGATTTTATCATAATAAAGCGAAGAATATCATTTCCTGTTGTCAGGATCTGTGTAACAGATTTGGAGGAGAAGTTCCCCGCAGTCTGGAAGATCTTACTTCATTAGCAGGCGTGGGCAGGAAAACAGCCAATGTAATTCGAGGAAATATTTATGACGATCCAAGTATTGTTGTAGATACTCATGTGAAAAGAATTTCCAAAAAGCTGGGACTGACCAAATCAGATGACCCGACAAAAGTGGAAATGGACCTGATGAAAGCATTACCTAAAGATCATTGGATTCTATGGAATATGCAATTGATTACGCTGGGACGTGAAATATGTAAGGCGCAGTCACCTAAATGTGAAGAATGCTTTTTGCAGGCAGATTGCCCGGAATATCAGAAAAAACTCAAGACTTCCCAAAAGAGGAAATAGGCATGATCAATTCTTATGTCTGCCTGGATCTGGAAACTACAGGCCTGGATCCGGGAGTGGAGAAACTAATTGAAATTGGAGCGGTAAAAGTAGAAGAAGGGAAGGTTATGGAGCGATTTTCGACGCTGGTAAATCCTCATAGACCTTTAAGCGATTTTGTACAGAATCTGACCGGCATCACAGAGGAAGAATTACAATCCGCGCCGGAACTGGAAACGGTATTACCTAAATTTCTTGAATTTGCAGGAGATTATATTCTACTTGGTCATAGTGTTCTGTTTGACTATTCTTTCGTAAAAAAAGCAGCTGTGGAACAGGGATTGCAGTTTGAAAGAATGGCAGTGGATACGTTAAAGATTGCAAGAAAGTTTCTGCCGGAACTGGAAAGTCGCAGTTTGCCCTCACTGTGCCGGTATTATCATTTGGACTATACGCCTCACCGGGCACTTCAGGATGCAGAAGCAACGCACAGACTTTATCAATGCCTGTTAAAGAATTTTTATGGAATGGAAGAGGAAAAGGAAAAGGTATTTAAACCGGTGCCGCAGATTTATAAGGCAAAAAAGAAAGCTCCCATAACGAAAGCGCAACGGGAGCAATTAGAAAAACTATTGGAAATATATGAAAAGGATAAAACGAAATATCCGATACAAATTGCTTTAAGGATAAAAGATATTCCTTTTCTGACAAGATCAGAAGCAAGTCGTTTTGTAAATCAGCTATTGCAACAGAAAATAAGTCATTAAGCGTATGCTTCCAGCATATGAATAATAGAGGGCTTCATTGCGGAACGAAGCTCTTCGGCAGTATCCTTCAGATTTTGGATTTTATCTTTTTCTCCATGGGACTGATAATATTCTGCCAGAGTATGATAGGTGGCAGATACGTCCGACTGGGTGGAGATAGCAAATTCCAACATAGGAATAGCTTCTTCTGCATAGCCGTTTGACTGAAGCAGAGTTGCCCATTTCTGCAATGTTCTTGCCAGAATGGTATAATTCTGATCATAGGCAATGAGTTTGCGGATATTAGGGGCACCGTATTCCAGTTTGAGATCAGTATTGGAATAACCGGTTAAATTTACGATTTTTTGGTCAGATAAGACGCGCATCGTATCAATACAATCCTGCACGGTTTCATTATCCGGTAACAGATCACAGGGAAACAATTCCAGAGGAATTTGAATATAAGCGAGATCATCCAGGGATTTAGCTTCTGTCTGATCAGCCATTTTCTCTCTTTTCCAAAAGGAATTCATGGCTTGCTGCTCTAATTTTGTATGTTTATGAAGCTCGTAAGTGAGCCATATGATAAAGACAAAAAAACTTGATAAAAACGGTAATTTCATTTATAATACCTACCTGGACTATAGTATATAAAAGGTTTAGAATAGAAAGATAAAACCTTTTGTTTTAATATGATTGGAGACCACCATGTTTAATATGCGAAATAACAAAACAAGAAGAATCATTTCTTCTATTATTATATTGATTTTAGTAGCTGCAATGCTTATTCCTACTTTAGCATATATGCTGTAGGAATTGCAACAAGAGGGGCAACACGAGGAGTTTATGAAAATGACAGATAGAAAAAAAGGTAAAATTAGTGCAGGTCGCAGATTGTCCATAAGTCTGATGATGATGGGACTGGTAACTGCCGGCTCCCTCTCTTTTGGATTTACATCTGAGGCAAAGAATAAGGACACCGTTGAACAGGGTGTTTACGCAGATACGGTTTCTCTGGGGGGGATGACTACCCAGGAAGCAACGCAGGCGGTTAAAGATTATATAGAGGAATTGAAAAGTGAACCCATTACTCTTCACATCACAGATGAAACAGATGTGGATGTGACAGCAGGGGATCTGGGAATTACCTGGAGTAATCCGGAGCTGGTAGAAGAAGCAATTGAAATTGGAAAATCAGGCAATATAGTTGCAAGGTATAAGGCATTAAAGGATTTAGAGCATAGCGATAAGGTGCTGGATGTTGCTTTGACCTGTGATGTGGCTGCTGTAACCGATTTACTTGCTTCTCTTTCAGAAGAATATAATGTGGAAGCTGTAAATGCCCATCTTGTTCGTAATAATGGAGCTTTCGAAATGGAAGGCGGACAGATAGGATGTGTAATCGATGAAACGGCTTCTGCCAAGGCGATTCAGGATTTTGTCGCCAATACATGGGCAATTGATAACAGCACAGTTACTCTGGCGGTTACAGTAGACGAGCCAAAGGGTTCAGAAGAAGAACTGAAAAAAGTAAAAGATGTATTAGGTACCTATACAACCAGTTTTAAAAGTTCCGGAGCAGATCGAAGTGCAAATGTGACAAATGGCTGTAACCTGATCAACGGTGCAACGATATATCCGGGAGATACTTTCTCTGTTTATGAAGCAGTATCACCATTTTCTACGGAAAACGGATATTATCTGGCGGGTTCCTACTTAAACGGTCAGGTAGTAGACAGTCTTGGCGGCGGTATCTGCCAGGTCTCTACAACATTGTACAACGCAGTTTTGTTATCAGAGCTGGAAGTCACAGAGAGACATAATCATTCCATGATTGTCAGCTATGTGAAACCTTCCATGGATGCTGCGATTGCAGAGTCATCAGGGAAGGATTTCCAGTTTGTAAATAATACAGATGCTCCTATTTACATCGAGGGCTATACAGAAGACAAACAGATAACATTTACCATATATGGACAGGAAACAAGAGATACAGCCAGCAGAAAAGTAACTTACGAAAGTGAAACGCTGGAAACAACCGTACCGGATACAGAGACCATATTTACAGATGCCAATCAGCCAATTGGTTATGTGGCAACCCAGGGTGTGCATATTGGATACAAGGCGCGTTTGTGGAAGGTTGTTACAGTAAACGGAGTCCAGGAAAGCAGAGAGCAGGTCAACAGCTCATCATATAAAGCAGTACCGAGACAGGCTACTTTTGGTGTAGCAACTGCAGATCCTAATGCTTATAATACGATGGCTGCTGCACTTGCAACCAATAACATTGATTATATCAAGGGTGTTGCCGCAGCCTTGGCAGCAGGGCAACCTGTAGTAGTACAGCCACCTGCACCGGCAGTAGATCCAGCCACTGGTCAGCCGGCTACAACAGATCCGGCAGCCGGTCAACCGGGAGCTGCAGTACCAGGAACTCCGGCGGCAGATCCGGAAACAGTTCAGGTAACCCAATAGACCAAACATGACTTGGGGATATTATGCGAATAGGTAAAGTACCGGAGAATGTATTAAAGCGCTCCGTTTTAAAACAGATACAATATCATAAACCGGAAATTAAGTTAGGCGCAGGGATAGGGAGAGACTGCGCCTTTTTTGCATCGGAAAATCCGGGTTTAACGGTCTTTACCGCTAATCCTGTTACACTGCCTGTGAAACAGGCAGCAGCTATGGCTGTGACAGAGTGCGTCAATGATATGGCCGCCGCCGGGGCAGAGCCTTTGGCCGTGGAATTAACGGTTTTGCTGCCGGCAGATACGGAAGAGATAGTACTGCGGGAGTTGATGGAACAGGCAGCGGAAACAGCAAAGGAATTGCAGGTGGAAATAGCCGGAGGGCATACCGAAGTTACAACAGCGGTAAATACGCCGGTGATCGTAGCAAGCGGTGTAGGCAGATGTATCAATGAAAAGACAGAGCTGGCAGGTGAGAAACTGGTACCCGGTTTAGATTTGATTGTTACCAAGTGGATTGGCATGGAAGGCACCGTTTTACTGGAAGAAGAAAAGCGTGATATATTAGCGGAACGTTTTCCGGAAAGCTTTTTACGAAATGCCAGAGCGTTGAAACAGCAGTTATCCGTTGTTCCGGAGGCTGCAGTCGCGGTGAACGCGCAGGTATGCGCTATGCATAACCTGTCGCGGGGCGGAATCTTAGGAGCTTTATGGGAAATGGCGGAACGAGGCCATACCGGTATAGAAGTAGATCTGAAGAAGATACCCATCAAACAGGAAACCGTTGAAATCTGTGAACTGTTAGAATGTAATCCTTATCAGGTATTGTCCGGCGGAGCTATGCTGATTGCAGCTCCAAATGGAAATTCACTGGTAGCGGAGTTGGAAAAACAAAACATTCCGGCAGTGATAATAGGACATACTGTGCAAGGAAATGACAGAACTGTCATAAACGATGATGAAAAAAGTTTCCTGAATCTACCACAGGTGGATGAACTTCTGAAGATTTTTTCTTAAAATAAAAACATGATTACAACAGCTTGAAAGGAGCAAAACCATGCGTGAAGAATTACTGACAATTATCGAGAAGAACAGCCGTATTGATTTAAAGGAACTGGCTGTGATCTTGGGAGTAGAGGAAATAGATGTGGTCAATGAACTGGCCGCTTTAGAGGCAGAAGGAATTATCTGCGGTTATCATACACTGATCGATTGGGAGAAAACTTCCATTGAAAAGGTAACAGCATTGATAGAGGTTCGTGTAACTCCGCAAAGAGGACAGGGTTTTGATAATATTGCGGAGAGAATATACAAATACCCGGAAGTAAATTCCGTATATCTGATATCCGGCGGATTTGATCTGATGGTTACTTTGGAGGGCAGAAGCTTAAAGGAAGTATCCAAATTCGTATCTGACAAGTTATCCACACTGGATACCGTTTTGAGTACAGCTACCCACTTTATCCTGAAGAAATACAAAGACCATGGTACTGTACTGACCAAAAAATACGAAGATGAAAGGGAGAAGATTACGCCGTGAGAAATCCATTATCAGAAACAATCGTAACCATTAAACCCTCAGGTATCCGTAAATTTTTTGATATTGTAAGTGAAATGGATGATGCAATTTCTCTTGGTGTAGGTGAACCGGATTTTGATACACCATGGCATATCAGAGACGAGGGTATCTATTCCCTGGAAAAGGGACGTACCTTTTATACCTCTAATAGCGGTTTAAAGGATTTAAAAATAGAAATCTGCAATTATATGAAGCGATCCCAGGGTGTGGAATATGATTATTCCAATCAGGTACTGGTAACTGTTGGTGGATCAGAAGCTATCGATATTGCTCTTCGTGCTATGCTGGATCCCGGTGATGAGGTACTGATTCCGCAGCCGAGCTATGTTTCCTATGAGCCATGTACTATTTTAGCGGGCGGCAAGCCGGTTATCATAGAATTACAGGCAGCAAATGAATTCCGTTTAACAGCAGAAGAACTGGAAGCTGCTATAACAGACAAGACCAAGATTTTGATCCTGCCATATCCGAATAATCCAACCGGTGCCATTATGGAACAGAAGGATCTGGAAGCTATTGCTGAAGTCATTAGAAAACATGATTTGTTTGTGATTTCTGATGAGATATATGCAGAGCTTACATATAAAGAGAAACATGTATCAATCGTATCATTGCCGGATATGCAGGAGCGTACTATTTTGATTAATGGTTTTTCCAAAGCTTATGCAATGACAGGCTGGAGATTAGGATATGCCTGTGGTCCGAAAGAAATCATTGCTCAGATGACCAAGATCCATCAGTTTGCCATCATGTGTGCACCGACCACCAGCCAGTATGCTGCTATCGAAGCACTGAAAAATGGTGATGAGGATGTGAAGATGATGTGTCAGGCATACAACCAGAGGAGACGTTATCTGATTCACGTATTTAGGGAAATGAATCTGGAATGCTTTGAACCTTACGGTGCTTTTTATATTTTCCCATGTATCAAAGAATTTGGCATGACAAGTGATGAATTTGCCACCAGATTTTTGAAGGAAGAAAAGGTGGCACTGGTGCCGGGAACTGCATTTGGTGAGTGTGGAGAAGGCTTTGTGAGAATCTCCTATGCATATTCTCTGGATAATCTGAAAATTGCCATTGGCAGATTACAGGATTTTGTAGAGAAGCTTCGGAAAGAACAGCAGAAGTAGAACCAGAAAGAAAAAGTATTAGAAACGGGTAGAAATCATGCACATTATATTACACCAGCCGGAGATACCGGCAAATACAGGAAATATTGGTCGAACCTGCGTGGCTACAGGTACAAGCTTACATTTAATCGAGCCTCTGGGGTTTCGTCTGAATGAAAAGGAAATCAAGCGAGCCGGCATGGATTACTGGCAGCATTTAGATGTGTCACGTTATGTAAACTATGCAGATTTTCAGGAAAAACATCCGGGCGCAAAAATATGGATGGCTACTACCAAAGCAAAGCACAGCTACACTGATGTAAAGTTCGGACCTGATGATTTTATTATGTTTGGCAAGGAAAGTGCCGGTATTCCGGAAGAGATTTTGGTAGATAATGAGGATACCTGTATCAGAATCCCCATGCTGCCAACGATTCGTTCCTTGAATCTTTCAAATTCTGTTGCCATTGTACTATATGAGGCACTTAGACAGCAGAACTTTGAAAGCATGCAGTTAGAGGGAGAACTTCACAGACTGCATTGGAAGGACGAAGCTTAAATATCATCGTTAGCATCATTTAATTTAGATTTGGGTAAAGAAAAGATAAATTCGGTTCCAACGCCTTCTGTACTGATGACATTAATATGTTCATTGTGGGCATTGATGATCTCTTTAGTAATGGAAAGTCCCAAGCCGGTTCCTTTTTTATCCTTACCACGGGATAAATCGGATTTATAAAAACGTTCCCAGATCATTTTCAGGTCATCCTTAGGAATACCGATACCGTGGTCCTTTACGGATACAAAAAGTTTGTTTCCCTTTTCCATGGTTTCTAACTTAATGATAGAGTCCTGGTGACTGAACTTAATTGCGTTATCCAGCAGGTTGTATAAGACCTGCTGGATTTTTGTTTCATCGGCGGTGACAAACATGGTTTGTCCGGACAGAACCAGCTCAATAGCAATAGTCTTTCTCTTACAGGTGCCTTCGAAAGAAGCAGCAGTATTTCGGATTACTTTATTGATATCAAAATCAGTCTTATCCAGCATAACACCCTTCACATTCAGATTGTTCAGGGTCAGAAGGCTGTTAGTAAGCTTGGTCAGACGCTCCGTTTCATTTAATACAATGCCAATATACTTTTCGTGCTGCTCCGGCGGAATCGTGCCATCCAGCATGGCTTCCAAATAACCGTGAATAGAGGTTAAGGGAGAACGGAAATCATGGGAGACATTGGCAATGAATTTCTTTTGATTGTCTTCAGTTCTGGCGATTTCGCTTGCCATATAGTTTAGGGAAGCAGCCAGATAACCCATCTCATCTTCACTCTCCACCTGGAATTCATAATGCATATTACCTGTGGCATATTGCTCGGTGGCAACTGTGATCTTCCGCAGAGGGATATAAACCATTTCGGTAAAGAAAATCAAAATAATCAGAGACAGTAAAAATAAAATACACAGCATAGTATAGGAAATGTTGATCATACTATTGGCGGTTTCCTCAAGAGCAAGAACCGGGTAGTGGATGACTACATATCCCTGTACCTTATAATTGGCTGTAATCGGAGCAAATACACTTAGCATATCCTCATCGAAAGAATCAAAAAAGGTTCCGATGGCATAGTAGGAGTCAGCTGTAATCGTAGAGTCAAAATTTTCCACCATGACAGGCGTATCAATGTCGATTGGCGTAGAAGAATCTAATACAATACGTCCGGAGGGATTGATGATCCAGATGGATGCAGACAGATAGGTGTCCAGAGCGTTCATCTGACTTTCTACAGTTTCCAGGGATATTTTATTATTATATAAATCGGAAGCATAGGTATTGGCGATCAAAGTTGCTTCCTTATACAGGCTTTCTGCTTTCTCACGTTTCAGATGGTCTGTTGTCATGCCGTGGACAAAAGTAGAAACTATGACAAATCCAAAGAAACCAAAAATCAGATAGGCAAGTAAAAATTTCAGATAGAGCGTTTTTTTCAATTATCGCACCTCAAATTTATAACCAATTCCCCAAATGGTAGATAATTTCCAGGAGTCATGATCCTTTATTTTTTCTCTAAGTCTTTTTATATGCACGTCAACAGTACGGGTATCCCCGATGTATTCATAGCCCCAGATCTGATCTAAGAGCTGTTCTCTTGTGAAAACATGGTTAGGCGATGACGCCAGGAAATATAATAATTCCAGTTCCTTTGGAGGCATCTCCACAATTTTACCCATATAAACAACAGAATAATCGGTACGGTTTATAATCAGATCCGGATACTCCACACGATCGACGGCAGGAGTATCTGCCTGTGGTGCAGTGGTCTTGTAACGACGAAGCACTGCCTTGGCTCTGGCAACCAGTTCTTTGGAGTCAAAAGGCTTTTCCATATAGTCATCAGCACCCAGTTCAAGTCCCAATACCTTGTCAAAGATCTCACCCTTGGCAGAGAGCATGATGATAGGAACCTGATTTTTGGTACGAATCTCACGGCAGACCTGATAACCGTCAATACCGGGTAACATCAGATCCAGTAAAATCAAATTGGGTTTGAAATCATCTAAAGAGGCTAAAGCAGATTCCCCGTCATTTACGATTTTGGTTTCAAAGCATTCTTTGGTCAGATAAAGAGAGATCAATTCAGCTATGTTGTTGTCATCATCTACGATTAAAATTTTCTGTTTTGCGACCATGTATACCTCCAATAAAACTTCCAGATTGGCTCCGAATGGAGCGATTATTTGAATTTTGTGAGTGGCTTCGGATAGAGTAGCTACTTAAATTCTGCAATTGTGACACCTGCGTCACCTTCTCCGTATTCCCCAAGACGATAGGACTTCACGTATTTTGTTTTCTTTAATTGCTTTTGTACAGCATTTCTTAAGATACCGCTTCCTTTTCCGTGAACGATACGGACACTGGGCAGATGTGCCAGGTAAGCGTCGTCTAAATATTTATCCAATAGAGAAAGTGCTTCATCTACAGTCTTCCCAATCAAATTGATTTCGGTGGAGACGGAAAGAGATTTGGACATCTTCATCTTACCGGCACTGCTTTGCTTATAGGAAGGACCGGTAATGACGTTATCCTGCAGTAATACCAGATCCTTGATGTTGACCTGGGAACGGATGATACCGCATTGTACGAACATATTGCCTTTTGCATCCGGTTTGGAAGAAACAGTTCCTTTTAATCCCATAGTTACTACTTTTACACTGTCACCCAGTTGCAATTGATCCGGCTTTAAGATAGGGTGCGTTGGTTTTGCAGCCTGAACAGAAAGCTTGCTGTTCTTTTCATTGATCTTATTACGAACCTTCTGACGATTTTTCTCCAGATCCTGAATAGAGGCGTTGGGACCAAGCTTCTGAAAAGCTCGGATGGTATCATCTGCCACGTCCTTTGCGTCTTGTAAAATCTGGCGTGCTTCTTCATTGGCCTCTCTGAGAATACGATCCTTGGAGGCATCCAGCTTCTGCTTCTTTTCTTCCAGCTGTTTTTTCAGAGTTTCTACTTCTCGTTTGTATTCATCAATTTCCGCCTGTTCCTTCTCAATAGTCAGGCGGCTTTTTTCCAGGTCAGTAAGTAAATCTTCAAAACTTTTCTTGTCTTCATCAATCTGTATCCGGGCAGACTGGATAATATCATCAGAAAGCCCCAGCTTTTTGGAAATGGCAAAAGCATTACTTTTACCGGGGATACCAATTAACAGCTTGTAGGTAGGCTGCAGGGTTTCCACATTAAATTCACAGCAGGCGTTTTCCACAAAGGGAGTAGTCAAGGCATATACCTTTAATTCACTGTAATGGGTGGTGGCCATGGTACGGATCCCGCGGTCATGAAGATAATTTAAAATAGCAATTGCTAGTGCTGCGCCCTCTGTAGGATCGGTACCTGCATTTAATTCATCAAACAGGCAGAGAGAATCTGCATCTGCATGCTGTAAAATGTTTACAATACTGGTCATATGGGAAGAGAAAGTGGATAAGCTCAGCTCAATACTCTGCTCATCGCCAATATCAGCATAAACCTCTGTAAAAATAGAAAGCTCAGAACGATCCAATGCAGGAATATGCAAACCGGATTGTCCCATTAGGGTAAATAAGCCCACCGTTTTCAGAGAAACAGTTTTACCACCGGTGTTGGGACCCGTAATTACTAACAGATCAAAATCTTTACCTAAGTTAATATCAATTGGTACGACCTTGTGCTTATCCAATAACGGATGTCTGCCCTTACGAATATTAATATAATGATCCGTATTGAAAATGGGTTTGGTGGCATTTTGCTCCAATGCCAGAGCACCCTTTGCAAAGATAAAGTCCAGACGGGTCATTAATTTCTGGTTCTCCTGGATTTCCTCTGTATGAACAGCGGTTCTGGAGCTGAGATCCTGTAAAATTACTTCGATTTCGTCCTGTTCCTGTAAAGAAAGTTCTTTTAACTGGTTATTCAGATTGACTACAGAAGCCGGTTCAATAAATAAAGTAGAACCGGTAGCGGACTGGTCGTGTATCATGCCGGAAATCTGTGTTTTATATTCTGCTTTTACCGGAATACAGTACCGGTTGTTTCGCATGGTAATCACAGCCTCCTGCAAATAATTGCGGGAAGAATTTACCATGTTAGTCAGCTCGGTATGAATGCGGTCATTTGTAATCATCATACTGCGACGAATATGCTTCAGATTAGCAGAAGCATCATCACTGATCTCATCTTCTGAGATAATACAGCGACGGATTTCATTTGCCAGTGGAGTCAAAGGTTCTAATGCATCAAAATAATCATCCAGCGAGTCCCTTGTCAGATCCTCCTCAATGGGAAGGGCATTGGTTCCCGGTCTGGAAGCTTTGGTCTTGCCGTAGGACTTGATACGCGCTGCATTTTCCAAAAGTCGTGCAATATGCAGCAGTTCAGTAATTGAGAGTGTACTGCCGATTTCCAGTGATCTTAGGCAGGGACCCAGTTCTCTGTTACTGCCAAAATCTGTATTGCCCTTTTTTAGAATACGA
This sequence comes from Lachnospiraceae bacterium, assembly GCA_028693705.1. Lineage (GTDB taxonomy): Bacteria > Bacillota > Clostridia > Lachnospirales > Lachnospiraceae > JAQUUX01. The sequence continues at coordinate 4,162 of JAQUUX010000033.1, read as the reverse complement.
TTCAATGCGTCTTCGGTTTCTCTGCCAGCCAGTTCGATTTCTTCCAGGGAAGTGGATGGTCGCAGCTCCAGACAGAGTTTTCTGCCCGGTTCAGAAGAAGCTTTTTCTGCAAGTTTGTTTAATATTTTGTGAAATTCCAATGTTTGAAAAACTTTATTATTCATAGCTAATATGATAGCATAGAATTCCTTAAAATACTATGAAGCGCGGGGAGTTTTCTTTACAAGAAAGTGGCTGTGAGATATACTTGAACAGATGAGGTGCAATCAATATGGACGAAAATAAATCAGGGAAAACTGATACTAATTTACAGGATTCCATCAAAGAAACACAGGTTGTGCAGGATCAAAGCACGGAGTTTATGCGGGAGACCATTAAACAGAGACCTGTGAATAAAAAGAAACTGGCACGCAAGACCTTGATCACAGCAGCAATGGCGGTAGTGTTTAGTATCGTGGCATGTCTTACTTTTCTATTGTTAGAACCGGTGATCAGCAACTGGCTCTATCCGGAGGAAACAGCAGGAACAGTAGAGTTTCCGGAAGAGGAACAGGAGATGCTGCCGGAAGATATGGTAGGCACAGAAGATGCTACCCTGGAAAATGAGCAGATAGAACAGATTCAACAGATCTTATCCAATGCAGATGTGGATCTGGATGTGGGAAGCTATGCCCAGATGTATGATTCCTTAAGCAGCCTGGCGAATACCACAGCGCAGTCCATGGTAACAGTAACAGGAGTGAGTTCCGATAAGGACTGGTTTGATAATACCTATGAGAGCAAGGGTCAGTCATCAGGTGTTATAATTGCGGACAACGGAGTGGAACTTCTGATACTGGCAAATGAATCTGCGATTACTGATGCAGAAGAAATCCAGATAACTTTTTTCAACGGGGCAACAGCAAGCGGCTCAGTAAAAAGACAGGATGAAAATACAGGATATGCAATTGTAGCAATTGCGCATTCGGATCTGTCGTCGGATCTTCAAAGTAAATTGCCGGTAGTTACTCTGGGTAATTCAGAATATTCCTATTTGACAGGCAAGCCGGTTATTGCGATCGGATCTCCTATGGGAACCAGTTCTTCAATATGTTATGGAGTGGTTACTTCCGCAGATTCCATAGTGACAATGGCAGATGTGAACTATAAGCTGGTAACAACAGATATCTATGGCAGTCAAAATGCCAGTGGTATTTTGATCAATTTATCAGGGCAGATGGTAGGCATGATCAACAATGCTTATTCACCCAGTGATTCGCAAAATGCCATAACAGCATTGGGCATTAATGAATTAAAGAAAATCATCGAAAAAATGTCCAACGGTATTCCTGTAGCATATCTGGGTATTAACGGAACCGATGTAACTGCCGATGCACACTCCAGATTACGGGTGCCCTATGGTGCCTATGTAACAGGCATTGTGATGGATTCTCCTGCTATGACAGCCGGTATTCAAAGCGGCGATATCATTGTGAAATTTGATGAAACGGAGATTTTGAAATATAAGGACTTTACTAATGCCATGATGGAACAAACTCCGGGAACGACACATACCCTGACCATTGAAAGACAGGGGCAGAATGATTACCGGGAAATCACTTGTGATGTGACATTAAAGTAATTAAAAATAAATTAAAAAAATAAAAGACTTCAGGAAAGGGTAACTATGAAATACATCAAAGATTATAAAGAAGGAGATCGTGTCTTCGACATCTATCTCTGCAAAAACAAAAACTCAGCAATTACCAAAAATGGCAAGCCATATGACAATGTGATCCTGCAGGATAAAACAGGTACTATTGATGCTAAAATCTGGGATCCAAACAGTGCGGGAATTGATGATTTCTCCACATTGGATTACATTGAAGTATATGGGGAAGTAAATAACTTCCAGGGTGCGTTGCAGGTTAATGTAAAGCGTATCCGCCTCTGCAAAGAGGGCGAATGTGATCCTGCAGATTATCTGCCGGTCAGTGAAAAAGATAACGATGTTATGTTTAAAGAATTACTGGATTTCATTGCCAGTGTGGAAAACAAATATTTACATACCCTGTTGGAAGACTTTTTTGTAAAAGATGAAGCTTTTGTAAAGAAATTCCGTATGTCCTCTGCAGCTAAAGCAGTACATCATGGTTTCGTAGGCGGTTTGTTAGAGCATACCCTGGGTGTTACCAAATTATGTGATTATTATTCCCATGCATACCCTATGTTAAAAAGAGATTTGCTGATCACTTCTGCAATCTGTCATGATATTGGAAAAACGAAGGAATTATCTTTATTCCCGGAAAATGATTATACTGATGAAGGAAATTTCCTGGGTCATATCGTCATGGGTACAGAGATGATTTCTGAAAAGATAAAAAATATTGACGGATTCCCAAAGGTTTTGGCAGGAGAGTTAAAGCATTGCATCCTGTCACATCATGGGGAATTGGAATACGGCTCACCAAAGAAGCCTGCTATCATGGAAGCGGTAGCACTGAATTTTGCAGATAATACAGATGCCAAGATGGAAACCTTTAAGGAAATCCTGAACAATGCAACGGATACAGGCTGGCTTGGTTACAACCGTCTGATGGAATCCAACCTGATTATGACAAAGATGGAATAGGATAAATCTATGGAATATAAGAAAAATGATACGGTAACCGTAACAATAGAAGATATTGGTATAGAGGGAGAAGGCATCGGCAAGATCGATGGCTTTACTCTGTTTATCAAAGACGCTGTTATGGGAGATACTGTAGAAGCGAAAATCATGAAGGCAAAGAAACACTATGCCTATGCCAGATTAGAGAAGGTGATCACACCTTCTCCTTTTCGTATAGAGCCAAAATGCAGCTACTACAGACAATGCGGAGGCTGTCAGATACAGGCACTCTCTTACGAAAAACAGCTGGAATTTAAAAACCAGAAAGTACGGAATAATCTGTTGCGAATTGGCGGTTTTTCAGAGGAATTGCTGGACACCGTAATGGAGCCGGTAGTGGGCATGGAAAAGCCCTATCATTATCGGAATAAAGCCCAGTTCCCCGTGGGAACAGACAAAGAAGGAAATCTGATTACCGGTTTTTATGCGAATCACAGCCATACTATTATTTCCAATACAGAATGCTATCTGGGTGTAACAGAGAATAAGGAAATCCTGGAAGCAGTCCTTTCTTATATGAAGGAAAATAAAGTAACGGCTTATGATGAGGCAACCGGAAAGGGCCTGGTACGTCATGTTCTGATTCGTACCGGATTTACCTCTGGGCAGATCATGGTATGTGTTGTGATTAACGGGAAGAAACTTCCGGCAGAAGAAGAACTGATAGAAAAGTTATGTAAACTAAATGAAGAAAAAACAGAAATGAAGCGAAAAAAGATTACAAGTATTTCCCTGTCAGAGAACACGGAACGTACCAATGTAATCATGGGAAAGAAAATCCGAACCCTCTGGGGAGACGATACCATTCAGGATACCATTCATGTGCGTAACTGCACCGATTGGAGCAGGACGGACAGAGAACTGACTTTTGCCATTTCTCCATTATCCTTTTACCAGGTAAATCCGGAACAGACAGAGAAGCTCTATAGCCTGGCTTTGGAATATGCAGGTCTGACAGGCATGGAAACTGTTTGGGATCTGTACTGTGGTATTGGAACCATTTCTCTATTCCTGGCAGGACAGGCAGGCTCTGTTCACGGTGTGGAGATCATCCCACAGGCGATTGAAGATGCGAAAGAGAATGCCAAACGAAATGGTATCACCAATGCAGAATTCAGCGTAGGAAAAGCAGAAGAAGTGCTCCCGGCATTTTATAAAGCAGAGAATGCAGCAGGCAGAAAAGCCACTGCGGATGTAATCGTAGTAGATCCGCCCAGAAAAGGCTGTGATGAAAAATGTCTTGAAACCATGCTACAGATGGCACCGGAGAAAATCGTCTATGTGAGCTGCGACTCGGCTACCCTGGCAAGAGATTTGAAGATCCTTTGTGATGGCGGATATGAGCTGAAAATGGTTAGGGCAGTGGATCAGTTTGCACAGACGGTGCATGTGGAAACCATAGTTGCACTACATCGGACCAATTCGTAAGAATCCTTGATTTTAGGCACTTTGAGAGACATTTCACTTTCTCACAAAGTGACCGAAAAACATACAAAAAGGCAGTCTTGGATG
>JAQUUX010000032.1 GCA_028693705.1 Lachnospiraceae bacterium | reverse complement strand
TTTGTACACTATAAAAGTTTTAAAATTTTTTAAGATTTGAAATCAAATTTTCAGTATGTTCACTCGTTAATGTACTGTCCAAGGGTCTTAAACAGCATTTGCGGATTAACAGGCTTTGCCAAATGATCATTCATGCCTGCTGCCAGGGATTTTCTAATATCCTCTTCATAGGCATTTGCACTCATCGCAATAATCGGTATACGCTTTGCATCCACATGACCAGAGGCTCTGATCTGTCTCGTTGCCTCCAAACCATCCATTACCGGCATACGAATGTCCATCAATACAGCATTGAAATGACCGGGCATTGATCTGTTGAATATATCAACTCCAATGGCTCCATTTTCTGCCCATTCCACGGTGCATCCCACTTTTCGCAGAAGACGCTGGGTAATCTCTGCATTCAGAGGATGATCCTCACACAGTAAAATATATTTGCCATCGATATTTCTTCTGATTTACGGGATTCATTTTCTCTGGAGTTACCGATTCTTTTGGCTTCTTCTGCCGAAACAATCTCCAGATCAAAATAAACGGAGAAGGTAGAGCCTGCCCCCAGTTCACTTTTCACGTCGATTCTGCCACCATCATCTCAACCAGCTTCTTCACAATGGACAAACCAAGTCCTGAACCCGCATACATCATTGTCATCTCATTTCGTTCCTGTGAAAAAGGTTTGAAAATCCCGTTTTTCAAAAATTCTCTGCTCATACCGACACCCGTGTCCAAAATTTCTATCAGAGCATGAGAAATCAATCCATCACGGCTTAATTCTCCAATCCGAAGTGCAATTGTGCCTCCTGTCGGTGTGTATTTAATTGCATTGGATAAAATATTGGTTATAATCTGTTTCAAACGCAAAACATCAACCCGGATAAACCAGTCCATTTCCGTATGTTCTAAAATGTTAACCTGCAGGGTAAGATTTTTTTCCTTTACACTGGGGGTTATCATTGCAATGATATCATTTAAAATGTTGCTACATTTTACGACCTGTGGCTCCAGCTTCAAACGATTACCTTCTATACGCTGCAAATCCAATGTATCATTGATCAGATTCAGCATATATTTACCCGAATCTATTATCTTTTCAATATCCTGATGCAATTCAGTTACATCATTTTCTTTCAATGCAATATCTGCAAGACCCAGAATAATGTTCATAGGCGTTCGCATATCATGACTCATCTGCGAATAGAAATCGGCTTTGGCCGCTGCCTGAATGCTGGCATTTTCCAGCTTGCCCTGTAACTTTTCCACTTCTTTTCGTGCTGTAATATCGGTATAATTAATATACGCGTACACAAATCCATCCGGCTGAAGTACACTTCTGCCCTGTCCTAAAACCTATACATAATCATTTCTGGAACGGTAAAAATGTCTGTATTCATATTCCACATAGGCACCCGGAACCTTAAGCTTTCCGGCTGCATCCAGCACAATCTGAATATCATCCGGATGGGTCAGAGAGGTAATATTGGTATCCGCATCCCCCAATGCCTTCTCTTTATCCATTCCCATCATTTCACAAATGGATCTGTTTACTGATACAATTTTAATCGTGTTATCCACAAACTTAAATACCATTATCCCCGCCGGAATCGTATCCAGAATAGAATCCTGCATATTTTTCTGACGTTCTATTAATTCCATTTTTTCTTCTTCATCAGTTATATCATTGGTAAATTCCATAATAGCTTCTTTACCATGCCATAGCATTCTTCTGAATGTCTGTTGATAATAACGACCTTTGAATTCCTGCTTAGGTGCAACAAACACATCTTTTTTCGTTTGATTTACGATACAGTGTGCACATGGCTTGTCCAGGCCAAAAATATATTTATAACAGATGTTACCTATATATTGACCCGGATTTTTGCCTACTGTATCTTTCGCTGCCTGATTTGCATATAAGACCTCAAAGCTATCTGTGTCTACCACCGTTACCAATGCCGTTGACTGATCCAGAATAGACTGATACATAACTGAATCATTGGAAACATTCAGAATCATTCCCTCTATAATAGGACAGCCATCCTCTTCCCCGGCATACTGTCCCTGAAACAAAAGCCATGTCACTGAACCATCCTTCTTATACCCACGATAGGTCAATTCAGCTCTTGCCTTTGTGCGAACGATTTTTTTGATCATTTTATCAAAAGCTTTCTGATCTGATGGATGAATCATTCTATATCTTTCATCCCCGAAATGCTGGCAAAGCTCTTCTGCCTCCCAGCCGGTGATGATACTCAGACCACGGGAACAGGTCAGAACTTCCAACGTTCCCTTATTCATTTTATATACAATCACTGCTCCCGGTATGGATTGTAACAAAAAGTCTTTATGAATCAATTCTTTTCTGCCACTGTCCTGTCCCATAATGCGGTAAGTTTCAAGTCGCAATGCATCTGAATCCATAGGCCTTGAAATAAAATAGTCAGCCCCCGCTGCAATTGCATCTGCCTGAGAGGCTTCATCTTTTTCTGTAATTGCAATAATTGGAATATTTTTCAGCTGTTCGTTTTTACGGATCTCCTTAATCAGAGTATATCCGTCCATATACTCCATAAAAATGTCCGTAATGACCATATCCACATGATTATTCTTCAAAATCGTCAATGCATCTGCACCGCTTTCAGCTTCTAATACATAATAATTATTTTCAAAAGTCGGCAGGATAAATTTTCAATTCATTTCTATGTCGTCTACCATCAGTATGGTCTTCATAAAAACTCCTATCTTTTGTAAAAAGTCCTGTTCTTTAATATTTTTGTTTATTACTATATTCTGCGCAGGGCATTTCTCACACGTATCTCCACAATCTTCGGCGTGGTCGGTTTGTATACAAAATCATTGGCTCCAATCTGCAGCAGGTTTTCTTCCTGCTCCGGATCCCCAAACTGAGTATTTGCAATAATAACAATATGACGATACACATTATTACTTCTAATCTGTTTGATCAGCTCTACTCCGTCCATTTCAGGCATCTGAATATCAGTGATAACCGCGTCAATTCCCCGGGTTGTCTCAAGAATCTGCATCGCCTGTTTGCCATTTTCAGCCTCCATGATCTCGTAGTCATTCTCCAGCGATACCATTATGACTGCCCGATTCAGTTCAATATCATCCACGATCAGTATTTTCTGCCTTTTTACGTCATAATCAACCTTCATCAAATCGCCCATTGTCTGATATAGCAATTCTGTCTGGATAGGCTTACTAAGATGTGCATCCATACCTGCGTCTCTCGTCTGTTTCACATCATCGTCAAAGGCATTGGCCGTCATGGCAATTATGGGTACCAATCTTGCATCACGTCTTGGAAGATTTCGAATTGTTTTGACTGCATCAATACCGTCCATAACCGGCATCCTAATATCCATTAGCACCACATCATAATAACCAATTGCAGAATCCTGGAACAGTTCCACACCGATTTGACCGTTTTCAGCATGATCCACTATCATACCCTTGGTTTCTAAAAGTCTGGTTGCTATTTTGGCGTTTAGCGGATGATCTTCACAGAGCAATGCCTTCTTGCCATATAAATTAATTCCATTGTCCGAGCTGATCTGACTCTTCTTCCATTCGGCAATCTGTTCCTCTGTAGCAATATCCATTTTCAGGATAATGGTAAAGCTGGTACCTTTTCCCTGCTCACTTTCTACTGAGATATTTCCACCCATGAGCTGTATCAGCTGTTTTGTAATCGCCAGTCCCAATCCGGTTCCTTGATAGGCACTGGTGCGTGTCGCATCCTCCTGTGAAAATGCTTCAAAAACATGAGGCAGAAATTCCCGACTAATGCCAATGCCACTGTCCCTGATCACCAGCTTATCAGTGATTACTCCATCACATATGGAAATATTACTCATGGTCACTTCGATGGTTCCGCCATCCGGTGTAAATTTAACTGCGTTGCCAAGCACATTCAAAACCACCTGCTCGATTCGTTCCACATCCACATACAGTGTCGTAAAAGGAATGTTTTCCGTCTGCACATGTAATTGCAGATTCTTCGCCTGAATACTGGATTTAGCAAGTCCCAATGCGTTGTTGAATAAAGTTTTTCCTTCACACACATGGGGATGAAGCTCTAATTTTCCACTTTCAATTTTATTCATGTCCAGCGTATCATTTATCAAATTCAACAGGTATTTGCCGGACATCTCCAATTCCATCAGATCACGGAGGATTTTATCATCTGTTGTACTATCCTTTAACAAGGTAGTCAGTCCCAGAATACCATTTAAAGGTGTTCGCATATCGTGACTGATACGAGATAAGAATGCTGTTTTGGCCTGATTAGCCGCATTGGATTCTTCCAGTGCCGCTGTAAGTCTGGCTCTCTGCTCCTCTTCCTGTTCATATATATCCGTAACATCCTGAATGGCACACAATATTTCTCCGGCACGCTGTTCCAGATATGAATAGACAATACGATAATGATGTTTCTTCCCCTGCCAGTTCAATGCATATGTACATTCATAGTACGGCTCTGTTTCCAGCTTAACATTAATATATTCCGGGCTATTCTCTTTTATGGCTTTTTCTGCCGTACCGGAAACTGCATATTTTCTAAAAAAGGCATTTAGTCCTTCCCGTACATCTCCAAGTTCTTCCTGCATCTGGAGTATCTTCGTCAATACACCGTCTTCTTTCGATTTCCGAAACGGAATAGATACACCGGTACTCGTGTCCACAATGATAATGGATTGATAATCCAATGTCATAAGCCGATTAACCACAAGTTCTGAGCGAGTAATATCTGTTATATTTCTCAGAAAACTGATTGCTTCAATGTCTCCTGTTTGGGAATTTGCGATCATATCAAAAACAGACAGTACCCATCTGTTATCATTCTTTAGGCGATGGCGTACTTCAATATGAGATCTGCCACACTTATATGCCTTTATCATGGTGGTGCAATTGGAAAGGAGAGCAAAATCCTCCGGATCTCTCACTTCGCAGGCTATATTACGGATGCCGGCAAGTACATCATCGGCCTTTTCATGCCCCATAATCTCACATAGTTCCGGCTGATTACTTTCGTATTTCAGCACCACATTTTGTGTCAGATTATAGCTGGCATAGGCTAATGCATCCTTGGCTGCCTGGTTGGTCAGCCCAAGCTGTTCTTTATAACGGAGTTCCTGTTCGTTTTGTTGGACTTCCGTTGCATTGCTATATTCCATACCCAATCCTCCACCTTACAAACCATTGATACTGCATGCCATTTATCTGTGTAAATTTATATTTTAATATGATATAATTTTGTAAATTGTTTATCTTATCATTATTGTTTCTTTTATATACAATATTATATATTTGTTAAAACAAGTAATCAATACAAATTACCACAAAGCGAGGAAATTGTATGATAATTTACTATTCTAAAACCAATGATTTTGATATGGAACTGGTCAAACGTATCAGTAGTGATTTTGAAATCAAGACTGTAACCCAATTCGATGAGATCCAATATGAGATAAAAGATTGTAATAAAGAGTTAGATTGTATCATTGCTGATATACAGGAAGAGAAAGATAATGGTATCAATTTGCTGCATGAAATCAAAAATACTACTGAAACAAAAAATGTTCCGGTAGTATGTGTATGTGTCCCCGATAACATGAAACAGCATATCAACGCCACTGCAGCCGATGCTGAAATTGTTTACCTGCCCTGTAATGACCAAAATGAGCCGGTTTGTAAAAGACGGATTTTGAGAGCTTGCTACTGGCCAATGACTATCTTCGGATACATTCTGGACATTATCGCAGTTCCTGCCCTCGCTCTTGTTGGCAAGCATGGATGGCTGTTTGCCTGCCTGTTACTGGTCATTCAGCGTATGGGAAAGGCTATCAAAAAACCAGCCAAAGATACCATTATGTCCTTTGCCGCCACGCAGGAAGGTGTGGGTAAAAGCTTCGGCATCCAGGAAGTAATGGATCAGATCGGTGCATTCGCAGGTCCGGTACTGCTCTACCTCGTCATGCTGTTCAAAACAGACGGCTCTACTTTTCAAATCTATTCCACCTGTTTTGCAGTGTTGGCAATCCCCGGTGCGATTACCATTTTTCTTCTGCTTCTGACCCGTGCAAAGTTCCCCAATCCGGAACAATTTGAGCCGGAGCCAAAGGAATACATTCCTTTCAAAATGAAAAAAGAATTTATCCTCTACATTGCGGGTATCAGCCTGTTTGCTTTCGGCTTTATCGATTACTCCATTATCATCATGCATGTTTCTAAAACCTATACAACTCTGGCAAGCGGTCTTACCGAAACCTCTTCACTGGTAAACAGTGGAACACTTCCTTTACTCTATGCCGGTGATGATTGTCGTATCCGTTGCCGCGCAGCTTGCTGCAATTCCGCTGTATATCAGTTCTGCTAAATTACAATGCACTAAGCCCTGTGATCCCCAAAACTAACATTACAATGCCCATGCAACAAAATGGCAGGAATATTACCAGACCAAATATTACATTTCCGGAGCTCTGCGTACACGCAAATTTATAGGGATCCTTTCTGCTTACATAAATCGGGAACACTTCTCCCACAGAGCTTTCCTGTACATTGGATTTGATTTCATCAAAATAGATGTAATCTTTTCCATCTACTACAGCCATATAAACAGGTCTTGCGGAATCTGCATCTGCATCTCCTGCTTTCATATAGCTTTCCACATCGACGCACACTGCCTGTATTTTTCTTCCGTATTGAATCTTCTTGATCAAAGGTCTGAATAAAGTACCCAGTCCAACCAATAATCCAACCAGCGTTAATCCTGTACCCAAAACAATCTCAAATGCAACATCCGCAACAGCCTTATTATTTTTCGTTGTCATATAGGTAATAAACAATGCCAGAAAGAAACTGCAATTAATATAGGAACCCATACGCCTTGTGAAATTCCCTTTGTTTCTTTTACATACTGTGAAGAAGTATCTCCCATCAGACAATACGGGAATCTTCGCCCACCTGTAAATCCATATTTTTTGTATTTGCTTCTATATGCATATAAAGATTCAAAATCAATGTTGCTCCGTGTGCTTCGCAGTTCATATACCTGTCTGCTCAGTACGGCTTTCACAATTATCATGGCAAAAAAACACAGAAATCCCAACGGAGTAATTGATCTTGTCACGCCAAACATATCCAGAAGCATTCCAGCTATACAAAGACCAAATGATAAAATCAATCCCACCGGAAGGGTTGCTTTTTCAATCACTTCTACTGCACTCTTATTTTTACCTGCAGCGATACTGCTATCATAAAATCTATGAAGTTCTTCCTTTCCCGGATAATCATAGTTAACCTCTGTAAATTCTGCCTCGTTCTGTGGCACATTGGGTTTCATTCCCTGTAACATAACATCTTCCATTTGATTGATTCGCATAGTTATTCTCCTGTATCTGATCCACTCTACGACATTTTGTGGACTGATCTTTTTTGCAAATAAAAAATCCCAAAAACACTGATTAATCAGGTCCTCAGGATCTTCTCGGGTTGGGCTGTTCGCTATTTCTAACAATCAGTCAACAGCTTGTAGGGGAATCGAACCCCTGATTCTGCCGTGAGAGGGCAGCGTCTTAGCCGCTTGACCAACAAGCCATATATCACCATTGCTTTCAAGTTCTTACGTTCTTGTTTTTCGCAACGTGCTTTATAATAATATTATAGGTTAGGTTAAAAAGCAAGTACTTTTTTCATTTTTTTCATGTTTTTTTGTTTCGTACTTTTATCTTCTCTCACCCTTCCCTTTTCCTGCTGTTTACAATGAAAATACCCAGACTGACAAGTACTAGCGCAACCAGGCTTTTAATTCCCAGCGCCTGGTTCTTTTCTTCCAGTAACAACGCCGACAGAATAAAACCAAACACCGGATTTTCAAACCCGAATACCGTTACTTTAGAAACCGGATTGTATTTCAATAATATGCCCCATACGGAATACGCTGCTGCCGAAATAAATCCCAGATAGCACAACATAACGATACCCTGTCCGGTTATCGCGTGTACTTTTCCGCCAAAAGCCGCTCCCATGATCAGCATGATCACGCCACCAACTGTAAACTGATAACCGCTTAACATAACGGGACTCTCTTCTTTTGAGAAACGCTTTAACAAAACAGAAGAAAAAGCATAAGCAACAGTACAAAACCTTCACCCAGAAATGTCATATTCAGGTCAATGCCTTCTCCGTTCATATTCACATACACAACACCAACAAATCCCACCAGACACCCCAGAACTTTTCTCCATGTCATGGACTCCTGATGAAATAAAAGGCTGGCTACCAGAATAGCGATAAAAACATTGGCGGCCTCAATAATGGATGCTTTCACACCTGTTGTATTCGCAAGTCCAATATAAAAGAAAGTATACTGCAGTACAGTCTGTAACAGACACAGCCTGAGGATTCTCGGAACAGATGTTTTTGCAGGTAACAGCAGTCTGCGATTCCAGATACTGTTACCAAGTACTACCATCAGTCCAGCTATGGTAAAGCGCATACCCGCAAAAAATATCTGTGATGCCCATTCATCTGACGCAATTGCAAAATATTCATAACCTAATTTGATACAGGGAAATGCACTTCCCCACAGCAGACAGCAAAATACTGCTAACAGGCATACGACAATACCCTTTTGCAATATAGTATTCTGTGGTTCTTTATCTATTTTGTTATTCATTTTTTAACCGTCCTTATGCAAAAATATCAAACAAACTGATCTGATTAGACTCCGGCAGATCCTCCAGAATGTGCAGTGCAGACAACTGTTCTATTGTCTTCATACCGGCTTTGGAGCGCTGACGCAGGTCATCCTTTGACAGAAACGGTCCATCCTTAGCCGCTTCCACCATGGCCTCTGCTGCTTTTTCACCCAGGTTATCGATACTGGTAAGTGCAGGCATAATCTTGCCATCCTCCGTTACCTGGAACAGTTTGGCATCAACTCTGTAAATATCAATCGGCTCAAACTCGATACCTCTGGCATACATTTCCTGTACGCTTCGCATATCCTTTACCACATCCTGCTCTTTTTTGGTCAGAGAATCTTTTCTCTTGGCAAAGTCTTCAATCATAGCCTCTAAGTGCTTCTGTCCCTGGCACATGATCTCATAGGAGAATGCCGATGCACGGATACTAAAGTAAGCTGCATAATAAGCCAGCGGATAATTTACCTTAAAATACGCTATTCTCCATGCCATCATAACGTAAGCTGCCGCATGGGCTTTCGGGAACATATACTTGATCTTCTTACAGGACCAGATATACCAGTCAGGTACATTATTTTCCTTCATGGTCTCTTCCCACTCCGGTTTTAATCCCTTACCTTTTCGAACGGACTCCATAATCGTAAAGGATAAACTAGGCTCTACTCCCATCTGCATCAGATAGATCATAATATCATCTCGACAACAGATAGCATTAGAAATAGTAGCCTTTCCTTCTTCGATCAAGGTCTGGGCATTTCCCAGCCATACATCCGTTCCATGTCCTAATCCGGCGATACGGATCAGATCTGAGAAATACTTTGGCTTGGTATCCAATAACATCTGCATGACAAATTCAGTACCAAATTCCGGTACACCAAGAGAACCCACCGGCCACCCGCCGATTTGGTCCGGCGTAATCCGAAGCGCTGAGGTATTCTGGAACAAACTCATAACCTGCGGATCATCCAGCGGAATCTTAACCGGGTCAATACCGGTCAGATCCTGAAGCATACGAATCATGGTCGGATCATCATGTCCGAGGATATCAAGTTTTAACAGGTTATGGTCAATAGAGTGATAATCAAAGTGCGTGGTAATCGTTGCTGTCGTCATATCATTTGCCGGATGCTGTACCGGTGTAAAAGAATAAATATCCTCTCCCACAGGCAGTACAACGATACCACCCGGATGCTGTCCGGTGCTTCGCCTGATACCGGTACAGCCTACCGTGATACGGTTGATCTCACAGTTTCTCTTATGTATTTCTTTTTCTTCATAATATTTCTTCACATAGCCGTAAGCCGTTTTATCAGCCAGTGCCGCAATGGTTCCGGCACGGAAGGTTTGTCCGTACCCAAAAATAACTTCTGTATATTTATGTGCCTTTGACTGGTACTCACCAGAAAAGTTCAAATCGATATCAGGCTCTTTATCTCCTTTAAATCCAAGGAAAGTCTCAAACGGGATATCAAATCCGTCCTTTTTCAGTTTCTCGCCACAAACAGGACATATTTTATCAGGCATATCGCAGCCTGCCATACCACCATATTTTTTTACATCTTCTTCATCAAAATCCACATAATGGCATTTGGTGCAATAATAATGCGGACTTAAGGAGTTAACCTCCGTGATACCGGACATATATGCCACCAGAGAAGAACCTACAGATCCTCTGGAGCCTACCAGATATCCATCCTCTACAGACTTCCACACCAGCTTCTGGGCAATGATATACATAACTGCATAACCATTGGATATAATGGAATTTAACTCTTTCTGCAAACGCTGTTCTACAATATCCGGCAGCACTTCACCATACAGCTCATGCGCCTTGGTGTAGCAGATATCAGTCAGTGTCTGATCACAGTTTTCGATAACAGGCGGACACTTATCCGGTCTGACCGGAGAGATTACTTCACAGCTGTCTGCGATCTTATTGGGATTGGTAATAACCACTTCTTCTGCCTTATCACTTCCCAGGTAGGAAAATTCCTCTAACATTTCTTCTGTTGTATGTAAATATAATGGCGGCTGATTATCTGCATCTGTAAATCCCATCCCTGCCATGATGATACGTCTGTAAATCTCATCCTGCGGATCTAAGAAGTGCACATCACAGGTTGCCACTACAGGTTTATGGAACTGTTCTCCCAGCGCCACCACCTTTTTATTCACAGCCCTGATGTCATCCTCAGAATTAATATTCGGAATCTTCTCGGAAGCAATCATATAATGATTATTTCCCACCGGCTGAATTTCCAGATAATCATAGAAGTTCGCCAGTCTGGCAACTTCCGTATCAGCTTTTCCTTCGATCAGCGCACGGTACAATTCACCTGCCTCACAGGCACTTCCCAGGATCAAACCATCCCGGTATTGCATCAGAAGGCTTTTCGGTATCCTGGGTCTCTTGGCAAAATAAGTAATATGAGATTCACTTACCAATTTATAAAGATTTACCCTGCCTGCATTATTCTTGGCCAATATGATGGCATGATAAGAAGGCAGCTTCTTCACCTGCTCCGGTCCTGCTGCCGTCAAGGCATTTACCTTAGCTAAAGTATCTGCTCCCTCTGCCTCTAACATCGGTAACATTTTTTTAAAAATAAGTGCCGTACACTCTGCATCATCCACAGCACGATGATGATTTTCCAAAGATACTCCCATGGTCTTCGCCACGGCATCTAAGGTATGCTTTGCCTGATGCGGATATAAATGCCTGGAAATACCTACTGTATCAACATATGTAAAACTCTGCTTAATACCCTGTCGGATACAATTCTCCTTGATAAAGCTCATATCAAATTCAGCGTTATGCGCTACCATAATGGCATCTTTGCTAAATTCCAGAAACTGTGGCAGGATCTCTTCAATTTCCGGTGCTTCCAGTACCATATCATCGCGGATACCCGTTAATTTTTCAATTTCAAAAGGAATGGGTACATCCGGATTTACAAACGTAGAAAACCGATCCGTTATCTCCCCGTTTGTCACCTTTACTGCACCGATCTCTATAATCCTGTTATTAACAGGTGAAAAACCGGTAGTTTCCAAATCGAAAACCACATAATCCTTTTCCCTGATACCATAACCTTTATCGTTTATAACGACTTCCTTCAGATCATCTACCAGATACGCTTCTACTCCATAGATGACCTTAAAGAAATCCTGTTTATCCGGATTGGAATCTCCTGCTTCTTTTCGTTTATTCTTTTCTTCCTTCCAGAGATCATCCCAGGTATGATTGGCATCTGTAAATCCCTGTACCACACCATGATCTGTGATGGCAATGGCTCTATGCCCCCATTTATAAGCTCTTTTTACAATATCTTTAGCTTCTGAAACACCATCCATATCACTCATCTTGGTATGGCAGTGCAACTCCACCCTTTTCTTTGCCGCATGATCTTCCCTGGCTACGGTAAAATCAGGAATTTTCTTAATCCCGGAAATAGAAGCAATTGTTAATTCGTTGTCAAATCGGTCAATATTAGTAACACCCTTTACCTTCAGGAATGCTCCCATTTTAACTGATTCCTTGATTTCATCTACCTGTTCGTTTCCCACAAACATTTTAAAGGAAATGGTATCAGTAAAGTCCGTGATATCAAACATGAGAATGGTCTTTTCATTTCGGATTTCCCTGCTGTCTGCAAAGATGATCTTACCTCTGACAGTTACCTCTCCCATTTCACCGATGATCTCTTCAATTTTAATCGGTTCATCATCAAAATCCTTGCCATATACCACATCCGGATTGTTAGAGCGCTTCATAGAACGGTTAAAGCCGCCTCTGTTACCCCATTCACGGTTCCCGTTCTTTCCGCCATTTTTATCAAAGGAACCATTTCCACTTCCGCTTTTTCCATTGTTGCCGTTACCGCTGTTTCCGGTACCACTTTGCTTCCCGTTATCCTTGACGGCAATCTTTTTGGAATCTCCACCATTTTGGCTTCCAGCTTCCGCTTTATTTTCCTCTGCCTTCTGGTCTGCCATAGCACCGCGTTTGGCGATTAGTTCTACTTGTCTCGAAAGAGCCTGTTCTTCTGCTTCCTGTTTTTCCAGGTCAGCCTCAAACTGATCAAACTCCACATCCATCTCCACAGGTATCCCGCAACGCTCTACCAGAATCTTATCCAGGATACGCAGGATCTCCGGTATCCGCTCTCTTGCCAGAACGGTATCCTTTACGGTAAGGTTCATCTTTTTCGCTTCCGAATAGGTGATCTCTGCATTTTTCAGTATTGTATAGTCTATATGATTGTAGTCCTTAAACTCCTGTAAAATACTGTCATAGTATATATGCATTAACTTTTCAGCATTGTACTGATCCGAAAGGCTGTATTTTTCATATATCTTAATTTGTACAGGGGCTTTAGGGAAAAGCTGTCGCTTCAATTCCTGCTCAACACGGACGATCATCTCCCTTGCAATCAGTCTATTGCTGGAAATGTAAATCCGCAGGTACTCCCGCATTCTGGTAGACGTCACCTTCTCTACCATGACCTGTTCAAACAGATCCTTTATTTTACTATCCAGTTTTAAAGACGGAAATGCTTCCGGAAATATCATTGCCATATTGTTTATTTACCCCAGTTTAATAATTCCTGTCGGAGGGTGTTTAATAACTCTGCCTCCGGAACTTTCTTTATGATCTCGCCTTTTTTGATGAGAAGGCCCTCACCCATGCCGCCTGCGATTCCGATATCCGCTTCTTTTGCTTCTCCGGGACCATTAACAACACAGCCCATAACAGCCACTTTTAAATCCAAAGGAATGTCTGCCACCATATCTTCCACCTGATTTGCCAGAGTGATCAGATCTATCTTGGTTCTGCCACAGGTCGGGCAGGATACTACTTCGATGCCGCCTCTGCGGAGTCCCACAGTCTTTAAGATTGCCCTGGCTGTCTTTACTTCTTCCACAGGATCTCCTGTTAAGGATACTCTGATAGTATCACCGATACCCTGATATAAGATAACACCCAGACCAACGGAAGACTTAATGGTTCCACTCTTGATGGTACCGGATTCTGTGATACCTACATGTAATGGATAAACAGTTTTATCTGCTAATAATTCATGCGCACGGATACACATCAGTACATCTGAAGACTTGATACTGATTACCAGATTATCGTAATCCATATCCTCAATCATCTTCACTTTATCCAGAGCACTTTCCACGATTCCTTCTGCCGTTACACCATGGTATTTCTCCACCAGTTCTTTTTCCAGAGAACCGGAATTTACACCGACACGAATAGGAATGTTTCTTTCTTTTGCCACTTTTACCACTGCCGCCAGGTTTTCTTTGGAACCAATATTTCCGGGATTAATACGGATCTTATCTGCTCCATTTTCCATAGCTGCAATTGCCATTTTATAATCAAAATGAATATCTGCCACAAGCGGAATATGAATCTGTTTCTTGATTTGCGAAAGAGCCTTCGCTGCCTCTATAGTTGGAACGGTACAACGAATGATCTCACAGCCGGCCGCTTCTAACTTTAATATCTGCTCCACAGTCTTTTCCACGTTCTCTGTGGGGGTGTTGGTCATAGACTGAATCAGAATCGGGTTGCCCCCACCGATTACTTTATCTCCTATGGTGATTACCTTTGTATGGTCACGATACATGTAAGGATACCTCCTGCATATTTTTTCAACATATCTGTACATAATATGTTCTTATTCTACCACATTTACTTTCCATTTTCGTATGTGATATAAAATTTTTTCTCCTGTTTTTCCGGAATTCCGTTTTCATTTCTGCAGTTGCTTCCTACGGTTATTTCGAAAAACTTATTTTCTTTAAAAAAATCTTTTGGAATTGCCAGAAACAAATCCCCCGCAAGTGTGTATACAGTATCCTCTTTAATCAATATTTTCCTGCCTTGTGCATCATAAACTTCCACCGGTAATTCTTTTTTCTCCATTGCCCTGACAGGCATTGATATTTTTCCAAACAAGGCTAATGCCAGAAGCAGACTTACCAGCAATCCTGCAAACTTTTTCTCGGTGTACCATTTTGATTGTATCACTCGATAATTATCAAAACGATGTTGTGGCATGACGAAGTGGAAATTTCTTTTCTTCTGCTTCCATTTTTGCAACTGTCCCAGGCATTCTCCCATGCTTCCAAAACGTTGTTCCGGTTTCTCTGCCATACTGACTTCTAAGATCCATTTTAACTTTGTATCCATTGTTCTATCATAGCACCTCAGTGGCTGATGATGATAAGGAGGCTTGGCCATACTGATCCCTGTCAGCATATACAGTAAAACTGCTCCCCATGCATACTGATCACTCTGCACAGACGGCTTTTGGCCTCGTTTCCATACCTCCGGTGCAGCAAAGCCCTGCGTCCCGCACTGTATTTTCATCTGGATACTGTTTTCCTCCCACGCATCACATACTGTTCCAAAATCTAAAAGTCTTATTTTCCCGTCTTTCCGGCAAATAATATTGTCCGGTTTCACATCTCTATACAACAATGCCGGCTTACGTTCATGTAGAAAACATAAAATTTCGGCTAATTGTATTGCAATGTTTACGGCTTCTTCCTTTTCCAGTTTACCCGCTTTATCCAGACGTTTCTGTAAACTCTCCCCTTCCAGATATTCCATCATAAGAACACCTTCTTCCACCCCTGTATCCTCATTTAATTGGCAAAAACTGTCGTACAAAACAGGAAAGCAGGAATGTTCCTTTTTCGTCAAGAACTCCAACTCTGTCTTGTAATTCATTTCTGCACGCAGGTTTTTCAGTGGAATTACTTTTGCCGCCATATGGCGTTTCAGGTTCCTGTCCCATACTTTATACACACTTCCAAAAGCTCCCGTTCCCAGGATCTCCATCCATTCATAACGCTCCATATACACCCTCCCTTTGTCTTTCCTTTTTACGAAGCAGATATATCGCGCTCATATTATCCTTTTCCCCTTGTCTCATTGCATATTCTCCCAATGCTTTCAGATGTCTGTCGATTTGTTCATTTCGATGAATTGCAGTATACATAAGACCATCTGAAATTTTCTTTTTATCCAGTTTTTCCCAGAAACCGTCGCTGCATAATAATATGCCCTGCCCGGGAAACAAATGTCCGGTTTGTATCACAGGCTTTGTCCATGGCATACTGCCCAGCGCACCGGTTAGTTTCCCATCATATCGGTCATCTCTCGTAAGCTGTCTGCAGATATTCCATGATATTCTATAAATACGACTATCCCCCATATGACACCATAGATACCGGTTATTCCAGACGATAACCATGCTGATGGTGGTACCCAGTCTGCACTTCTCCTGTTTTCCGAATTGTTCCAGGTCTCTTTGTGTAGCATACAGGCATCGAAGCAATGCTTTTCTTATTTTTCTTTTGAACCCTTTTTTCTTGTGACGTGGCAATATTTCTTCGTAAAAAAAAGAAAGTAATCGCTCCGTCACATACCCACTTGCAATTTCGCCTCTCTCCAATCCGCCAATACCGTCACAAACTCCTGCAATAATCAGTTCTCCCCTTTTTGTCATAACTCTTTCAAGAATGACCGAATCCTGATTTGCATCCATTTCCATGCCGATATTCCAATAAACACCTGATAACACATATACCTCCTGTTTTTGCCATACAACCATAACCAATTTTAAGGATTCTTTTTTACTCTTTTTTGAAAGCCGGTTCTGAGCAGAACCTATAGATAAACTGAACTGTTTTATAAGATAGTCTCTATTTTCCGGTACACAGCATCTTCTGTCAACCGGTTCTCAGACTTATGATATTTTTTCGTCATTATGCCCTATTTTATCGAAATATTTTCAGTCAAAAAAACAAGGAAACCGGCTGTTTTTTCTCTTACCGATTCCCTTGTCTGTCTTTACCCCTAAGGTATTAATTTCATAATGTCATTGTACATAACCAGAACCATGAGTACCATAAAGGCCATGAAACCTGCCATGTGCACAAAGCCTTCTTTTTCCGGTGAAACCGGTTTCCCACGAATAACTTCTACCAGGAGAAATACCAGTCTGCCTCCATCCAATGCCGGAAGTGGCAGCAAATTCATAATGCCCAGATTCACAGATAACAAAACTGCTATATTTAACATTGTCAGAATTATTGTAGGTAAACCATAGGGCTTCACTTCCTCATAGGTCTCTCCAACAAAACTTGCGATTCCCACCGGACCGGAAACTTCACGTAACGATACTTGACCTGTTACCAGCATGGACAAGCTCTTAAATGTTGCCCTTACCCAGTATTCTACTTCATAAAAGGTATATTGTACTAATTTCACAGGAGAGTTACATGTCATCTCCTCACCGGTTCCCTGAAATCCCATATAATATCTGTCTGCTGTGCTGTCATATACAGGTGTAATGGTGGTTTCCATACGCTTACCATCATGCTCATATACCACATCCAACGTATCTCCGCGATTTAACTGTGAGATCAGAGTTACCTGTCTGTAAACATGAATTGATTCTCCATTGATACTGATAATTTTATCCCCTGATTCGATTCCGGCTTCTGCTGCCGGCATCCCCTCACTGACACGGTACACTACAGGTAAATCCGTTCCGCTAAAGCCTACCAGAATCATCGCCAGGATAAATGCCAGGATAAAATTGAATAAAGGACCTGCAAAAACTGTTGCTATTCTTGCCCATACACCGGCTTCCAGAAAGGAACCCGGATGTTCTTCTTCCAGTCCGTTCTTCCCTTTATTCGACTCTTCATAATTACCATCTTCACCATCAAACATGCAGGCGCCTCCAAGCGGCAGCAATTTGATGGAATATCTGGTCTTTGGTGTATCAATATGAAATAAAGTTGGTCCCATACCAATGGCAAATTCCAGCACATGAATACCGCTGGCTCTGCCAATCAGAAAATGTCCCAGCTCATGGGATATGACAACTACCCCGAAAATAACCAGGAATAAAATTATTGTTACTACCATGAAACACTCCATTCTTTCCATGTGAAAATCAAATCACATTTCTTACCAGGTCTTTCCCTTAATAAAATCATAGGTTGCCTGTTCTGTTTCTAATATTTTACCCAAATCAGGGTTTTCAATTACCTTATGCTGTTCCATGGATGCTTCGATGATCTCCGGTATCTGTAAAAACCGAATCTGCTGATCCAGGAACATAGCTACTGCCATTTCATTTGCAGCATTAAATACGGTTGGCATACTGCCTCCGGCATCTAATGCGTCATACGCCAACTGTAATCCTCTAAAAGTCTGGATATCCGGTTTTTCAAAGGTCATACTGCCCACTTGAAATAGATCCATATCATTTCCTTCCATAGGATTTCTATCCGGATAAAATAAAGCATATTGAATCGGCAGTTTCATATCTGGCACGCCCATCTGTCCGATCACAGCGCCATCCCTGTACATAACAGCAGAGTGAAGGATACTCTGCGGATGTACCACTACCTCAATATCCTTACGTTCCACACCAAAGAGCCATTTTGCTTCCATAACCTCCAGTCCCTTATTTACAAGAGAAGCTGAATCTATGGTAATCTTTCGACCCATGGACCAGTTTGGATGATTTAGTGCATCCTGTACCGTCATATGCTCCAGATCTTTTCTGGTCTTTCCACGGAAAGGACCACCGGATGCCGTTAAGAGAATCTTTTTGATTTCTTCTCGTTTGCTGCCCTGTAAAGATTGGAAAATTGCACTATGTTCTGAATCTACGGGTAAAATCGGCACTTTTTTTGCTGCTGCAAGAGGCATGATAATATGTCCTGCAGTAACCAAAGTTTCTTTGTTGGCAAGAGCTATCTCTTTACCTGCTTCTATCGCCGCAATCGTTGGCTGAATACCGATCATACCCACAACAGCGGTAAGTACTACATCAGCCTGTTCAAAAGTTGCTGCCTGTAAAAGACCGTCCATTCCTGGTACGACAGAAATACCTGTATCTGCAATTCTATTTTTCAAATCAGCTGCTGCTTTTTCTGACCACATACAAACCAGCTTCGGATGAAATTCCCTGACCTGCTCTTCCATCTTATCTACGTTGCTTCCTGCTGCCAGTACAACCACCTTAAAATCCTCAGGATAAGCACGGACTACTTCCAACGTCTGCGTTCCAATTGATCCTGTTGAACCTAAAACTGAAAGTCTTTTCATTTGCATTCTCCTATAATTATATTTGTCATAGCTCATTGTCATAAATAGAAATCTTACTTTCTATGCCAGGAGCCACACTGACAGAAAATATATAATCGGCGCCGTAAAAATAACACTGTCAAACCGATCCATGATACCACCATGTCCCGGTATCAGCTTTGCATAATCCTTAATCTCATGATTACGTTTAATTGCACTGGCTGCCAGATCACCTACCATGGAAATCAGCCCGCCTGCCGCACCGATCAGTGCAAACACCCATATCAGATCATCCTGTCCGACCTTCGGACCTACCAGAATACCGGCATACAGCCCGCCTAAAATAGCTGCGCCAACCACACCGCCAATGGCACCCTCCACAGACTTATGCGGACTTAGAACCGGTGTCATTTTATGTTTTCCAAACAGGACACCAACACAATATGCACAGGTATCACATCCCCAGGAACTGATAAAGATCATCCAAACCAGATATGCTCCGATTGGAAGATTTCTGGTCCAGTATATAAAAGATAATAAAACCGGTCCATAAAAGAAAGCTGTAAAAGCTGCCATTACCTGATCCGATATGTACCCCGGGAAGGAGAAAACATAGCCAAACATGTAGGCGATCATGGAAAGTACCACTACAGCTACGGCCGCTTCCTTGTTTTGTATAAATACCGCAATATAATACAGTGTAATAAATAGCACACCAATGGTTCTGATCATATCCCATTTTTTATCTTTACGGCAAGCACCGGTTGCTTTTACCAGTTCTGTATATGCTTCCATAGATACCAGCCATAAAGTGATCAGCAAAATCGGACCATTCAGGATAATGGTTACCAATGCGATTGCCAGTAAAGCAATGCCGCTGAAAAGCCTCGTCCAGAACATGGCCTATGCCTCCTTTACCTTACCGAATTTCCGGTCTCTTTGATTATATGCTGCAACAGCCTTTTCCATTTCCTCTTTCGAAAAATCAGGCCATGCAATATCTGTAAAATAAAATTCCGTATAAGCAAGCTGCCATAATAAGAAATTAGAGATACGCTGTTCCCCACAGGTACGAATCAGCAGATCCGGATCAGGAAGTCCTGCCGTATCCATATAACTGCTAATAGTATCTTCTGTGATATTCTCCGGCTGTAAAGTACCATTTTTTACTGCCTCAGCCATTTTACCTGCTGCACGCCTGAGTTCATCCCTTCCACCATAATTGATGGCAATTTGAAAATGAAGACCTGTATTATTCTTTGTCTTCTCCTCAAGATCCTCAATTGCTGTCCGGATATCATCCGCCAGTGCAGTCTTATCGCCAATGACTCTGACACACATATTATTTTTCATAGCTCGCTTAATGCTGTTAATCATATAGTTTCTCAGCAGCTTCATCAATGCATCCACTTCGTCCGCGGGTCTGTTCCAATTCTCTGTGGAAAAAGCATATACAGTTAAATATTGAATTCCCATATTATAAGCATATTCACAGCAATCCTCCACAGCCTTTGCACCCTGCATATGGCCATAGTTTCTTGGCATTCCTTTAGCTTTTGCCCATCTTCCGTTTCCATCTAAGATAATCGCTACATGATTTGGAATATTCATCCTTTTTACCTCTCCATTCACACTTAGGTTTTCCGATATTTGTAAAAACAAACATAAGGGCAGTACAAAATAATTTTGTCTGCCCCCTGATTTCTATCCTATCGTAAAACTATACTGTCATGATCTCTTTGATCTTCTCATCTATCATGGCATCAATATCTTTGATGAATTTGTCTGTCATCTTCTGTAATTCATCTCCAAGATCCTTGATCTCATCCTCTGAAACTTCTTCTTTAGCCAGCTTCTTAAATGCGTCATTTCCATCTCTTCGGATATTACGGATAGCAACTTTGGATTCTTCACCTTTTTTCTTAATATCTTTGGATAAATCCTTTCTGCGTTCCTCTGTTAACTCCGGAAATACCAGTCGAATTACAGCGCCATCATTATTAGGAGTAATTCCTACGTCAGATGACATAATTGCCTTTTCAATTTCTTTGATCAGACCCTTCTCCCATGGAGCGATCTGAATCATTCTCGGTTCCGGAACTGTTACGTTACCAACCTGCTGAATAGGTGTCGGTGTGCCGTAATAATCTACTTTTAATTTGTCAAGTACATGGGGATTTGCACGTCCTGCACGAATGGATGCATAATCCTCTGCCAAAAAATCAACTGCTTTATTCATTTTATCCTGATACTGCTGTAATCTCTGATCCATAATATTTCGCCTCTCTTACTATATTGTTGCTTTTACGCGGTTACTTTTATACGATTACTGATACTTGCTTTTATACAGTTACTTTTGTTCCGTGGAACTCTCCGTGTACCGTATTTACAATACTGTTTTCTTCATTTAACGGGAATACCCACATTGGCATTTTATTCTCTTTTGCCAGAATAGATGCTGTCATATCCACAACCTGAAGATTTTTCTCGATTACCTCTTCAATAGTAACTTCATCATATTTCTTAGCTGCCGGATTGATCCTTGGGTCATCATCATAAACACCGTCAATTGCTTTTGCTAACAGAATAACCTCTGCATCTACTTCAATAGCACGAAGAACAACACCTGTGTCCGTTGAAAAATAAGGATGTCCTGTTCCACCTGCAAAGAAAACCACCTGGTTTCTCGCAAAATATTTATTTGCACGATCCTTTGAAAATAATTTGGTAAAAGAACCGCATTCAAAAGGTGTGAGGATATTGGTCATCATACCGACAGAACGGAATATTTCCGAAACATAAATACAGTTCATAATAGTTGCCAGCATACCGATCTGATCAGCCTTTGTTCTGTCAATATTCTCGTTGGAACGGCCTCTCCAGAAATTGCCTCCACCGATCACTATACCCACCTGGATACCTTCATCGACCAGCTGCTTTACCTGTAAAGCGACATCTCTGACTGTGGGTTCGTCAAAACCTGTTTTCTTTTCCCCTGCCAGTGCTTCTCCACTGAGTTTTAACAGTATTCTTTTCATTATTTTTTAGGTCCTTTCTTTAATTCATCAAAGAAAGAAGTAGGATTAACATCTGCATAGCACTGTGAACACAGACCTTCAATAACAGCACCATTATTGATCTGTACAGATTTGGATTTGATATTGCCCATTACAATTGCAGAAGTATCCAGAATCACCGGACCGTGAACATCAATATCACCCTTTATAGCACCTGCAATGACTGCGCTTTGTGCATTGACATTTCCGATGATTACAGTTCCCTGTCCTAATTTAATAGAACCCTCTGAAGTTACATCTCCTGTAATCTTTGCATTATCTGCGAAAATCTCTGAGGCCCTTGAATTACCATTAATAGTTCCTGTTGCATTCAGTTTTCCCTGAATGGAGATATTTCCGGTAATTGTACCAAGAAATTCTACAGAACCTTCAGACTCAATATCGCCAATAATTTTCATACCACCTGTAATAACAGATGTTTCATCTGATACCATCTTTGCATCCATTCTTTTATTTGCTCCCATGAAAAATTGATTTTTTTCCTGTGTATTCTGTACAGGCGGTGTAACAGATGCTGCTTCTGTCGCAGTCTCTTCTACCGGGTTTTCTTCCAGCATATCATCAGGTACCTCAATACTGTCTACCTTGGATAATAAAGCATCCAGATCAGCCATTTCGGAAGTATTGCCTGTTTCTTCTGCCTTTGTCTCCGCATCTTCCTGTGCGGTCTGATCAAGTGTCATTTCATCTGCTTCAGCTACTGTCGCAGTCTCTGTATTTTCTTCCTGCAGTGTATCTAAATTTTCATCTGGCACAAGTTCATTTACCGCTGAAGATAAATCCTCCTTTAAATCTGAAAAAAATCCCATGTTTTCTCCTCCATTACGTTTCTTAATCATTTAAAATATGTTGAACCGGTTCTGTAAATTCAGTAATCGGTACAATTTCTACATTTTCCATTGCCTGTAATGTCTCTATGATCTCAGGCAATGCCTCTACTGTTGTAGGTTTATCCATTGAGTCATGCATCAATACTACGGAACGGTCTCCCTCTGACAGATTTGTTACATTATGTACGATGGTCTCTGCACTTAATCTGTAGCTTCCGCCATCCCCGCTAGTTACATTCCAATCAAAAAAGGTGACATCCTGCTCCTCTAAAAATCCCGTCAGTTCCCGCATATCAACTTTACTCACTGTATTACTGCTGCCACCCGGAAATCTGTAAAATTTAGGCCAGATACCCGTTGTCTGATATAAAAATGATTGTTCTTTCGTAAAATCCTCTGCAAAACTATCCAGCGATGCATACAGATTCTGATATTCATGACTGTGGGAATGCATACCAAGAGTATGTCCTTCCTCCACAATCCGCCTGTATATCGGCTGATATGAAGTCTGCTCTCTTCCAATTACAAAAAAAGTAGCCTTTACACCGTATTGTTTCAAAATATCCAAAATTTTCTCTGTATTGCCGCTTGGTCCATCGTCAAAGGTCAGATATACCTTCTTCAGACCGTCTTTTTCTATTCTCGCTGCTTCGCTTTCTTCCGGTTCGGCTGCCCGTTCTTCCAGCTTTTCACTTCCAGTCTGTATGGAAGTCTCTGTTCCGGATACAGATGACACTTCTGTCATATTGTCCGACTGTGTCCCGGACATCTCCTGAACCAGCGTTTCCAGCCGATCCATCTGCGTTTGCAACTTAACCATCCTGATACTTAACACCAGACATGTCACATTGGGGACAAGCAATGCAATCACCAGAACAAGCATGATTATTTTCTTCAGACGCTGCACCCTTTTCTTACGGGATATGGGCAATTCTGTTCCATTGTCTGTCTTACTCACTCATGACACCTTCCTGTAATCTTTCTCCATGGCTTTTTCATACTTATGAACAGTGAAATTATATCATACTGTAAGCAACAATTCCAACAAATAATGCAACAGTTAACAGAGTTTCCACAGAAAGAGTGGTAGAAACATATTCCCCGTCATCTCCTACATTTGCATAAATCGGAATAATAAATGGTGCCGGCAGGCTATAGATGATTAACATAGCAAGCAACATGTTTTTATCGAAGGGAATAATATGAAATACCGTAAAAGATACAATGCCAAATAGAGAAGCCATAATAACAAATCTGGCAAAGACAGTTTTCAATACCGGCTTCAATATACCAGGCTGTAAAGACAGCTCGTATCCCACTACCAGTAATATCACCCCGCTGGTCGGTGCTGTAATAAAGGAAATCAGATCATTTATAATAGGTGCCACTGCAGTCTGTTCAATGAGTCCCCGTACACCGGTTGCTCCCAGAATAATACCCAATGACATACCGATACAGGCTTTGTTGGTGACCATATTGAGAACAACCTCTTTGCCACTCATCTTATGACCTTCGGCCACGCGAAGTACTGTGATGAAAACTGTGTAAGAGAATACTGTCTGTCCCAGATCCAGCATGGCAAGATTAGCCAGATGATCCGGTCCTACGATTAAAGAAAATAAAGCATATCCCAGCATTCCCACTTCGGCACTGGTCACCAGAAAAGGGACAAAACGACTGTAAGGAGCCATCCATTTACGAACCAGAAAACCTGCCAGAATAGCCAGTCCAAATCCAATATACACTATAATAAAAACAGGAATTACCGTCAGACTATAGGTGGCTGTGTAAAATGCATTGAACAAAACAACAGGAAGACATACATTTCCAATAATAGCTTTAAGTCCTGCCAGACCTTTATCATCAAAGATCTGCTTTTTGTTACATACATACCCTAATAAGATCATCACGATAACCGGTAATACGCTTTGTAAAATATTCAAAAATAATGTCATGAATTTATCCCCCAAGTAATGTTATTGTTACATTTTACCTTTTCCCGGTTCGTTTTGCAATTACATATAAAAATACACCCCGAATGTTCTAAACACACGGAGTGTACCACTTATTTCACTGCATTCAATATTTGTTCTGCATTGCGGATTCTTTCTTCTGACGGTGGCTTAATATCCGCAAGCGGATAAGTCAGTCCCAGATTCTCCCACTTAAAAATTCCCATGGTATGATAAGGCAGTATCTCCACCTTTTCCACATTAGTTAAAGTATCCAGAAAAGCTTTCATATTTCGCAGATCAGCATCATAGTCACTGCGTTCCGGTACCAGAACATGTCTGATCCATACGGGTTTTCCCATATCGGACAAATACTGTGCCAGATCCAGGATATTATCGTTTTTGACGCCAGTCAGCTTTCGGTGACGCTCCGGATTCATCTCTTTAATATCCAGCATAATCAGATCTGTTACCTTCATAAGTTCCTGGAACTTAGAGAAAAACGGCTCTTCTCTGCTAAAAGGATTTCCTGCAGTATCCAGACAGGTATGAATCCCCTCTGCCTTCGCTTTGGTAAAAAATTCTATCATGAAATCCAGCTGCAGTAGCGGCTCTCCGCCGCTTACCGTAATGCCGCCCTTTTCTCCCCAGTATCCCCGATATCGGAGAACCTTTTCCAACAGCTCATCCGCTGTGAATATCTGATTAGGCTCCTCCTTCCAGGTATCCGGGTTGTGGCAAAACTGGCATCGCATGTGACAGCCCTGGAGGAATATCACAAAACGCACGCCCGGACCATCAACCGAACCAAAGCTTTCTAATGAATGTACATTTGCAGTCATATGATATTTCTCCCTTCTGCCTTTTTCCGGCCATTTATATTATTTCACTTCGCTCTATCTATTACATCTGATTATGGCAGGTTCTGGAGATAACATCCAGCTGTTGTTCTCTGGTCAAATCAATGAATTTTACTGCATAGCCGGACACACGAATTGTGAAGTTGGCATATTCTTCTTTTTCCGGATGTTCCATGGCATCTTCTAATTTTTCTCTGCCAAATACATTTACATTCAGATGATGTGCACCCTGGTCAAAATAACCATCCAGAACATGTGCCAGATTATTCTTTCTCTCTGTTTCATCATGTCCAAGTGCACCGGGATTAATGGTCTGGGTATTGGAGATACCGTCCAGTGCATATTCATAAGGTAATTTTGCTACAGAGTTAAGAGAAGCCAGTAAACCATTATTCTCAGCACCATAGCTTGGATTTGCACCAGGAGACAATGGAGCCCCGGCTTTTCTGCCGTCCGGCGTACTGCCTGTTGCCTTACCATATACTACATTAGACGTAATGGTCAGAATCGAGGTTGTAGGCTCAGATTCACGATAAGTGTGTCTCTTCTTTAACTTGGTTAAGAAAGTCTTTAACAGCCAGACTGCAATATCGTCTGCTCTGTCATCGTCATTTCCGTATTTCGGGAACTCACCTGTGGTCTCGAAATCTACGATCATGCCATCTTCATCACGAATCGGTTTTACAGTAGCATATTTGATAGCACTTAAAGAATCTACCACGTGGGAGAACCCTGCGATACCGGTTGCAAAGGTTCTGCGAACATCGGTATCAATGAGCGCCATTTCAGCTGCTTCATAATAGTATTTGTCATGCATATACTGGATCAGGTTCAATGTATTCACATACAGTCCAGCCAGCCAGTCCATCATCACATCATATTTTGCCATTACCTCATCATAATCCAGGATCTCAGAAGTAATTGGTCTCATATCAGGTCCTACCTGTTCTCTGGTTTTCACGTCTCTTCCGCCATTCATGGCATAGAGCAGACACTTTGCAAGGTTTGCTCTGGCACCGAAGAACTGCATTTCTTTACCTGTCTGGGTTGCAGATACACAACAGCAGATAGAGTAATCATCTCCCCATACAGGACGCATCACGTCATCGTTTTCATACTGAATGGAGCTTGTCCGCACAGAAATGACAGCTGCGTACTTCTTGAAATTCTCCGGCAGTCTGCTGGAATATAAAACAGTTAAGTTTGGTTCCGGAGACGGTCCCATATTTTCCAGTGTGTGCAGGAAACGATAATCATTTTTGGTAACCATGGATCTGCCATCCTGTCCAAGTCCTCCGACTTCCAGTGTTGCCCATACCGGGTCCCCGGAGAATAGCTGATTGTAAGAAGGGATTCTGGCAAATTTTACCATTCTGCACTTCATAACGAAATGATCGATGATCTCCTGTGCCTGTTCCTCTGTGATCACACCTGCTTTTAAATCTCTTTCCATGTAAATATCCAGGAATGTGGAAATACGGCCAACACTCATGGCTGCACCATTCTGTGTCTTAATCGCAGCCAGATATCCAAAATACAGCCACTGTGCTGCTTCTTTAGCTGATGTTGCCGGTTTGGAAATATCAAAGCCATACACCTCAGCCATTTTCTTCATATCCTTTAATGCACGGATCTGCATGGACAGTTCATCTCTCAGACGAATCACATCGTCCACCATGGTACCGTCGCCGCAGTTACTTAAATCTTCTTCCTTTTTAGCTACCAGAAAATCAATGCCGTATAAAGCTACTCTTCTGTAATCGCCTACGATACGTCCTCGTCCATAGGTATCCGGCAAGCCGGTAATGATCTTATTATGACGGGCTGCATGCATCTCAGGTGTATAAGCATCAAAAACAGCCTGGTTGTGTGTTCTATGATATTCTGTAAAGATTTTGTGTAATTCCGGTGCCGGAGTGTAGCCGTAGGTAGTGCAGGCCTGTTCAGCCATTTTGATTCCACCATAAGGCATAAATGCTCTTTTTAAAGGCTTATCAGTCTGCAGACCAACGATCTGCTCTCTATCCTTTAATTCTTCTTTGATATATCCCGGTCCATAAGCAGTAAGGCTTGAAACGATTTCTGTCTCCATATCCAGAACACCGTCTTTTTCTCTTTCTGCCTTCTGTAACTTCTGCAATTCTCCCCACAGCAGATCTGTACTCTCTGTTGGTCCTGCTAAAAAAGATTCATCCCCCTCATAAATTTCGTAATTGTGCTGGATGAAATCACGTACATCCACATCATCTTTCCACTTTCTTCCTTTGAATCCAGCCCATGCCTGATTCTGTTCCATAATTTTCTCCTCCCATAGCTTCGTTCACACTATTTTACAAATTGTTCCTATTTTTCCAAAAATTAGTTAGTTAAGTCTAACTTCATCTGGTAGGGTCATCATATCAGTTTCTTTTACAGATTGCAACATAATTTCCTACTGTTTTTGCATGTATTTAATTTTATACAACAGCTGTCATTTTATTGTGCTAAAATCACAATCATGCTATATTTATATAAGAAGAGATGAGCATAAAATCTATCTCGGAACTGGAGAAATTTTCATGATTACATTAAAAAAAGCCGTTAACACCATAAGCGGACAAGTATATGATATATTACGTGATGAGATCAGCAGCGGTACCTATCCTGCCGGTTACTGGCTGCAGGAAAATGAACTGGCAAAACAGCTGTCAGTAAGCCGTAGCCCTGTCCGTGAGGCACTTAGAAAACTGGTAGCCGACCGCCTTGTTGTGGAGATCCCTAACAAAGGAATTTTCGTCCGGGAATTTAGTGCAAAGGATATCGAAGAAGTTTTTGATGTCCGGGTTATGCTGGAGAGCTATGCCATCGAGCATATCCATGAGAATCTTACAGATGCAGGCATCACTGAATTTCGGGAGTGTCTGGATCATCTGCATTCGACTCATGCTGCCGATGATCTGAAAAGCTATATCGGATATGATACCGAATTGCACAATATCATGATCCGTTTCAGTGGGAATGCCCTGGTAGAGTCCATTTATAATCAGGTGCATATTATCATACAGCAATTTCGAATTTATTCTTTGAAGAGTACCAAACGTTTTGATAAATCCGTGGAAGAACATGAAAATATCGTTCATTGTATCCTCATTAATGATACAGAACGTGCTATACGATTGAACAATGAGCATCTGACGCTGGCCAAAGATCGCATCATCGAGTATCTGGAAACCTTAAAGCTGACTGATGAAACTACAGACGCTAAATAATGTAACCGTTTTTTCATACAAAAAGAGCTGCCCACTATATTGTGGACAGCTCTTTTACTATTTATTCCAAAATAGATAATACTTACAATTAGTGAATGAAAACACTCAAAATACAAATGATAACAGATCCGAAAATAGGAATTGCAATAGATCCCATTGTCCAGGTCTTTAAACTGGTCTTAATATCCATACCACTGAAGTTAGTTACTACATGGAAATAACTATCATTCAGGAAGGAAGGACACATAGCTGTCAAACATACTGCCATAGCTGCCAGGTAAGGATTAACGCCTAAGATACTGATCATTGGAGCAATAATTGCAGAACCGGTAATCATAGCTGTTGTACCGGAACCCTGTGGGAATCTCATAATGGTACCGATTAACAATGGAACCAGAATACCAGGGATACCAATAGCAACGATACCGTTTGCCATCATGCCTGCTGCGCCGGTAGCTTTTACAACTGCACCAAGAGCACCACCACCTGCGGTGATCATAACGATAGGACCTGCATCTTTTAATGCATCATTCATCATATCAATAACTGTCTTATTATCCAGTTCCTTAGCCAGTACAAATGCACCAAGACATAAGGAGATAAATAAAGCAATAACAGGATTACCAATAAAGGTAATGATAGAAGCAATTGTGCTGCCTTTTAAAGAAGCGATCTGGCCAACCAGAGTGTTGCAAAGGATAAGTGCAACAGGTAATAACAGAATCGTAAAGGAAATTCCAGCACCTGGAAGTTTCTCAGTTGTTAACAACGCTTCAAAATCGGAATTTTCCAGTTCTTTACCGGATTCCAGTTTAGCATCAATCTGATCCAGAACCTTTAACTGTGCTTCTGTATATTTGCTTCTGTCAATTTCATTTGGCATGATGAACTGTGGATATTTGTTACCAAACCATCTGAATAAGAATACACTGAAGATAAATAATGGAACGGAAATTGCCAGACCACAAAGGATGAAAATACCAAGATCCATTGCAATACCTTCCTTCTGGAATGTGCTGACAACTGCCAGTGGTCCAGGTGTAGGTGGAACCATAAAGTGGGTAATGTATAAGCCCATACCAAGAATACCGCCTAATCCAACCATTGATTTCTTGGTCAGTCTGGAGAACTCTTTTGCCAGACTGGACAGGATAACGAAACCGGAATCACAGAATACAGGGATAGAAACTACAAAACCTGTTAAACCTAAAACTACATCAGCTCGTTTAACGCCTACCATCTTCAAAATGGTAAGTGCCATTCTCTTAGCTGCACCACTCTTCTCCAAGAAGATACCCATGATACAACCAAAGCCGATTACGATACCGATACTGGCCATGGTACCACCAAAGCCTCCTGTTACGGTGCTGATCGCTGTAGATAACAGTGAAGCCCCTTCTGCTGCCCCTGTACCTGTTAACAGGTAATTTCCTGATAAAACTGCAATTAGAATTGCGGAAATGATTAATGATGGGAAAGCATGCATACGCGTACAAATAATTAAGAACATCATGACTGCAACACCGATTAGCATAGCTATTACTGGATTCATAAACACCCTCCTTAAATTAAGTTTTTGCATTATTATTTTGGAATATATAAGTTAAATGACCGGTCCCAGAGTGTGGATATCAATTGCACTAAAGTATTGAATCGCCTCATTCTTGGTCATTTCACCACTTAATACATGCAGAAGCTTTTCAAAAGCTTCTTCTCCGACCTGTTCAATGGTTTTCTCACCCTTGATGATCAGACCTGCATTCAAATCCATATCCTCGCTCATACGCTCGTAGGTATTTGGATTACCACAGATTTTGATAACCGGCATACTCGGGAAGCCCTGTGGTGCTCCTCTTCCGGTGGAAAATAACATAAACTGTGCTCCGGTTGCTGCCATACCTGTTAAGATCTCCGGCTCTCTGCCCGGTGTATCCTTGATCCACAGTCCCTTCTGATTTGTAATGTGCTCCGGATATTCCAGCACACCCTGAATTGGTTTGGTACCGGATTTTACAATAGCACCCAAACTCTTTTCTTCTATAGAAGAAAGTCCGCCTTCGATATTACCGGGAGTAGGCTGACCTTTTCTCATATCGCAGCCAAGGCTCTTCGCTCTGGTCTCCATACGTTCTACGATTTCAAAGACCTTCTTGCTCACATCTTCATTTACGCCTCTTCTGGCTACCAGATGCTCTCCACCGATAAATTCTGTAGTTTCACCGAAGATAACAGTTGCTCCCAGATCCACAAGTTTATCAGCCACATAACCGATAACGCAGTTAGACGCCATACCACTGGTGGTATCTGATGCACCACATTTAATGGACATGATGACATTGGAAATGTCTACCGGCTGTCTCTGCATTCCGCTTGCTTCAATAACAAGTCTTCTGGCAATATCAGTACCTGCCTGAATTGCTTTGGAAACGCCGCCCAGTTCCTGTATGTGAATAATTTCCACATGTTTACCGGTTGCCGCTATTTCTTTTACCATACGCTCATGATCTGTTCCTTCGCACCCAAGACTGACGATGAGAACATT
This sequence comes from Lachnospiraceae bacterium, assembly GCA_028693705.1. Classification (GTDB taxonomy): domain Bacteria; phylum Bacillota; class Clostridia; order Lachnospirales; family Lachnospiraceae; genus JAQUUX01. Next base: position 3,968 of record JAQUUX010000032.1, on the reverse strand, counting down.
GGCAACGTTAGGACTCATTGCCAGACTGATCAGTGTATCTGTTACTCGATCCAGATCCGGTGGCAGCTGACAGCAGCCCTGATGATGCTGATATGTAATGGCTCCCTGTACCTGATGACAAATGGCATTTGCTACATCATTTGCGCAGGTAACACTGGGAATGATCGCTGTATAATTTCTTGCGCCGGCTTTTCCGTCCGGACGTACATAGCCCATAAATTCCATGCTATTTTGCCTCCTTCCAGTCGCCACGACCTCGTTTGCTGTCAAGGTTATGTACATGCACATATTCACCTTTTACGATTTCTTTTGTAGCGATTCCGATTTCTTCTCCATACTTGTTGATATCCTCACCAATATGGATATCTCTGGTGGCAATCTTGTGTCCATAAGGAACATCACCTTTTACCGTAACAATTTCGCTGTTTCCCTTTTTGTCACGGATTTCCACCTGGTCACCGTCCTTGATATCATTTGCAAAAATAGTAGCAACATTATCAAGATCACTGACCTTTAATGCCAGTTTTACTTCCATGATGATTCTCCTTTCTCTTTATCAATCCTTAACGGCAAGAACACTGACACCATCCGGTATTACTACCACACTGGCGTCCTTACCTTTTAAGCCATAAGCAATTTCCAACGCTTCATCCGGACTCTTCGCAGGAATCATATTGGCTGCTTTAACGTCCTCCGGTGACATATAGGTTGTTACCAGGATAACTTTATGTTTTTTCAAGATTCTGGCATAGATCTGTGGGCACCACTGTTCCGGAATCGTTTCCTTTGGTGGAATCTTTGCAAGATATGCATCGATTTCTTCCGGTGTTCCCATACGGATCAGCTTAGCAAAATGTGTACCACCCATGCCATCCACACAGCTGCAGCACATAATGATCACACCATCTTCACCGGCACAGGCTTCTGCTGTTGCAACAGCCTTCGGACTCTGATACAGATTCTGATCCAGCGGATAACCGCCATTACTGGTTACTACAATGTCACCTGAGATACTTGGACACTGTGAAAGACTTCTGATAAATTCAACACCTTTTGCATGAGCCTGTTCCAGATCTCCCGCAAAAGCTGCAATAACCTTTTTCTCGCCATCCAACGCTACATTGAAAATAAAAGCTGTATGTACTGCTCTCGCAGCTGCTACCATATCCTCATGAATCGGGTTGTGCTCCAATACTCCGGTTGTAGAATATTTACTTGCAATTGCTTTGTAGCTGTGATTTTCATTAACGGTTTCCTGAGAGCAGATACCGGGTAAAATACTCTTTCTACCACCGGAAAATCCGGCAAAGAAATGAGGCTCGATAAATCCTTCGGTTACCAGCAAATCACATTCTACCGCAAGCTTGTTTACATTAAATTCAGCACCGGAAGGTAATGTACATACATGAACGAATTGTTCCGGATTAAAAGCATCATTGATAGCAATTGTTTCATTATCAACAATCACGTCGCCAAACATCTTTCTTTGTTCTGCTTCTGTGGTTGCTCTATGTAATCCTGTTGCAATTAAAATGGTGATCTCTGCTTCCGGATTTCCTTTTCTAATCTCTGCTAACAAAATTGGTAAAGTAATCTTACTTGGAACGGCTCTTGTATGATCGCTGGTAACCAGTGTGATTTTCTTCTTACCAACTGCAAGCTCCGATAACTTAGGGGTACCAATCGGGTTCTCCAGCGCATCCAGTATCAGTTCCTGCTCTGTTTTGTCCGTTTTATACTCATGCATTTTTGCTGTAATAACGGCTTTCAGGTTTTCTTCCGCAACGTGTATATCCATGCTGGACGTGTAATACGGAATTGAAATAGTTTTCATATGTACCTCCTTCAAACATTTATAATGTATACTTCATACATCTATGTTTATGATTATAGACCATACTTTATACATATTCAACAGTTTTTTTATTTATTATTTATTTTTTTTCATATTATTGAACAATTTTTATTTTTTCAAAAATTTGTTCTCTCTCATCTTTTGCACACAAAAAAATGGATCCCGGTTTTATACCCGCTATCCATTTTAATATTTTATATTTCCAATCTGTTTTGCAGTTACTCCTGTTGCTGGAACAGCCTCTCCAAAGTCGCATACATAAGCTGCGGTTCGATTGGCTTTGCCAGATGAGCATTCATTCCTGCCGCCTTGGATTTCTCCACATCCTCATCAAATGCATTGGCACTCATAGCCACGATAGGGATCGTCGCTGCGCCTGTATTTCGCAACTGTCTGATGGATCTGGCCGAAGTAAGACCATCCATAACAGGCATTCTCACATCCATCAGTATCACATCATAATAATGTTCCGGAGATGTTGCAAACATTTCGATGGCACGAAGTCCGTTTTCTGCCACATCCACAGTCGCATTCCTGCTCTCTAACAGCCGCTTTGCAACCTCTACATTCAATATATGATCTTCTACCAGTAAAATATGTCTTCCGCTAAAATCATAATCTGCCTTCTTTATTGCTTCTTCCTTTTGTGCCTTTTCCACATAAATTCGCTGGAAAGCAGACAATAAAGCTGACTTGAACAAAGGCTTGGTAATTAACAGGTTAACCCCTGCGGCCTTAGCTTCCTGTTCAATGGCTGACCAGTCATATGCGGTAATCACAATAATGGTTACCTCCGGACCAACAATAGTACGCAGTCTTCTGGCTGTTTCTATACCATCCATATCCGGCATTTTCCAATCCAGCAACACAATATCAAAATCATTCTTTGCAGCATGTTTATCTCTAACAAGCTCTACAGCCTGTTTTCCATTGGTAACCCATTCCGCACGAATCCCCATTTCTTTTAAGATACTCTGGGTATTCTCACAGATCAGCACATCATCATCTTCTACCAGCGCCTTCAGTTTTTCCAAAATAATATTTTCCGGCATACTATAGGATCTCTCGTCATCCGATACACCCAGCGCAATGTTTACAGAGAATTCTGTCCCAACACCTTCAATACTGTTGACGTTAATGGTGCCTCCCATCATATCTACCAGGTTCTTACAAATCGCAAGTCCGAGTCCGGTTCCCTGGTAAACAGCCGTTGTTCCCTGATCTGCCTGTTCAAACGGATCAAACATTTTCTTTTGGAATTCTTCGCTGATACCAATACCTGTATCATTTACCGTAAAGGTCATATAGGCCTTCCCATTTTCTACCTTATTTTGATGCACGATAAATTGAGTCTTACCGCCTGCCGGAGTAAACTTCACAGCATTTCCCAGCAGGTTGATCAGAATCTGCTGCAGCTTTGTTGCATCCCCAATATAATTCGGGCTGGTAAAACTGGTAATGATACAGTCATAATCAATACCTTTATCCTTTGCCTGATTATAAATAATTGTATTAATATTCCCAATAAACTCATCAAACGGGAATTTCTCATCTTTCAAGGTAATCTTACCGCTTTCAATGCGGGACATATCCAGAATATCATTGATCAACGACAACAAAAACCGGGCAGAAATTCCCACTTTGGAAATACATTCAGCCACCTGCTCCGGATCATTTACATATTGTGCCGCCAGCGTACTCATACCGATAATGGCATTCATCGGCGTTCTGATCTCATGACTCATGTGAGAAAGGAAATCTGTCTTGGCATGGCTTGCCTGCTCTGCCTGCAGTAATGCGTTTCGCAGATTCTCCTTCTGTCTGGTCTGTTCTTCGATCAGATCTGTAATATCTGCCCTCATGAATACTATTACATTTCTGGTATCATCCAAATAGGCAAAATCCCATTTCTTATATAGCTGTTTACTCTCAAAATTTACCGGATAAGAAATACTATATAGATCCTTATTATCTAAAGCTTTCTGAATGGCTTTCATGCCAATTCGCTCTTTTACTTCTGCTTTCAGTTCCTCCGGAATATAGTTTCCGACATATTCCAACATGGCCTTACTGTAGACAACATCCGCTCCATGCCCTAACTTCTGCTCCATAT
>JAQUUX010000031.1 GCA_028693705.1 Lachnospiraceae bacterium | reverse complement strand
CAAGTACATCGAAATCGGAGAACGCAAGGTGGTGGATGGTCAGAAGTGCCGGGACATCGTCATTCACTACAATCTGGTCGATAAAGCAGGGTAAGCCTCATACCCTGCTTTATGCAAACAGCACTAATGAATGGTTTGCGAAAGATACAAGCCGCAAGGTAAAGGCCGCTTTCAAAGCGAAGTTTGCCACAGGACAGCGTATCGGCGCCTATGCCCCCATCGGGTACAGGAAACACCCGGAAATCAAAAACAAGCTGATAATCGACGAGGAAACCCGCTGGATAGTGGAGAAGATTTTTGACCTTGCCTTTCATGGCAGAGGGGCGGCCAGTATCACAAGCATACTGATTGCGGAAAAGGTTCCCACTCCGGGATTTATCAACTTCCAGCGTGACGGGACTTTCGCAAACATCTATGCGGGTGCGCCGGAGGAAAAAAGCTACGCATGGACGATAGCCCAGGTCAAGAGCATTATGAAAGATGAAACCTATATCGGCCATACCATCCACTACCGGGAAACGAACATTTCCTTTAAGAACAAACGGAGGGTACGCAAGCCCCAAAGTGAATGGGTGCGGGTGGAGAACACGCAGGAGCCGATTATCAGCGAACAGGTTTTCCGGCAGGTACAGGAGCAGATAGCAAACCGCCGTAGGAAGTGCAAGGATGGTACAACGCAGATTTTTTCCGGATTGGTAAAATGTGCGGATTGCGGCTGGTCGCTGTCCTATGGGGAGAACAGGCAGAACAGCAAGCCTTACGGCCATTATCATTGTAGCAAGTACGGACAGGGCACACGCCAATGCTCCATGCACTATATCCGCTATGATGTGCTTTACGCCTATGTCCTCTCCCGTCTGCAATACTGGTCGGGGCTGGTACAGCATGATGAAGAACGGCTCTTAAAGCGGCTGTTAAACGCCAATGACAAGGGACAGGCCGCCGCAAGAAAGAAGCAGGCCGCCGAACTGAAAAAGGCAGAGAAGCGGAAATCCGAAGTTGATACCCTGTTTGCCCGGATGTATGAGGACTGGGCGGCGGGGCGTATCACAGAATACAACTTCTCAATGCTGTCCGGGAAGTACCAGAGCGAACAGGCTGAACTGGACACAAAGATTGAACAGCTTCAATCCGCTATCGCCACTGAAAGCCAGAACGCCGCAGACGCAGAAAAATGGATTGCCTTGATGAAAGAGTGCGTCAATCCAACAGAACTGACCGCCGAACTTTTGAATACGCTGATTGAAAAAATCGTTGTCCATGAAGCGGTCAAAGGTGAGGACGGAAGCCGGGAACAGGAGGTAGAAATCTTCTACCGCTTTATCGGCAAAATTGATTAAATGACACCAATATCTTTAACTATGTGATACCGGCCAGTCACAACCCGATGCGGACACACTTTTAATTATGTGCGAAATTTACAATATTAATGATATTTTGGGAACTTTTGGATACTCCGAATCGGAACCTTTGAATATTACAAATTTTGAAAAAGATTTGATTTTAAATTTAAGACAGCACCCGGAAATGCTGGATGCTGTTAAGAAATTGCTGGATATGTGATTAGTCTATCTTCATTTCATTTTCCATTCTATACCAATTCTTGATCAGCAGCTTGGTAAATTCCGTTGTCGCTGAACTTCTGTACTCTCCCGGATAGGTCAGTCCCAGGTCGATGAATACTCCTTCTTTTCCAATAGAAAGGTATTCCACATCCTCCACATGTTCCATGCAGGAGCGATAGGTAAACGCCAGCCCGAGACCCTGTCTTGCCATGGCGGCAGCAAACTGTGCCGACAAATTGGTATTGCTGGCAATGGGCTGTATTTTGTGCTTTTGAAATTGCTGCTCTGCCACGTTTCCCAAAACGGTATCATGATTACTTAATAAAAACTTGTAATCTTTTATATCTTCCAGGTCTACATATTTTTTATCTGAATTTTCATCTATTTTCTTAGCGTACTGTAATGCCAGGTGATCCTTAGATGCCATAATCATGACTTCATCCTGCATCATAAAGTTAATGGGAGTTGTGGCTTTTTTCAAAGGAAGTACTACCAATGCCATATCCAGTTTACCAGAGATGATCAATTCTTCCAGTGCAAAGCTGTTATGCTCACTGATGATAATGTCTACTTCCGGACATACTCTGGAAAATTCCTGTAATACCCTGGGGATTAGATAAGACCCCCTGAATGTACTGATGCCAAACAGTACCTGTCCACTTTTCAGTTCTTCTATATCATTGATCTGATTCTGTACCTGTCTGTAATCATTCAAGGTTCTGTATGCATAGTCCACATAAGCCCTGCCGGCATCTGTGAGGCGGATACCTCCCGGCGTGCGATTAAATAATACCGTTCCCAGCTCTTCCTCCTGATTTTTCAAAAACTGACTCAGGCTGGACTGCGCCATATACAGCCTGGCTGCTGCTTTGGATACACTTTTTTCTTCTGCCAGTGCAACAATATATTCCAGTGATTTGATGGCCATATGCCTCTCCTTTGCCGGTCTATCGGCATTCTCTTTTTTGTTTTTATTATTATATCGTTTTTTTCGATATAATATATCGTTTTAAAGTGTTTCCTTCGATATATGATTTTAGTATATTGTATAGTTATTGAATTAGCAACTGATAAATCGACAAAAAGAAAGGAGCTTGCAATGTCTACAGTATCTTTAAAAGGTGTCATCGATATGCATGTTCACACCAACCCCGATATTCGTATCCGGGCTTATAATGATTTTGAGTTATGTGATGCAGCAGTCCGGGTAGGTGCCCGTGCTATCGTGATCAAATCTCACCAGGGCAACACCGTAGAACGTGCCTGGCTTACAAACGAATATAATAAAAGAACACACGGGGATAATGATTTCCAGATGTTTGGAGGAATCGTTCTAAATCACGGTGTCGGCGGCGTTAATCCAACCGCTGTGGAAAATGGCTTTAAATTAGGAGGAAAAGTAGTCTGGCTTCCTACCCAGTCTGCCAGAAATCATCTGGTACAAAATAAGAAAGATCCTTCCGGCTGTGTGGAAATCGTCCGCGACGGCAAGGTGGTTCCGGAAATTTTAGATGTATTCCGTTTGATAAAGGATTATGATGGTGTCCTGGGAACAGCCCATGTTTCACCCACAGAAGCCTTCATCGTTGTAGAAGCTGCCAAAGCTGCCGGTATCGACAAAATCGTAATCACCCATCCCGAATGGTGGCTGGTTGGTATGAGTGTGGAAGATCAGTACCGACTGGTAAAAGATTATGATGTCATCTTGGAGCATTGTTTTGCACAGCCACTTGGCGGAGGCAAATATAAGAGTAATATGGAAATGAATCTGGAAGCAATCCAGGTCTGCGGTTATGAACATGTTATGGTAGACACAGATGGAGGTCAGACAGAGAATCCCCATTGGGAAATCGCATTGCAACAGTATATGCAGTACCTTGCAGATCACGGTATTTCTGAGGAACAGTTAACATACATGACGCACACTATTCCAGGGCATTTGCTTGGTTTGTTCTAAATAAAGGGAGGTTACACTATGCTTAGTTTATTAATTATTGGAGCTATTATCGTTTCTATCGCACTTGGCTATAAGACCAAAATCAACACCGGATTTTTTGCCATCGTGTTTGCTTATCTGATTGGCTGTTTTGCCATGGGGATGAAAACAAAAGAAGTAATCGGCGGCTGGCCGGTCAGTACCATGTTTGTTATCCTGGCGGTTTCCTTATTTTACAATTTTGCACTGGTAAATGGCACTTTGGAAAAAACTGCCAGATATCTGCTCTATGTCTGTCGTAAATTCCCGGGACTGCTGCCATTTGCGCTTTACCTGGCTGCTGCCGTTATCGCTGCATTGGGTGCCGGTTTCTTCACGGTTATGGCATTCATGGCTCCTATCACACTTCTGATCTGTGACGAAGCAAAAATGGATAAATTAGTCGGCGCCATTGCCGTAAACTGCGGTGCTCTTTCCGGTGCCAACTTTATGACCAGCGGAAGCGGTATCATCTTCCGTGGTTTAATGGATGAAGGCGGTTTTGTAGAGCAGTCCTTTGGTTTCTCTGCAACAATCTTTATCGCCAGTGTTATTTTCTCCCTGTTACTCATTGCAGCTTTTCGCTATATTCCCAAATCCAATCGTAATATTGGAAAAGGAATTAGCTTTGAAAAACCGGATGCTTTCACACCAAAGCAGAAGCAGAATTTATATTTAATCATTGCCATGATGGCAGTTGTTCTGATCTTCCCGATTCTACATCTTATTTTACCTAATGCAGAAATCATTACCTTTATAAATGGCAAAATGGACGTAGGTCTTGTAGCAATTCTGTTCTCTGTAATCGCCCTGTTCATGGATCTGGCTCCGCAAAAAGATGTGATTGCAAAGGTTCCCTGGAACACCATTTTAATGATCTGTGGTGTAGGTATGCTGATCCAGGTCGCTATTGCAGCCGGTACCATTGATGCACTTTCCGCATGGGCAGGCTCCAGCCTTCCTGTATGGGCAATTCCTGTAGTATTCAGTGTTGTTGGCGCATTCATGAGCTTCTTCTCCAGCACACTTGGCGTTGTATGCCCGGCACTGTATCCGTTGGTTCCTGCTCTGGCTACTGCAACCGGTATTTCACCTATGGTATTATTTGCCTGCATTGTTATCGGCGCACAGTCTGCTGCCATTTCACCATTCTCCTCCGGCGGAAGCTTGGTTCTCGGCTCTTGCCCTACAGAAGAAGAACGAAATGTTATGTTCCCGAGACTGCTGTTCATCGCAGTACCTTGCAGCCTGCTGGCATCTACCGTGTTCAGTGCAGTGATGTCTGTGATCTTATAAAAAATTACAATGCGATTATTTTCCTACTATAAAAAAGAACAGTCTCTTATCAGGTGATTTTCTGACTTGAGGCTGTTCTTTTATTTTTATAATAATTTTTACTTATTTTTTATTGATTTATTTCGGTTTTTTAATTGTCAGATTTAACAGCATCGAACCCATGGATAAAACAAGTAATAATATGTAAGGCACTATGAAACTCCCGGTAGATACATACAAAGACGCTGCCCATGTTGCAATCAAAGATGCCAGAATAAGATTCATATTAATCATACTGAAATTTCTGGAAAAATATTTTGGTCCAAAAAAATATCCTATTACGGAACTATTAGTCGCAGGTGCGGTTCCATAACTAAGCCCTGTGAAAACCAATCCAATAATACCTAAAATGACATTTTGCTGCAAGACAGCCACTAATGTTACCGCTGGTGCAAATATCGTTATAATACCGGATATCAGCATTGTCTTTCTTGCACCTTTTCTATCAAACAATACCCCGCAAAGAATCCTTCCCAATCCATTTGCTACACTTAGAACTCCCACCAGATTTACTGCAAGATTTTCTCCTGCTCCCAGACCGGAAACTGCAACATCTCTCGCACAACTGATTACTGTATTTCCAACCGCACTCAGTAAAATACTGTATAAGAAAAAGCGCCAAAATACTCCTGTTTGAAGCATTTCTCCGGTAGTATAGTTTGTAACATGCAGTAACTGTTCCTTTTTTTCTTCGGTTTTATCCGGCAAACAAACAATTCGGCTTACGAGAAATAAAACAATTCCCAATCCTACCCCAATAACACGAAACGTCATTCTCCAGCCTATACTTTGAAATCCGTTACTACATAGATTTCCCAGAAGCAATGCACTTCCTCCATAGGACATCATTAAAACGCCTGAACAGGTTCCTCGTTTATCCGGAAACCATGCTGAAACAGAAGACAAAATAGCGTTGTAAACCATTCCGATTCCCAAGCCTGCACACATACCATAACATAGGTAAAGAGTCCAAACACTTTCTCCCTGTATACAGCTACATGCAAAAAATCCCACTGCTGCCAGAATAGTGCCTGTCAAAACTATGTTTCCTGGTTTCATCCGTGTAGACATTTGTCCTGACAGTACACCTCCCAGACATGTGAAAATCATAGTCAGCGTAAAATTGAACGCAAGTTCAGTAGCTGACCATCCAAAATCCTGGGAAAAGGGCAATTTTAAAATGGACCATGCATACACGATGCCTGCACAAAGCATACTGATTGCACCTGCCACCAAATAAATTGTTCTGTTTTTTGTTTTCATTTCTTAAAAGTCCCTTACAGATCCATCAAAACTATAGTGTGCACGATTGCTGGCTCTGTCTTTTGCCGGGAATAATTCTTCTGCGTTTTCTGCTAATTCAATACCAATGCCTGGTGTGTTTGGAACCATGAAACAGCCATTTTCTACTGTAAGAGGCTCTTTTACCATGGTGTTTTCCGCTCCATTCAACATAAATCCCGGCAGTTCCATGATGCCCACATTTGGAATGCTTGCACAGATCTGAATACATGCAGCAGAGGAAACCGGTCCTAACGGATTATGAGGTACTACCAAAGCATTGTGCGCTTCTGCAACCGCTGCAACCTTTTTTGTCACGCTGATGCCACCAACTGCACATACATCAGGTCTTACATACTGTGCCCCATTTCGAGCAAGCAACGTTTCGAACTCATGCAGGCAAATAAATCTTTCTCCTGTTGCAACCGGGATTCTAATCTTATCAGCCACAAATCCCATTGCATCCGGGTTGTCCGGCATAATAGGATCCTCCAAAAACATTGGTCTATATGGTGTAACTGCATCTGCAAAAGCAATTGCTTCCGGTACACTCATACTCCTATGTACTTCTAAAATAATATCAAAATCTTCACCCACTGCTTCTCTGGCCAATTTAACTTTATTTACCAGTCTGGAAATCTTATTACAATAGAACTCATCTTTTCCATCTACACTTGTTTCCGGATCTGCCAGGAAAATTTTACCGGCGCTAAATCCTGCCGCCTTTAGTTTTCTAAAAGACTCTGCAACTTCTTCTGCATTTTCTCTGACCGGATTCATGCCGGAGGCATAGGTTCTAACTTTATCTCTTGTCATTCCACCTAGTAATTCATATACCGGAACTCCCAACGCTTTACCTTTGATATCCCACAGCGCGATATCTATAGCACTGATAGCGCTCATTAATACAGAACCCCTAAAATACATCGCCCGATACATATTTTGATAGCTATGCTCAATTTTAAATGGATCTTCTCCTATAATGAACGTAGCAAGTTTTTTTATTGCAGCCTCTGTTGCTCCTAAAAAGCCCCAGTTTCCTGCTTCTCCAAGTCCTACAATATTTTCATCCGTGTATACTTTGACAAACAAATAATGTTTTACCGCAATGGTTTCCACCTTTGTCACTTTCATTTATTATATCCTTCTCCCTTCACCTTTTGAAATTTTACGGGCCGGCAAGCCTTTCTCACGTTTGTAATACTGTGCTGTCATTATAGTTATTATAAATTTTATAGTAAAATAGTTTTTTTATTTGCTATCATAAAAAAATTATATAATTATTTGTTGTTTTCATTTATAATAAAAATATTATTTGTACTGGATTATTCGGTATTCTATCTTTCTTTTTACAACAAGAGATTCTATTAGGAGGATTTCCATGAAATTACAACAACTGCGTTACTTTCAATCTGCCTGTGAACAAAAAAGCATAACCAAAGCTGCTGCCGCCCTTCACGTTTCCCAACCTACTATCACAATTGCAATCCGGGAACTGGAAGAAGAATTTAATTTGGTTCTCATGAACCGTACCACTAAAAAATTTCAATTAACGACAGCCGGAGAACTTTTTCTGGAAAAAAGTAATTTCTTATTAAAAGAAGTAGATACCTTTGAGCGGAACATGACAGAGCTCGGCCGGCACAAAAAAACAATCCGTTTGGGTATACCTGTTATGGCCGGTTCCTATTTTCTTCCTATTTTATTGCCTTCCTATAAAATACTTTGTCCTAATTCTCAATTGGAAATCGTGGAAAATGGCAGTAAAGGACTTCTTTCAGATCTAAAAAACGAAAATCTGGATTGTGCCATTCTAACCAATGTTACAGATGTTGCTTTTAATCAGATAGATGTGTATGAAGATGAAATGCTGTTTTGTGTTTCTAAAAAAAACCCACTTGCCCAAAACCGTAAGATAAAGATAGAACAATTAGACGGTGTTCCTTTGGTTTTGTTCCGTGGTGCTAACTTTGCATTAACAGATTTAATAGCAGATCTATTCCATCAGTCAGGCGCAAATATGAATGTTATTTATGAGACACTTCAATTTACCAATGTACAGCAAATGGTAAGCACTGATCTCGCCGGTGGTTTTGTAAACAAAAGATTATGCCATACTATTCCAAACTCTGTCGGTATCTCTTTGGTGCCTTCTATAACTTATACTGCACGTTTACTTTGGCCTAAAAATCAGAAACCATATTATGAGCTTCAGCAACTGATTGACTTTTGTAAAAAGTTCGACTGATTTAAACCTTGTGATATTTGTCATAAAACAATTTGGTTTTTTGTGAAAAATGTCATTATCATAAATTTTTTTTATAATTCTAACATTTTGTTTATTTGACCTTTTTTCATGATATAGCCATAATAATGTCATAAATCGATTCGGCAAATCATTTTCACTATTGTAATAATGTGGAACCATCTGAAACTTTGATACTTGTTCATCAAAAGAAGGAGAATCATTATGAACACAATGACTATATGTATTATAATTTTTGTATTGTCCCTGATCAGCTATGGTCTTAATAAGATTCCCATGGCAATCACATCCTTATTAACCTTGATTTTGCTAATGCTAACCGGCTGTATTGACACAGAAACTGCCCTTGGTGGTTTTGCCAATACAAATACTGTTGTTATCGTCGGAATGTTTATTATTGCTGCCGGTTTGAACAGAACCCGTTTTGTAGATAATATGTCTCAGAAGGTAGTAAAGCTCGCCGGTGGTTCTTTCCGTAAAGCTTATATTGGTTACATTATTTTAGCTGCTCTTTTAACCAGCTTCTTAACCAGTCCTATGGTTGCTTTTGCCGTTGTCTTCCCGCTTGCATTTAGTATGTGTGAAGAATTTCAGGTAAGCTCTTTCAAGGTAATGTTTCCTCTGGTTGTTGTCTGTATCGGATGCTGCGGTATCCTTCCCTTCGGTAGTGCCGTTATGATGTCCGGCCAGTTCAACGGATTTCTGGAAACTTATGGCTTTGCTGCAAACTTTACCCCAATGACGTTTACTATTGGACGTCTTCCGGCTTATATTCTGATTATTTTATGGGCTATTTTTATCGCACCTAAGTTTGCACCGGATAAGCCAATTGTTCCTATCTCCATGAAAGAAACTAACAAAGCAGAGAAAACACCTTTACATCCATTTTCTGAAGCTATGGGCTACATTATTTTTTTTGTTTCCATCCTTTGCTTTTTCTTTGGAAAAAATATTGGGATTGCAAACTGGCAGGTATGTTTCATCGGTGCTTTACTTTTAGTTGTATGCAGAACCTTAACAGAAAGAGAAGCAATCAACGCAATGCCTATTTCTATCGCTATGATTTATGTTGGTGCTCTTGCCATGGGAAATGCATTAAATGCAACCGGTGCAGGTACTGTTATTGGTAATTGGTTATCCTCTATTGTTGGTGATACACAGAATAATTATTTAATTGGTGCATTATTCTTTATTTTGCCATTCCTGATGACACAGGTTATGTTAAATCAGGCCGTACAAAGCATATTTGTTCCTATCTGTTTATTGACCTGTCAGGCTGTTGGCGCAAATCCAACCGGTCTACTGTGCTTAATCAGTGCTGGCTGTTTGACCGCTTACATGACTCCTATGGCTACACCTGCTATTCCAATGGCAATGGGTGCCGGTGGATATGATTTGAAATCATTGGTAAAACAGAGCTGGCCTGTTTCTATTGTACTTGCACTGGCTTATATCTTCTATACCATGACTATTTTCCCGGCATTTTAGTCTTTGAATATTCCTTATTATAAAAGAAGTGCAGCTCCATGGTAAAATTTACCTGGAACTGCACTTCTTCTATATTCTATATCTGACTTTCACCAACTATCTTCATCCTAATCTCTTTTAACTGCTCTGCCAGCATCCCATCTCCGGCGACCAGCTTTCTGCTAAAAGTTCCGTCATAGATCATCCCACTGCCACAGCTGGGACTTCGTTCCTTTAAAATCGCCATATGGCAGTCGTAAAACTTTGCCAGTTTCATAACCTCTTTGGCCCCGCGAACAAACTGTTCCGTCACATCTGCTCCACTCTTTGTGACAACCTTGTCATCTTTTCGTTCCGCCGGATCTCTCGGTGTCGCCAACCCGCCATACACCTCCGGACAAACCGGAATCAGATTATACTTTTCCCGCAGCTTATCCACCTGCTCTATCTCATTCCCATTCCCGTCATACCTGCAATGAACCCCCAGCAGACACGCACTGATTAGTACATTTTCTTTTATACCCGAATTTCTCATACCCTTACTCCATATCATTCCTCTTTAATTCGTAAACGTCATTATTCCATTTCCGATAATGTATGTCAATGCTTCCATTCGCTCAGAGGAAATGTCATCAGCATTTACTATTTGCTGTAGTAAAAATATGCAAGTGACAGCGATTCCCCTCAAATAGTTCAATACGGGCACTTTAAAAACGTCAGCACTAGGAATTTTCCAGCGCAGCGCCGAAAATTCCATAGTACTGTTACGTTTTTAACGTAGCGAAAGCGGGCCCGCATTGGACTATATGAGGGGAATCGCGTCCCTTTTCTCATTTTTTCACTTCTGCAATCAGCAAATGCTCCTGCATCTTCCCCAGCAACTCCTCTGTCAGATTCAACAACATCTCCTCATCCTTCTCCACTACCCCGCATTTCTTATACCGATACAGAAAATACGGTGTTCCCTTAGTCTGGAACTGCAGTTTCTTTGGATACTCTGCCAGAAGCTCCGGTATATTTGCCACTTCAATTTTAGCATCCGGTCTTAACAGGAATTTGATTTCACTATTTTTACCACGAAGCTCGGGCATGAACAATTTATGTGCCTGATCTCTGATCAGTGCGATTCGAAGCAGATTATCCACAGATTTTGGAATCTCTCCAAAACGATCCATCAATTCCTCCTTCATATCATCACATTCAGACATGTTCTCGATACCGGCAATTCGTTTATAGATATCCAGTTTCTGCACTTCATTTACAATATAAGAAGGTGGTATATAAGCATCCACATCCAGATCTACGGAAGTATTGAAATCTTCCACAGTCTCGATTCCCTTCAGGTTCTTTACTGCCTCATTTAACATCTTGCAATACAGGTCGTAACCGACAGCTTCCATATGCCCATGCTGTTTACTGCCCAACAGGTTACCGGCACCACGAATCTCCAAATCTCGCATGGCGATTTTAAATCCGCTTCCCAGCTCGGTAAATTCACGAATTGCCTGTAATCTCTTTTCTGCTACTTCCTTTAACATCTTATCTTTTCTGTACATGAGGAAAGCATAGGCAGTTCTGTTAGATCGTCCTACACGGCCTCGTAACTGATACAGCTGAGACAATCCCATATTATCGGAATCATGAATGATCATGGTATTGACATTGGAAATATCCATGCCGGTTTCAATGATCGTAGTGGATACCAGCACATCTATCGTACCATCGATGAAATCGTACATGATTCGTTCCAATTCCGTTTCCTTCATCTGTCCATGAGCAAATGCCACATTGGCTTCCGGCACCAGGGCGCTGATTCTGGCTGCTACATCAGCAATATCATTTACCCTGTTATACACATAATAAACCTGTCCCTGTCTGGATAATTCCCTGACAATGGCTTCTCGTACCATTTCTTCATTAAATTCACATACAAATGTCTGAATCGGCATACGATCATTTGGTGCCTCTTCCAATACACTCATATCACGGATTCCCACCAGACTCATGTGCAGTGTACGCGGGATAGGTGTGGCTGACAACGCCAGTACATCCACACTGTCCTTCATTTTCTTGATTTTTTCCTTATGGGTTACTCCAAAACGCTGTTCCTCATCGATGATCAGCAGTCCCAAATCTTTAAATACCACGTCCTTGGATAAAACTCTGTGGGTACCGATGATAATATCCACCTGTCCTTTTCGAAGATCCTCCACGGATTTCTTCTGTTCCGCACTGGTTCTGAAACGGCAGAGCAAGTCTACACGAATGGGGAAATCCTTCATGCGCTGGATAAACGTATTGTAATGCTGCTGTGCCAGAATCGTAGTGGGTACCAGGAATACTACCTGTTTTCCTTCCTGTACCGCCTTAAAGGCTGCACGGATGGCAATCTCGGTTTTGCCGTAACCAACATCACCACAGATCAGTCGGTCCATGATCTTACGACTTTCCATATCTGCCTTGGTATCGTTGATGGCCATCATCTGGTCATCGGTCTCCTCATAAGGGAACATTTCTTCAAATTCCCTCTGCCAAACTGTATCCTTGCCAAACTGATAACCATTCTTCTGCTGCCTGATGGCATACAACTCCACCAGATCCTTTGCCACCTCAGAAACAGCACCCTTAACTCTTGTCTTGGTCTTATTCCATTCCTGGGTACCCAGTTTATTCAGTTTTGGTCTTCTGGCATCTGCGGAAGCATATTTCTGGATTACATCCAGTCCGGTAGCCAGCACATACAGATTACCGCCATCCCGGTATTCAATCTTGATATAATCCTTTACAACCTTATCAATTTCAACCTTTTCAATACCACGGTACACACCCAGTCCATGATTTTCATGAACCACATAATCCCCGATTTTCAGATCTGCAAAATCCTGGATTTTTGTACCTTCGTATTTTTTGGTTCTTTTTTTCTTCTTTTTCTGAACGCCGAAAATATCACTTTCAGATATGACTACAAATTTCAGCATAGGGTATTCGAAGCCCTTTAGTACCCTGCCGTAATAAGTCATGATCTCTCCGGGCTGAATCTCTCTGTCCGGATCTTCCGAATAAAAAGCCGGCAGTTCTCTCTCCCGGAGATCCTGTGCCAGACGCTTCGCCCTGGTACGGGAACCGGATAACAACAGTACCCTGCTCTTATTTTTCTTATATTTTTCCAGATCCTTTACCAGAGATTCAAAACTATTATTATAGGAAGACATGGTCTTCGCCACAATATCGTAATGCACTTTTCCCTTGATAATAGGATTTTTCGTTTCCAGAGACGCCAGTGTCACAACCCTGTAATTTAACAGTCTGGCTGTCACTTCAGCTACATCATATAGTATTCCTGCCTGTCCCGGCAGAATATAACCCTTTTCCAGACGGTGCTGCATACTTTCCTTAAATTCTGCTGCCACAGCATCTGCATGTTCTCTGGTATGCACCGGCTCGTCGATGAAGATACAGCTGTTATCACCGGCAAACATATCCAGAAAAGTAGCCGTCTGCTCATAAAAATATCTGATATAGCTATCCAGGTTCACACCCATTTCCAGTTCCAGAGCCTGTTCCTTTAACTCCTTTACCAGCTTTTCCAATCGGTGCGCTTCTTCTGTTTTAAAATTTTTTCTCAGTGCTTCTGCAGTTTTCTTTCCATCTGCTTCGATTTTGGCAAAACCTGCCTCTAACTCGTCTCTCTCCAGGATCATTTCCGTTGCCGGATAGATACAGATAGACTCCAGGTTCTCAATGGAACGCTGACTTAAGATATCAAAGCTACGGATGGACTCCACATCATCCCCCCACAGCTCGATACGATAAGGATTTTCCTCTGTCAGATCAAAAATATCTACAATATCGCCACGAATGGAGAACTGTCCCGGTGCATCCACCTGATAGGTTTTCTCATAGCCCATAGCCACCAGAGATCTCGCCAATTTTGTCTGTGAAAGAGGCTTATTCTTTGTAACAGACAGCATATGCTCCTGGAACACTTTCAGCGGAACCTGCGGTGTCATCAAAGCATCAAAGGTGGTAATAACAGTCAGTGCCTTACCTTCCATCTTTCGTCTCAGACATTTGATACGTTCCGTGATCAGTTCATTACCATGAATATCTGCCTGATAAAAGATTAAGTCTTTTGCCGGATATAATGTGACATTTCTGTCATAAATTTTATAATCCTCGAAGATCTCCTTTGCTTTCTGGTCACTATAAGTAACGATGATTTTCACTTTAAAACCATCGCTCAGACCATATATCATATGAAGTTTCTGGGAATCCACACACCCTGTCAGTGCAATGGGTCCAGTCCCTTTTTTTAATCCGGCTGTAATCTCCTCGAACTCTGCCAGTTCATGTAACGGTGCCGTGATTGCTCTCACAACTTATGCCTCTTTCTTTCTGTTAAACTGATTCATGGCAGTGTCTGCACCCTCTGACATCATTACCAGTAGTGCCTTTACTGCATCTGCCACTCCTTCATCCATTTTCTCCTGATCCGCTGCACTGAAATGTCCCAGTACATAATCTGCCAAATCCATACGAGACGGCTTTTCTCCAACGCCTACTTTAATCCGTTGAAACTGATCAGTACCCAGCTGCTGAATGATATTCTTCAATCCATTATGCCCACCGGCACTTCCTTTTTTGCGAATCCTGATCTGTCCCGGCTCCAGACTGATATCATCAGAGATCACGATCAGTTCTTCTGTTTCATCTATTTTAAAGTAATCCACTACTTCTCTGAGACTTTCCCCGCTTAAATTCATAAACGTCTGGGGCTTTACCAAAACTACTTTTTGTCCCTCAATAACACCTTTTCCGATCAGTGCCTTAAACTTCTTTTCTGTTACTCCTATATTATATTGATCTGCCAGGCACTCAATTACCGAAAAGCCTGCGTTATGTCTTGTATTCTCATAATTTTTGCCTGGATTTCCCAGTCCTGCAATGATAAACATACTTTTGTTTCTCCCTTCGAAACAATTCTTCTGCAGTTATCCTAGCAATTAAAAACAGGGATGTCAAATGATCTTCACTTTGTGGCAAGATCGTTCAACATCCCTGTTATATAGTTGCTTTTATATCATATATCTATTATTTCTCTCTACTACAATATTGATACCATTCTCTCCTTTATAATAGGAGTTGGCAGCGATTGTTCCGCGACTCTCAACGATACAATTTTCAATATGAACATTATCCCCAATATAAACGTCATTCAGGATAATCGAATTCTTGATATAGCAATTGCTTCCTATATAAGACTTCTTGAAAATAATAGAATCCTCAATCGTTCCGTTTACAATACAGCCACTGGCTACCAGACTGTTCTTAATACCCGAACCCACATTGTATTTAGCAGGCGGAAGATCATCTACTTTAGAATAAATGGTCGGATATTCATGGAAGAAATATTCTCTTACTTCCGGTTTTAAGAAATCCATATTCGTTTCAAAATAATCTTCTACTGATGCAATGTTTCTCCAGTAATCCTTGATCTTATAACCGAAAATGCGTTTCACATCACGATAACGAATCAATACATCTTTTACAAAATCGTACTGATCTTCTTCTGCACAGCGCTCCAACAGTTCAATCAGCAGTCTCCTACGGATTACATAGATACCGCAGGA
This sequence comes from Lachnospiraceae bacterium, assembly GCA_028693705.1. Taxonomy (GTDB): domain Bacteria; phylum Bacillota; class Clostridia; order Lachnospirales; family Lachnospiraceae; genus JAQUUX01. Next base: position 19,939 of record JAQUUX010000031.1, on the reverse strand, counting down.
TATGGTATTTGATTTTGCAATTACCGGCTTTTCTTCAAATTCACAAATCCGGCTTTCCTCATTCATCTTCACGGTACCATAGCGATCCACGTCACGAATGTTGTCCATATCTTTTACAACAACAGTAACGTCTGCTTTCTTATCAATATGATATTCCAGCAATTCGTTATAATCCATTTTATAAACACAATCTGCAGATGTGATAATCACATAAGGCTCATGGCTGGATTTCAGGAAATTCATATTCTGGTAAATAGCATCTGCTGTACCCCTGAACCAGTTGGAGTTTTCCGGTGTCATATTCGGTGTAAATACAAACAGACCACCCTGTTTACGTCCAAAATCCCACCACTTAGATGAGCTCAGATGAGTATGCAGACTTCCTGCATTATACTGTGTAATAACACCAACCTTCTGAATATGTGAATTGGACATATTGGATAAAGCAAAATCAATGCTCCGATAGCTTCCCGCTATAGGCATGGCTCCAATGGCTCTTTTCTGTGAAAGTTCTTTCATTCTGTGGTTATTGCCACCTGCTAATATAAGTCCTAATGCTTTCACTGTTTGTCACCTGCCTTTATTAAAGTTTTACCGCTCGGAAGATTTCTTTCCTCATAATCCTCCAGGGTTGTACAACCGAAAATACATACATTCTTTCCAATTGTTACCTGCGCCGGTATCACGCTCTTCTCACCTATGGTTACCAGATCATAGTTATAAATATGAGGTGCTGTCTCATTATCTGCTGCTTCACCAATTCCAGCTTTTACCTCATCTCCTATCTGTACCTGCTCTGCAATAATGGTTTTGTTCAATTCACAATTCTCACCAATGACTACGCCATTCATAATAATAGAATCCCGAACCACTGATCCCTTGCCGATTTTTACATCACAGCCTATAACAGAATTGTAGATTTCTCCGCATATCTCTGATCCTTCTCCAACAATACAACGTTCTACTGCACTGTCAGATGAGAAATACTGCGGTGGCAGGCTATCACTGGTAGTATAGATCTTCCAGTATTCTTCATATAAGTTAAACTCAGGGACGATATCAATCAGTTCCATATTGGCTTCCCAATAAGAATCCAGTGTTCCTACATCCTTCCAATAGCCGTTAAATTCATAAGCATATAAAGGTTTTCCCTGTGAATGACAATATGGTATAACATGCTTGCCAAAGTCAAGTGATGACTGATTTGCTAATTCATATAATGATTCTTTTAATGTTTTCCAATTAAATATGTAGATACCCATGGATGCCAGATTGCTTCTGGGCTGTTCCGGTTTTTCCTCAAAATCCTGTATTTTCTTGTCTTCATCAGCGATAACAATACCGAATCGCTTTGCCTCCTCCATCGGAACCGGCATAACAGCAATGGTGACTTCTGCATTGTTTGCTTTATGGAAATCCAGCATAACTTCATAATCCATCTTATAAATATGATCGCCTGATAGAATCAGAACATATTCCGGATTATAGGATTCCATGTATTCAATATTCTGGTATATGGCATTGGCTGTTCCCGTATACCATTCACTGTTTCCGCTCTTCTCATAAGGCGGTAAAACAGTAACTCCTCCCACGTTTCTATCCAGATCCCACGGAATACCAATTCCAATATGGCTGTTTAAACGAAGTGGCTGATACTGTGTCAGTACACCTACGGTGTCTACTCCTGAATTTATGCAATTACTAAGCGGGAAATCGATAATTTTGTACTTTCCGCCAAATGAAACTGCAGGTTTTGCTACTTTGGAAGTCAAGACTCCCAGTCTGCTTCCTTGCCCGCCTGCCAACAGCATGGCAATCATCTCTTTTTTGATCATGTCATCACCTCTTGCTTTTTTTACTCAACAAATCCCTTCTCTTTTTGAATGAATCCTCCCCTAAATATTCTGTTTCCATCCTCAATTATGTGAATTTGTACACAAATAGTATAACACACTACTCGAATTTCGTGAATAATTTTGACGAAAAATTCTTTAAATTTACTGTCATTCGTGTGAATTTTTGACATATTTTCCCTTTTCGTCTCTCTTTTAGTGTTTTTCCAGAAAATGTCAAACACATATCAATTGTAAAATATTTTTGTTTTCGCTGAAATTCATTTTAATGTTCGCAGTTATATATTTGTTTTTTTCACATAAATGCGTATAATACTAAGAGGATCAACTACATTAAATCTATGAAACAGGAAGTGTAACTATGTACAAAATCGATTTTAATAATCCAATCCATATATATTTCATCGGTATTGGAGGTATCAGCATGAGCGGGTTAGCAGAACTTCTGCTCTCTAAGGGATTTCAGATTTCCGGCTCCGATTCTAAAGAATCTGAATTGACAGATTTACTTACCGGGAAAGGGGCAACAATTTACTACGGCCAGCGTGAGGAAAACCTTTCTTCAGACATTGACCTGGTAGTTTACACCGCAGCCATACATCCTGATAATCCGGAACGAGTTGCTACCGAAAAATTACATATACCATCTCTGACCAGAGCTGAGCTTCTCGGACAGATCATGAAAAATTATAAACTGCCAATTGCCATCAGTGGTACCCATGGAAAGACTACCACTACCTCTATGATCTCAGAGATTTTATTACAGGATAATGATGACCCGACGCTGTCCGTTGGAGGTATTTTGAAATCCATCAACGGCAATTTCCGTGTAGGTCATTCCGATTATTTTGTAACTGAAGCCTGTGAATACACCAATAGTTTTTTAAGCTTCTGTCCTAAGATCAGTCTGATCCTGAATATTGATGCTGATCACTTGGATTTCTTTAAGGATCTGGATGATATCCGCCATTCTTTCCATACTTTTGCAGAACTCTTACCAGAGGATGGTACCCTGGTCATCAATGGTGATATCCCCAATCCGGATGGGATTACCAAAGATCTTACCTGCCGTATCATTACGTTTGGAAAAGAATCCTCTTTGGATTACTATACGGATCAGATCACTTATGACGAACTGGCACGTCCAACTTTTGTATTGCATCGTAAAAATGCTGAGTCCATGGGACTTCCGGAGACTTCTACGTTTACGCTGGGTGTTCCCGGTGAACACAATGTCTATAATGCCCTTGCTGCAATTGCATTGGCTGAATTATTAGGAGTGGAAGAAAGCACGATTCAGAAATCCCTTCTCACCTTTCATGGTACAGATCGAAGATTTCAATATAAAGGAGAACTCAATGGCGTAACCATAATCGATGATTATGCTCATCATCCATCAGAAATAAAGGCAACCCTTACTGCTGCCAGAAATTATCCTCACAAATCTACCTGGTGTGTATTCCAGCCACATACTTATACCAGAACCAAAGCTTTAATGGATGATTTTGCAGAGGCTTTGAGCCTGGCAGATCACGTTGTTTTGGCAGATATCTATGCTGCCAGAGAAACTGACAATTTGGGAATCAGTTCCCAGACCCTGCAGGCAAAAATACAGGCGCTGGAACATGAATGCTATTATTTCCCTTCTTTTGAAGAAATTCAAAAATTTTTATTGGAAAATTGTATCAACGGTGACCTGTTGATAACTATGGGAGCCGGAGATGTGGTTAAAATCGGCGAAAACCTCCTTTCCAAATAAGTTATCCACAATATCCACAGAAAAATCCACCGTTTTATCCGGATTCTTTTGTGGATATTTTTGTTTACATAATTCATTTGTAAAATTCCTGTAAATCATCGCATTATAAACATTTTCTTCATTTTCCGGTTACCTTTTGAATACTTTATGTGACCTACTTATCCACTTGTCCACATTATCCACAATTTCCCGAAAGTGCCCATTTTTCAAGGTTTTCGGCACCAATTAGCTATTTCTTTTTTCCTCGCGCTATGCTATAATCACTCTTGCTTTCCGAAAACAGGAATGCGGTTTCTGCCGTTCCTTTTTCAGGCAGAAATTTTGATGAGACAGGGTGATTTGATGAGTCAGTTAACTATTTATCAAGACAACTATTGCGACGCAACTGTTATTTCGAATCGATTTATCGATGAGTTCATGACAGATGCAAACGATGCACAGTTGAAAATATATTTATACATTTTGCGCATGACAGGAGCCAGACTTTCTACCAGTGTTTCCGATATTGCAGATAAATTTAATTACACGGAAAAGGATGTAATTCGCGCACTCAAGTTCTGGGAAAAGAAACATATTATTTCCTTAGAATATGATAGTTCTAAGTCACTGTCGGGAATTCATTTATTTGATTTATCATCAAAACCTGTACCTGTATTGGCACAGGCTACATCACTTGTACAGACAAGCCCGTCTATGCAGGCTATTTCCTATACGCAGCCCATTCCTGCCACCCAGCCATTGACAATGGCACCGGTAACGACAGTTGTTTCTCTGCCTGCCGGAGAATTATCTGCTTCCCGTTTTGAGAAACCAAATTATTCTCTGGATCAGCTAAAGGAATTTAAGACAAAGGAAAATACCGCACAGCTTTTATTTATTGCTGAACAGTACTTTGGTCGTCCATTGACTGCAACTGAAATGAAGAGTGTTCTCTTCCTGTCTGACAAGCTTCGTTTGTCAGATGATCTGATTGATTATTTGATTGAATATTGTGTTGAACGTGGCAAAAAAGATTTTCATTACATAGAAAAAGTTGCCATTAACTGGGCTGAAGCCGGAATTTCAACTCCTAAACAGGCAGCCAGCTTTGCCGGTAAATATGACAAAACTGTTTATACTATTATGAATGCACTTGGTAAGAGCAGTTTTCCTACCCCTAAGGAAGTTGATTTTATTAAACGCTGGAGTAATGAGCTGGCATTTGATACAGATGTCATTTTAGAGGCTTGCAGCCGAACTGTTCTGGCAACGGACAAGCATCGATTTGAATATGCTGACGGTATTTTAAGCAGCTGGCATTCTTTGAATGTTCATCATCTGGCAGATATCACCAAATTAGATGCACAGTTTGCAACCAAACAAAAAACAGCCTCTACTGCCGGCAAATCAAATACCAGCAATAAGTTTAACCAGTTCTCGCAAAATGATTATGATTTTGCTTCTCTGGAAAAAGAACTTTTAAGTAACTCAGGAATTCGCAGTTAAAAGGAGTAGGTAGTGGGTCTAAACAATCGCCAATATGAAGCCATAGTAAGGCATTATGAAGAATTGCAGGCTGAAAACCGCCGCATTAATAAGCAACACCGGGATTATGTTTATGAACATATTGACGGCTTTCGTGAATTAGAGGAAGAAACTTCCACCATAGCCATGGAGCAGGCTCATAAAATGTTCGATGGTGATGATACTGCATTAACACTGCTTCATGCCAAACTGCATAACCTGATGTGTGATAAGAAACAATTATTATTAGCTCACGGACTCCCTGATGATTATCTTGCTCCCTTTTATCATTGCAAGGACTGTCAGGACACCGGATATATTAACGGGCAAAAATGTCATTGTTTCCGTCAGCAGATGGTAAGTCTGTTATATGAGCAGTCTCATATTCAGGAAATGATAAAGAGTGAAAACTTTGATATGATTTCTTATGAATACTATCAAGGTGAGGATTTACTGCACTTCCAGAATGCTGTTGAAACCTGTCATAATTTTGTAAAAAACTTTAACTCTGACTACCATAATCTATTCTTTTATGGTACAGTAGGTACGGGGAAATCGTTCCTTTCCGGCTGTGTTGCCAAAGAGCTCATTGAGAAGGGGCATGCGGTGCTGTATTTCAGTGCAGTTGGACTGTTCGATTTATTATCAAGGTATTCTTTCGATTATAAGAGCAAAGAAGAGCTCTCTTCTGCTTATGCAGATCTCTTCAGTTGCGATTTAGTTATCATTGATGATCTTGGAACGGAGTTAACCAATAATTTCGTCACAACACAGTTGTTTTCCTGTCTGAATGAACGTCATATCAGAAAAAAAGCAACGATCATCTCTACCAATCTTTCGCTGGCGGAATTAAGAGACCGGTATTCCGACAGAATTTTTTCCAGAATTACCAGCAATTATGAAATTATCCGTATTTCCGGTCCGGATATTCGGATGTACAAAAAACGAATGTTGAACAGAAAGTGAGGCTTCTTTCATGGCAAAACGTGAAGAAAAAAGAAATCTTGATACAATCCCGGTAGGTTCTCTTGGGATGATCCCCCTACGGGGCTGCAAACCTTTAGGTGAAAAGGTTGACTACTATCTTGTAAAATGGAGAACTGAAAGAGAAAGCGAACATAAGGATAGCCTTGCTTTTTCAGGTTATCAGCGTGATAGTTATATTTTAGATGCAATGGTTCCCCGTTTTGGATCAGGTGAGGCAAAAGGCGTTATCCTGGAATCCGTTAGAGGATCCGATCTTTATATTTTAGTTGATGTAGCAAATTACAGTCTGACCTATTCTCTGTGCGGACATGAAAATCATATGTCTCCGGATGATCATTATCAGGATCTGAAACGTATTATTGCTGCTGTAGGTGGTAAAGCCAGAAGAATTACGGTCATCATGCCTTTCTTATATGAAAGCAGACAGCATAAGAGAACTTCCAGAGAATCTCTGGATTGCGCTCTTGCCTTAAAAGAACTGGTTTCTATGGGTGTTGACAATATCATTACATTTGATGCTCATGATGCCCGCGTACAGAATGCTATTCCGCTTCATGGTTTTGAAACAGTTTCTCCTACTTATCAGTTTATTAAGGGTCTCTTGCGTCATACTAAGGATCTGCAGTTAGATTCCGAACATATGATGGTGGTCAGCCCTGATGAAGGCGGTATGGGACGTGCTGTTTATATGGCAAATGTATTAGGTATGGATATGGGTATGTTCTACAAGCGCCGTGATTATACTACCGTTGTAAACGGACGTAATCCAATCGTTGCTCATGAGTTCTTAGGTGCCAGCGTGGAAGGAAAAGATTTAATTATCATCGATGATATGATCTCCTCCGGTGAAAGTGTACTGGAAGTTGCCGCAGCATTAAAGGAAAGAAAAGCACGTCGCATCTTCATCTGTGCTACATTTGGTTTATTCACAAATGGCTTAAAGGGCTTTGACAAGGCTTTTGAAGATGGTATCATTACCAGAGTATTAACTACTAACCTGATTTACCAGACTCCTGAATTATTAAGCTGTCCATGGTATATCAACTGCGATATGAGTAAATATATTGCTTATATTATTGATACCTTAAATCATGACAGCTCTATCAGCGATTTATTGAATCCTATTGAGAGAATTCAGAACATAGTAAGCAGATATAAGAGCGGGGAGTTAGAGTATACACCGGAAGGCACTAAATAAAAACCTTTAGACTAAATAAAAAGGTCATAAGTGTGGGTGAATAGATAGATAACTTCTCTACAGAAACGCTCTCGCTTCTTGAAAAACGTAGCAGACACTAAGCAAAATATAAGAAGCACAGGAATTCGGTTAAACCGACTCCTGTGCTTCTTTCATTTTGCAAGTGCTGACGTTTTTCAAGATTCTGTATCGAAATTATCTATCCATTCACTACGCAATGACCGTATATTTGATTTGTCTTTCATGGGAAGATGTCCTATAATTGTTTTAATTATAGAATAAGTGTTTAAGAGTAATAATATTCTTGAAGAATAATCGAGGGCATATTATGAAGCAGTCTACGAAGTATTTGAAGATTTTCTGTAATTTGTTGACAGCGGTAGTAGCAATATTGTTTGTGGTTTTTGTAGCGCCTAGAGTATTGGCTTATTTTATGCCATTTGTTGTGGGCTTTATTTTGTCGTTAATAGCCAATCCTGTTGTCCGTTTTCTTGAAAAGAAAATTAATATCAAAAGAAAATATGGCTTTGCCTTAATTATCATATTTGTTATTGCTATAGTTGTTTTGGCATGTTATGGGATCGGCGCGGCACTGGCTACCGGATTGATCGGTTTTACGGATAATTTACCTACGATGTATGCAAATGCAGGAATTGAGATTACAAGGGCTTTAGAACAGATAGAGCGATTATTAAACAGTATTCCTTTTCTGAACGGTTTTGATCTCAATAAATTAGTAGTTGCACTGGAAGGTTCCTTAAATAATGTGGTTGTTGGTAACGGGGAGCCTACAGTGACTGCCATCAGCGGTTTTGCGAAAGGGATTCCCGATGCGCTTGTTAACATCGTCATGGGATTTCTTGCAACCTATTTCTTTATCGCTGATCGTGAAAAACTCTTGAAGCTTACAAAAAAGCATCTTCCTGCTTCCTTTCAGGAAAATGTCGGAAACATCTACGAACAGGCCATTCGTGTAGTAGGTGCTTATTTTAAAGCACAATTCAAGATCATGGGAATTATCTATGTGATTGTTTTAATCGGACTGGTCCTGTTAGATGTAGATTATGCTTGGCTGATTGGATTTGGTATTGCCTTTTTGGATATGCTGCCCCTGTTCGGAACCGGTACCGTATTATGTCCATGGGCAATTATTAAATTATTCTCCGGAAACCTGGGCGCCGCTGCAGGTATGATCATTTTATATGCCGTCTGTCTGGTAGTTCACCAATTAGTACAGCCCAAACTGGTGGGCGAATCCGTTGGTATGGATCCTTTCGCCACCTTGCTCTTCATGTATATAGGATACCGCGTCAGCAGTGTCATTGGCATGATTATTTCTATTCCTATTGGCATGATCCTGATTAATCTTTATAAAGCCGGCGCATTTGATACGTTAAAATGGTGCCTCAGTGAGATTCTCCACGATTTTGCTCAATTACTTGTAATTGATAAGTAATCTCACATCTACAAGTTTGTCTCGTATCATTTCAAATTTATATTGCAATATTCTCCCGCTCATGTATAATGAAACACGTCAGTTCGCAACCATCCTGACCAAGATGTATGCAGCCTCATACTTCATCTTAAAAACAAAACTAGGGAGAAAATTATGAAAAATCAAAAAGTTCTATTCTTAACCCAGGGCGCTATGATCGCTGCCCTCTATGTCATTTTGACATTTATTGCCAATGCTTTCGGTCTGGCAAATTATGTCATTCAGGTTCGCTTCTCTGAAGCACTCACCATTTTACCATTTTTTACACCGGCAGCTATCCCGGGGCTTTTCGTTGGCTGTATTCTAAGTAATATACTGACTGGCTGTATGCCTCTGGATATCATATTTGGAAGTCTTGCTACCTTAATCGGTGCTGTACTTGCCTATGCTGTGCGTAAATATAAATGGCTGGTTCCTGTCCCCAATATTATTTCCAATACTATTATTGTTCCTTTTGTACTGGCTTACGTTTACCAGTTTGAAGGCTCTATTCCTTACTTCATGCTGACCGTAGGGCTGGGAGAAATCATCTCCGGTGGTATTCTGGGTATGATTTTATTACATATTCTGGAAAAATATAACTTGTTTAAAATGCATTTTTAATATTGCTCATTCACATTAGGATTCGTTCTTAATGTAGGTAATAAATTTATTACCATTTTCATCCAGCCACTCTGTGGCATCATTCATGCCCATTTTATAAACAGTTCCACTTTCCGGATTCATCACTACAATATTCTGTTCGTTGAATCCAATGACCAGAACTGCTTTTCCATCATTTAAGTTGGCTAATACCGGTATATCTTTATTCACGTAATACAGTATTGCATCGAGGCTGCAACCGGTAAGATCCAACACCTGGGCATTTTCTATATTTTCAGCAAGAATATCTGTTGCTGACATTCCATTTTCAAGCATTAATTCTGTATTTCTTGCAACATTTTCAAAAGCCAGCATTGTATCCAGGCAAATGGCCAGGCTGTCTTTTTCTTCTGTTACCTGTGTCCCGGTAATCGCCATTATTTGATTTCTGGTACTACGATTTCCTTTAATCCACACATAATTGCCTGCATCATTAATGACAACTCCCGAGTTTAGATCCGCTGCATTTACCGCATTTTCTGCACTCATATAGATGCCCATTAAACCAGCTTTTGCATATACATAAAAGCGGTCTGCCTGCTCTTCGGTTTCTTCCACATTAAATTCACGACCACTCTCAAATAATACTTCTTTAGGTGTCAGTACCTTAACCGATTTTCCATCGATATTGTTTTTTACAACAATCTGAATGGTTGTCTCATAATCATCCGTCACCGTCTTATCCAGATAATTTGTGCTGTTATCCGCTTCTTTGGCATTCATGATCTGATCATCAGAGATTTCCTCATACTCTCCGCTTTCTGTCTTTTGTACCCTGTTCAGAGTAATTTGATTATCTCTAATAGAGCAGCCTGTAATATACGCATTCTCCTGGGTATAAGACATGAGAGTATCTTCATATTCATCCTGTATCCTTACCGTATACATTGGAAAAGTAACTCTGCCTGCACTGTCTCTTACGATATCCGTAGTTCTTGCCAGTCCATAGATCAGATCCTTTCCCATAAAGCCAAGAGGTTTAATATATTCACCAGGACCTGCTGCCACCACTTTTTCCTGTAAAGTCGTTAAATCCTTGACAATTAATTTTGTAGTTCTATTCAGATCCTCACCATCCTGCCAAACCAGCATGTCATGGTCGGCAGATATTTGGAAGGAATCATCCTCCAGGCTTGCTGCAACAATTTCACCACTCTTATTTTCCAGACTAATACAATAAACCGTTCCATCCAGTAAAACAAACAGCTGACCATCTTTATTTACATAGGATAATTGTTCCACTTCTTTTTGCAATATTTCTGTCGAAGCATTATAAGGAATGAAAATCTGCTCTTCAACAGTATTCAGAGTACCATCATAGTAATTCACCTGAATTCCCACTTCACCCTCATGCAGTCCCCTGCACATATATCCATATGTCATAAACAGTATGTTCCCTGTTTCATCTACACTCAGTATTTTCAAACTGGCATTTTGGTACAAGGTCCTTGCATCACTGTTTTCTATATCATAAAAGCTAAACAAAACTGCCAGTTTCTGATCCACAACATTGTAGCTAAGCAGTCTTTCTTCTGAAGTAAATGCAAAAATATTACCTCCGTCGCTTTCCTTCAGGCTGATTTCCTCCGGATTCACAATACCCAACTGCACTTTATTTCCACTGTAATTGTTCACTTTTTCATTAAATATCTGGTGCATATCCCGTTCAAAATCCAGTAAATATATTCTCTCAGGTGTATACCTCACGCGATAATATTCTTTTACGTTATAAAAAGTCTCTTGACCGTTTTCCTCTGTTGATACCATATAATTTACTGTAAAAGAACCTGTCTGTGCTGCGATTTCTCTTATATTTATCGTTTCCGTTCCAATCTGAGTAACCGCAAGATTTCCCCAGGTAATCTGCTTCATACTACTGTGAATAGTTACTTTACTGAATGTTGTATTATCCCCGGTACTGTCCGGTTCCAGATATCTGGCAATGTCCGTAGCACTATCTTTATCCATTGTTTTTTTATGAAAATCACTGACAAACTCTAATTTTTCTTTTACAGCATAATCATCTGTCATAATAATATGGGTATAGAAATATATTATATTACCGGTATCCAACGTTACGATAACGCTCATGCTGTATTCCTGGTTTGCTTCAATCAAATCCTTTAAAACGAATGAAACCGGTATTTTTCCATCTGATACATTTATCTCCTCAATTTGTGCAGACTCTACCAGCCTTTCACCATTCAGACTACGGATTTCATACTGTATGTCATTGATATTATTTTGAAATGTTTCAATGGAAAAACTAACCCGTCTGTCACTTTGAATTGGCGTAATGGTATCACGCAGGGAACTGATCTTCATTGGTCTTGCATATCCGTTCAGCTGATTTACCGCCTTACCATTTACTTCCATTTCCATCAGCGGAAATGTGGCCGGCCCCATTTCTGTGGTCATGTCGGTATTTCCCTGGTTCATAACCGTACTGGTGATCACCATTGATATAATAAATGTCGTTACTAATACGACTACTCTTATAGCTATTTTTTTCATTCAGTCCATTCCTTTACAAATTGAATTCAAATATAGTCATAACTGATCACAGCTATGACTATATCAGAGTATGTCTCTATTCTAATGATTTTAACGCAAAAGAACAACTAGAATTTCAGGTAACCCGTCTTTTCTTTCCGACGTCTTTTATAAACTTCATAAAATAATAGGATCTGTACCATTCCCATGATATGATCCCTTCGCATTGGATCTATTTCTTCATCTGAATCATTTTCAATCGATTTTGTGATGCTTTCAGCCAGACGAAACAGCTGCCAGCGATCCGGATATTCATCATAGATCATGCTATCCTCATAGTCTAACTTATCCAGCATACTCACAATCTTCTTTTGATATTCCTTAGCCTCCGCCGGATACATCTGCTGGAGATATTCCAGATCCTGCATCACTGTATTTTCATCATTTTGATATATGGGAAGTGGATATGCCATATAAAACGGTAATATTCTTTGACGTTCCATATTCACATGCCTTATGTGTTTTATTGTATCATATGCATTTTTACAGCTTTCGTTTCTATGGTTTCATAACAAAAAGTCCCCGGAACCGCCGCTTGTACGGCTGTCCCGAGAACTTTGTATCTTTAATTCCATATGAATTATTTGAGAACTTCGATTCTGGTCAGCGCCCTGCGTAATGCAATTTCTGCTCTTTCCACATCTGTATCCTCTGTTTTTTCCTGCAATCTTGCTTCTGCACGTTCTTTTGCAGATGTTGCACGATCCACATCAATTTCTTCCGGCCATTCGATTACATCTGCCAAAATTGTTATTTTATCAGGCAGAATCTCAGCAAAACCGGAATGTAATGCTGCAAACTTTTCTCCATTTTCCATGGTAATAGTCAATACTCCCGGTTTTACAATAACTGTAAGGGGAATATGATTTTTATAAACACCAATTTCTCCCTCCGTTGTATTAAACTCCACCATTTCAACCTGATCTTCGAAGAAAACCCGATCTGGCGTAATAATTTTTAAGCTAAAGCTCTTTTCCTCTGCCATATACGCACCCCTCTTACTTTACACGGGCAAGTACGTCATCAATTGTTCCGGCATTTAAGAAATAGCTTTCTGGAATATCATCATGCTTGCCTTCCAGAATCTCTTTAAAGCCACGAATAGTCTCTGCTATTGGTACATATTTTCCTTCCAGACCGGTAAACTGACCTGCTACGAAGAATGGCTGTGACAGGAATCTTTGTACCTTTCTGGCACGGGATACTACCAGCTTATCATTTTCTGATAATTCATCCATACCCAGAATAGCAATGATATCCTGCAATTCTTTGTACTTCTGTAAGATTTCCTGCACACCTCTGGCTACATGATAATGCTCTTCACCCAGAATTCTCGGATCCAGGATTCTGGAGGTAGACTCCAGCGGATCAACTGCCGGATAAATACCAAGTTCTACGATAGAACGTGATAATACGGTTGTTGCATCAAGATGGGCAAATGTAGTTGCAGGTGCCGGATCAGTTAAGTCATCCGCTGGTACATAAACTGCCTGAACAGATGTAATAGAACCATTCTTAGTAGAAGTGATACGCTCCTGAAGGGCACCCATTTCTGTCTGCAGTGTCGGCTGATAACCTACTGCTGAAGGCATACGTCCTAACAACGCAGATACCTCAGAACCGGCCTGGGTAAAACGGAAAATGTTGTCGATAAACAACAGCACATCCTTACCGCCCTTATCACGGAAATATTCTGCCATGGTAAGTCCTGTCAGACCAACTCTCATTCTGGCTCCGGGTGGCTCATTCATCTGACCAAATACCATGGTCGTCTTATCGATAACTCCAGAATCACTCATCTCGTGATACAGATCGTTACCCTCTCTCGTACGCTCACCAACACCGGTAAATACGGAATATCCACCGTGTTCTGTAGCAATATTACGAATCAGCTCCTGAATCAGTACCGTTTTTCCTACACCGGCACCACCAAACAATCCGATTTTACCACCCTTCTGGTAAGGGCAAAGAAGATCTACGACCTTAATACCGGTCTCCAAAAGCTCTGTCTGTGTGGACTGCTCTTTGAATTCCGGTGCAGATCTGTGGATTGGTTCATAGGTTACATCGGTAGGAGCCGGCTTATTATCGATTGGTTTGCCCAATACGTTAAAAATACGTCCTAAAGTATTTTCACCAACAGGTACTGTAATAGCGGCACCGGTAGCAATTGCTTCCATGCCTCTGACCAGACCGTCAGTGCTGCCCATGGCGATACATCTTACTGTATCATCACCCAGATGCTGAGCAACTTCTACAACCAGTTCTCCGTCATCTTTTAACGGAATCTGAATTGCTTCATTGATCTCAGGTAAACCGCCTTCACTGAATTTTACATCCAATACAGCTCCGACAATCTGTGTAATTTTACCATGGCTTTTGCTTTTACTTGCTTCTGCCATATTTCCTCTCTTTCGCCGTAAATGCGGCATCTAGTTTCCATTTCATGCCGGTTAGGAGATTGCCTCTGCTCCAGCGATAATTTCTGTTAATTCCTGTGTAATGGAACCCTGACGGGCCCTGTTATACAGCAGGGACAAATTTTCAATCATTTCGTCAGCATTACTGGTGGCGGAATCCATTGCCTGCATTCTGGCACCATTTTCACTGGCTACAGCCTCAATTAATGCACCGTAGATTAGACTGGTAATATATTTTGGTATGAGCATTTCCAGCGCTTCATCTGCCTCCGGCTCAAAATTCATTAAGGCTTTACTTGTTTCCTGCGCTTCCTCTTTTTCCGGTAATTCCACCGGTAACAACTTGAGAAGAGTAGGTTCATGCACTACTGTATTTTTAAATGCGGTATATGCAAGATATATCTCTCCGATCTCTCCTGCTGCAAACGACTCTAACAGCTTGTTACATAGCTTTGTAGCATCAGAATACAATGGCTCTTCTATTATGTCAGAAGCGTCTTCTTTAATTACATAGCCGCTTCTTGCCAGTGCATCTCTGCCCTTTTTACCGATTGCATAGATTTCCAGATCTTCCTTAGGTAATTCTCCCTTGGTAATCAGTTTCACGATATTGGAGTTATAGCCGCCGGCAAGTCCCCTGTTGGAGGTAATGACAACCACTGCCTTCTTTGGGGAATCACCCGGCTTTAAGTATCTGTGTTCCAGATTCTCTGTTTTTCCAAGCAAAGAGGTTACTGTTTCATACATACAGGTAAAGTAGCTTTTAGACTTCTCCGCATTACCTTTAGCACGTTGCAATTTAACCGTAGAAACAAGCTTCATGGCTTTTGTGATCTGCTGGGTACTTTGAATGCTGCCCTTACGTCTTTTTATGTCTCTCATTGAGGCCATAAGTAATCACCTTTTCCTTATTTGAACTGTTTCTTAAATTCTTCCAACGCCTTCTTCAGATCCTCTTCCGTTGCATCAGAGATAACCTTCTCTTCGGTAATAGCCTTTGGAACCTGTGGATATTTGGTATCCAGGAATTCAAAGAACTCTTTCTCGAAACGTGTAATATCTGCAACGGCCACATCCAGAAGATATTTATTGGTAACTGCATAGATCATAATAATCTGGTATGCTACCGGCATTGGGGTATACTGAGGCTGTTTTAATACCTCTTTGATTCTTTCACCCTGTGCCAGCTTTTCTTTGGTATCTGCATCCAATTCAGAACCGAACTGCGCAAATGCTGCAAGCTCTCTGTACTGTGCCAATTCCACACGGATAGGAGCGGCAATTTTCTTCATAGCCTTGATCTGTGCTGCACCACCAACTCGGGATACTGACAAACCGGCATTGATAGCCGGACGGAAACCGGAATTAAACATTTCTGTTTCCAGATAAATCTGACCATCTGTAATGGAAATTACATTAGTAGGTATATAAGCTGATACATCGCCTGCCTGTGTTTCAATGATAGGTAATGCTGTCAGAGATCCTCCGCCGTATTCTTCACTCATACGAACAGCTCTTTCCAGTAATCTGGAATGCAAATAGAAAACATCACCCGGATATGCTTCACGACCCGGCGGACGTCTCAGAAGTAAGGAGAGTGTACGATATGCAGTAGCATGTTTGCTCAAGTCATCATAGATAACCAGAACATCTTCTCCCTTTTCCATCCATTCCTCACCAATTGCACAGCCTGAATATGGTGCAATATACTGTAATGGTGCTAATTCACTAGCTGTTGCCGCAACAACAGTTGTATAAGCCATAGCTCCGTATTCTTCCAGTGTTTTCACAATGGTAGCAACTGTAGAAGCTTTCTGGCCAATGGCAACGTAAATACATTTTACGTTCTGCCCTTTCTGGTTAATAATAGTATCAATCGCAATTGCGGTCTTACCAGTCTGACGGTCTCCGATGATCAACTCACGCTGACCTCTTCCAATAGGAACCATGGAGTCAATAGCCTTAATACCTGTCTGTAATGGGGTATCTACAGATTTTCTGGTAATAACACCGGCTGCGACTCTTTCGATCTTACGGTATTTATCCGTCTGGACCGGTCCTTTGCCATCAATTGGCTGACCAAGAGCGTTCACGACACGTCCAAGCATACAATCGCCTACAGGAACCTCTACAACTCGTCCTGTAGTTTTTACGGTATCTCCTTCATTGATGTTCCTCTGGTTACCGAGGAGTACTGCACCAACGTTGTCTTCTTCCAGGTTCATGACCATTCCGTAAACTTCACCGGGGAACTCCAAAAGTTCTCCCTGCATTGCATTCTCGAGGCCGTGTACACGAGCAATTCCATCTGCCACCTGGATAACAGTACCCACATCGGATACTTCCAGTTCTGCGGCATATCTCTTGATCTGATCCTTGATTACTGAACTTATTTCTTCCGGTCTTAAATTCATGGATCTTGTACGCACCTTTCTTCATATTTATACCCTAAGATATTACCTGGGGGTTATAGCTGAATCTTTAATAACTGTTTTTCCAGGGAAGCCAGCTTACTCTGGATGCTGCTGTCCACTACCCGGTCTCCGATGTGGATAACCAGTCCTCCAATAATTGATGGATCTTCTTTATAATGCATTTCCATTGTTTTATAAGAGGTTGTTTCCAGCAGTTTTTCCTCTATTTCTTTTTTCTGACTGTCCGTCAAAGGAACTGCTGATGTCACATGGGATATGCCGATTCCTTTCAAAGCTTTTACCTTTTCGATAAAATAATCCAGGATTCCATTCATATTGGAATATCGGTCTTTTTCCACTGTTAAAATGAAAAAACCGGTGAGTTCATCGGAGATACGTCCTTTGAACACATTTTCAATCACCTTGATCTTTTCTTCCTTTAAAATATGGGGATGATTCATCAGTTTGGCAAAATCTTTATTTTCCAGTAAAACCTTTCGCACTTCCTGTATTTCTTCCTGGAAGACATCGACTTTGTTCTCTTCCACGGCCAGTTCATATAATGCTTCTCCATATGTCGTGGATACTAACTTAGCCATGTGCTCTCACCCATTTCCTTTAATGTTTCGTCAATCAGGCTGTCCTGAATTTGCGTATCCATGGATGCTGATACCACCTTGCCTGCCATAATAGAAGCTACCTGGATGATTTCTTTCTTTACATCATCTACGGCCTTCTTCTTTTCTAACTCGGCTTCTGCTCTTGCACGTTCCATAATTCTTGCTGCTTCTTCCTTAGCTTCCGCAACAATCTTAGCTTCATTTGCAACAGCTCTCTTTCTGGCATCACTCAGAATTTCTTCTGCTTCCTTATCAACGTTCTTCAGTTTATCCTCGTATTCTGCTTTCAGATCAGCTGCTGTCTGTTTATCTTCTGCTGCCTGATCCAGTTCTCCTTTGATCTTATCCTGTCTGTCCTGCATCATTTTTCTTACAGGATTAAATAATACATTAGAAAGAACCAAAAACAGCACAAACACTGCTAATATCATCAAAGCCGAATCCGCAAGCAGCTGTGCATCCAAGTCAAACAATCTGCTGAGTGCATTTTCTGATCCTGTCATCAGGATACCTGCTCCTAACGTCTTCAATCTGCCGCCTCCTTTCTGCTCTTCTTTTTCTGCCGCGTCTTCTGACTAATTTATCAGAGCGCAGGAACTAAGAGGCTTTATTTTGCCAGTGGCTGTACGAACATTAACAGCATGGCAACCAGCAGACCATACAAACCTGTTGTCTCGGCAACGGCCTGTCCTAAAAGCATGGTAGATGTGATATCGGATTTTGCTCCCGGATTTCTACCTACTGCTGCTGCAGCATGTCCAGCTGCAATACCCTGTCCTACACCAGGTCCGATACCTGCAATAACTGCAAGTCCTGCACCGATTGCTGAACAACCTTTAATAAAATTAACGTCAAAACTCATTTTACAAAATCCTCCTTAAAATACTTTTTTTGGAATTTTTTTCATTTCTTTGCCGTTTAACCGGCTTGATCATCAGGCGTCTTCTGTATCACAGGCCTGTGAAACATAGGTCATCGTCAGCATACAGAATACATAGGTCTGAATTGCTCCTGAGAACAAATCAAAATATACATGCAATGCTGCCGGCCAGAATAATGCTATTCTGGACAGAAGACCATAGACCAAGGCCTCCATGACAACACCTGATAATACATTTGCAAACAAACGAAGAGATAATGAAATTGGCACTGCTACATCACCAATGATGTTGATGGGCGCCCAAATCGGCCAAGGATCACAAAGACCCTTAATAACTCCTGATACATGCTGATATCTGAATTTGTTGAAATGGATCAGCACAAATGTCATCAGACCAAGTGCAAATGTCACACCATAATCTGCTGTTGGTGGCCGTAATCCCAGCAGGCCGGAAATATTACAGAATAGAATAAAAATGAAAATCGTCTCAATATAGTTTCGGAATTTACTGGCATGAATACCCATAACACCGTTAACCATGTGATCCAGTTTTTCTACAATCAATTCTATTATATTCTGGAATGTACCGGGTACTTCGGATGCATGGGAAATCGTCACCCTTGCCGCTATTGCAAACAAAACGAGTGTCAGCATAACGATCAATACGCAAATATGCGTTGTTGTTATCCACAGATCCTGTCCAAACAGCTTGTACTGAAAGACACCGTGAATAAAGAAATCAATCTCCGCTCCACCGGATGAGGATAACAGAATACCCTGGTTCATAGGTTCACCTCCTTATCTTAATTTTATTGTAATACCTTTGTTTCCTTTTTTCTGAATTTCATAGCACATCTATGAGTGAAGGGCTGCAAATAAGCTCCTGCCTTAATGCCCATAACTCCAATAAAAACCGCAATCGGATTGATAAAACCACTATACATGGATAATCCCATCACCAATACAAAAGAAAAATACCGCAGGATATTCTGTGTGGCAAGTTTACGTCCTGCATCGCCTTCACTCAGCATAAATGCCTTATTCAAAGACCACCACATGTGTATAACACCCAGACAGGCGCTGACAGCCCCAATCCAGATTCCCAGGCTATACGCCGTTTTATCATGAACGAACCACACGCCGCCCACCTGGCAGACCAGATTAAATCCCAGGATACCAAGAATCATTTCAGATGTTGTCTGATCAAAATTAGTCACTCTATTTTTTATCATTTTCATGATCCCGTTCACCCTTTTTCGAATAAATTTTCTTCGCCATGATATAGATGTTTCGAAAACCGGCCAGCGCACCTATAAAGAAAAGGACAACTGTCCAAAAAGAGGTTCCAAATTTGTTATCCAGCCAGATGCCTGCAAAACTGCAAAGGCAGATTGGTACAATCATATTAAAGCCAAACTGCATGATCATGGTAAAGGACTGATATACGTTATTTTGATATTTCACGTTTTCCCCAACTCTCCGACTGGCTGCAATCATTCATTTCTCATATGGATAAGGTTGCCAATTCCGGCATAATTATCAAATTGTTTGTTTTTATATCGCTATCTTATAAATTATAAACAATTTTAAATGGAATGTCTAGCAAATAGCAGAT